>JAUSAX010000078.1 GCA_030652315.1 Afipia sp. | reverse complement strand
TCGAGCAAGTCCGGTTGAGATTAAAAAGCATCTTGCCGAACTCACGGGCGAGCTACTTGAATTTCAGGAAATGCCGGAAGCCTTGGAGTACCGCCAATGTTTGAGCTTTCAAGCTGCCCAATAAACTTACTAGCAAACGTCTTGACGTGGCTCGAATAATAGGAATATATTCTTGCAATCATTTATCCCTCCCCGCTCATGACGCGGAGGGATGACCACCGCAGCCGCCGCCCCATCACTCCGGGGCGCGGCTGGTGGAGCGCCGGGAGGCGCAGCGTCCGCGCGGTGGGCTTCGCAACCCCATCGATGTCGTGACGCGCGCGCCTCGCGAGACGGACTCGCAATCCGTTTCGTCACGGCACGCGGACGAACCTCTCGCAAGGGTTCGTCATGAGGGGTCTCGCAAACCCCTGGCGCCTCCCGGCGCTCCATTTCTTCCTGATGAGGAAATGAAAACGGGACCGGGTCGTCCGCGCCCTCTATGAAGCGGATGCAGACCCGCGCCCCGAAATCGGATCATCTTTCAAGGATCCTGACGTGTCGCCCGCCTCACCTCAGCGCTTCCTGCCCGCAGCCGCTGACCTTCCGCGCCGTTTCGCAGCAAGCCACGCGCCGGCTTTCAGCTTGGTTCTTGCAACTCATTCGCATTTGCATCAAACTCGAGCGGATTTGTTTGCGACGACGCCTTTTCCGGCGCGGAAGCATCACAACAGGAGACACATCATGCTGACATCGTATCGCTTCGCGCTCGGCGCAGCCGTCGCGCTCGGCCTCGCCTCAGGCGCAGCGCTTGCCGCGGGCGATCTGTCGAAGCAGACGCCGGTTGAGGTGACGGTCGATCTCGGCTCACCCGGCAAACATGAATTCTCGCCGAACAAGCTGCGCTTCGAGACCGGAAAACTTTACAAGCTGGTGCTGCGCAACCCGAGCAACGATCCGCATTACTTCACCTCTCATGCATTCTCGCAAATGGTCTGGACGCGCAAGGTGCAGGTGACGCAGAGCCGCGACGGCAAAACGATCACGCTCGCAGAGTTCAAGGGCGCAATTCGCGAGGTCGAGGTTTATCCGGGACAATCCGCCGAATGGTGGTTCGTGCCGGTCGCGGCGGGCCGCGTCAACGATCTGCGTTGCGGCATCACTGCGAGCGATGGACGAACTCATGCCGATCACGGCATGACGGGCGAGATCGTCATTGAATGACTTGATCCAAACGAACCGCGCTGAGAGCAACGCACAACCTGCACTTGTCTCAGGTTCGCCGCGCGCGTAACGTGCGTACGTCCTATTCAATCATCGGAGACAGTGATGGCAGCTTCCTACAAATTTGAAATCTACAAAGACAAGACCGGCGAATTCCGTTTCCGCTTCCGCGCGCCGAACGGCGAGAAGATGTTCGCCTCGGAAGGCTATTCCAGCAAGGCGTCCGCCAAGAGCACCATCAAGTCCGTCATCAAGAATGTCGGCAAGGCCGAGATCGATGACGTCTCGAAGGCCGTGAAGGCCGCGCCTAAGCCGAAGAAGGCGAAAAAGGCGAAGTCCAAAAAGAAGAAGTGATTTCTGCGGCCCGGCCGCAAAAAGCAAAACCCCGGTTCAAAGCCGGGGTTTTTGTTTTGTGGCGGACATCGGGTCAGCGGCGTTACGCCACGCGCGTTTCGCTCGCGTTGCGCTGGGCCTGCAGCAGCGCGGTGATCTCGGCATTCGGCCGTGCGCGGCTGAACAGGAAGCCTTGTCCTTCATGGCAGCCTTCGGCGCGCAGGCAACTCAGTTCGGCTTCGGTTTCGACGCCTTCCGCCGTGATGGTGACGCCGAGACCGATGCCGAGCGAAATGATCGAGCGCATGATCGCCTGCCCGTCCTGATTGGAATCGAGATCCTGCACGAACGAGCGGTCGATCTTGATCTTGTCGAACGGAAAGCTGCGCAGATAGCTCAGCGACGAGTATCCGGTGCCGAAATCGTCCATCGAAATCCGCACGCCAAGCGCGCGCAGCGCATGCAGCGTCGCCAGCACCTGATCGCTCTTGTCGAGCAGCACGGTTTCGGTGATTTCCAGTTCGAGCCGTTTCGGCGACAGGCCGGATGTCTTCAGCGCATCCATCACCACGGACAGCAGATTGCCGACGCGGAACTGCAGCGGCGACAGGTTGACCGCGACACGCACGTCGTCAGGCCATTGCGCCGCGTCCATGCAGGCGCGCCGCAGCATCAGTCCGCCGACCGCGTTGATCAGGCCGGTTTCTTCCGCGACCGGGATGAATTCCGACGGCGGGATCATGCCGCGTTCGTTGTCCGGCCAGCGCACCAGCGCCTCGAATCCGGTGATCGATCCGCTCTTGAGATCGACCAGCGGCTGATAATGCGGCTGAAGCACGTTGTTCTCGATGGCGGCGCGCAGATCGATCTCGATGCGGCGGCGCGCCTGCGCGCGGGCGTCCATTTCCGACTCGAAGAAGCCGAACGTGCCGTGGCCCTCGCTCTTGGCGCGCGACAGCGCCATGTCGGCGTTCTTCAGCAGTTTCTCCGCGTCGTCGCCGTCGCCGGGCGCGATGGCAATGCCGATGCAGGCGCCGCTGATGATGGTGTGGCCATCGAGCAGATAGGGTTCGCTGATGGCGTCGATCAGGCGCCGCGCGAGGAACGCCACTTCCTCAGGGCGGCTCACACCGGCCTGAACAATGGCGAATTCGTCGGAGCCGAGGCGAGCGATGGCGTCCTCCTCGCGCAATGACGAGCGCAGACGCTTGGTCACGCCCTTCAGCAGCTTGTCGCCGATGGCATGGCCCAGCGTATCGTTGATGCCCTTGAAGTTGTCGAGATCGAGAAACAGCACCGCGACCTTGTCACCGCTGCGGCGCGTGTGTGCCAGCAATTCGTCCAGCCGCTGGCGCAGCAGAATGCGGTTCGGCAATCCGGTCAGGCCGTCGTGCTGCGCCATGAAGGCGAGCCGCGCCTCGGCGCGCTTGCGCTCGGTGATGTCCATCAGCGCCAGCAGCATCGCCGGCTGGCCATCGAAGACCAGAAGGCGCGAGTAGATCGCGACGTCGATCAGCGAGCCGTCGGCCTTGACGTGCTTCCAGGTTCGCGCGGCGCGTTCCTCGGTGGTCTGGTCGCCGGTCCATGGCGCTGCCTGATCGAAGGCCTGCACGTCCGAGATTCTCAGCTTCTCGAAGTCTTCCCGCGAGTAGCCGTAATGCGCGATCGCCGCGTCGTTGACGCTGATGATGCGCTCGGTGTCCTGGGAGCAGACGATCATCGGCACCGGGTTGCCCTCGAACAACAAACGGAACGAGGCTTCGCGCTGTTTCAGCTCGGTAATATCGACGCGCAGTCCGATCACGCCGCCGTCGCCGGTGAGACGTTCCTCGATCAGGATGCAGCGGCCGTCGGACAGCGTCTGTTCGTGGCGATGGCCGGGATGATAGAGCTTTTCGAGCCGCTCGGTGATCCACTCGTCCTCGCGGCCGACGGCTTCAGGATAATCGCCTCGCGCAACGCCGACCTTCAGCGTATCGCGCAGCATCGCGCCTTCCTCGAAAAGGTCGGCACTCTTGCTGTAGATCTCGGCGTATTTCTTGTTCCAGAGAATGTAGCGGCCATCGGCGTCGAGAAACACGATACCCTGCGGCAGGATATCGATCGCTTCGCGCAGTCGCTCATTGGATCGCGCAGCATCCGCGATCGCCGCTTCGGCTTCCGCGCGCGTGCGCACGATCTCGCCGATTTCGGAAATCTTGCGGCCCTTGCTCAACAGCTTCGGCACGGCTTTTGGCCGGCGAACCGACAATCTACCCCGTGTATGTGCTGATTTTCCGGTCCTGGTTTTTGATTTTGGCCGATTGATCGGCATTTCCTCACGCCCTCGCATTCTGCGGGCAGCAGTCTTGCTATAAGTGTCTGAAAAAATGGTATCTCTCGGCGCTGGCTTCAGACTCCGGCCGGAATTGATGCATACCGAGCAAACAAAACTGCTCAATTGCAAGGCTTCGCCGGGATCGGAATGGGGGATCGCAGCGCCAGATGCAGCCCTTTGCTAGCAGGCTACCGAGACCATCGCACGCTGAACGCTCAACAATGCGCCCGGAAACGGCGTTCCGCACCAATTTGCGTCACTCTCCGGCATGGCTAACATTGTGTTAAAGATCGCACCGTCTCGTCGCCGGTGCGGCCTTCCGTTATAAGAGGCGCCATGAAGCGACACTGTCTGATTCTCGCGCTCGCCCTGATGTCTGCCGTCGTATCGATGGCAAGTCCGGCGTCGGCGCAGGACAAGGGAAGCGTCAGTCCCAAGCCGCTTCCGCCGCTCGCCAATCCCAACGATCCCAATGTCGCCGCCAAGGAGCTGTTCGGCCGCAAGCCGCTGCCCGCGAAACTCGCGCCGCAGCCGATCGGCTTTTACGCCAAGGGCTGCATTGCGGGCGCGGTCGCACTGCCGATCAACGGACCGGCGTGGCAGGTCATGCGGCTATCGCGCAACCGCAACTGGGGACATCCGGATCTGATTGCCTTGCTGGAACGAGTCGCCACCAAGGCTCAGAAGACAGCAGGCTGGCCGGGACTGCTGGTCGGCGACATGTCGCAACCGCGCGGCGGGCCGATGCTGACCGGCCATGCCAGCCACCAGATTGGCCTCGACGCCGACATCTGGCTGACGCCGATGCCGAACCGGCAGCTTTCGCGCGAGGAACGCGAGGAAACCTCGGCGGTGATGATGGTGCGGAAGGACCGGCTCGACATCGATCCTGCCACGTGGACGCCAACACATCTTCCGGTGATCCGTGCCGCCGCGCAGGAGCCGCAGGTGGAGCGCATCTTCGTCAATGCCGCGATCAAGAAGGCATTGTGCCGGGAAGCGAACGGCAACCGGAGCTGGCTGTCGAAAGTACGACCGATGTACGGACACGACTATCATTTCCACATTCGCATGAAATGTCCGCCGGGCAGCACCAACTGCGAGGCGCAGACGCCGCCGAACGACGGCGAGGGCTGCAGCACGGGCGACCTCGCCTACTGGTTCAGCGACGCGGTGCTGCATCCCAAGCCGCCGGTGAAGCCGCCCAAGCCGAAGCCTCCAATGACGCTTGCAAATCTGCCCGCCGAATGCCGGCAGGTTTTGATGGCGCCTTAGCGTCTCAGAAAGCCGATTCCAGGACTTTACGCAGAAGCCACGCCTGATATGGTCGCGGCCAACGATGCTCCGTCATGCTGCGCGCTGTCGGGGTTGCCGGAACGGCGCTTCCGCTTGTCGTCATGAACAATCCAGGTTGACGAACACGCGCGCTTTGCGCGCGGTATGGAGCGCCCCCATGACCTTCATGACACGTTTTCTCGTGCTGACCGCGCTTGTGTGCGCGCCGCTGTTTGCGCACGCGCAGGACGCAAAACCTGCAGGCGCGCCGCCTGTGGCTGTGCAGGACAAGACCCTCACGGTCTTTGCCGCTGCTTCCATGAAGAACGCGCTCGACGAAGCCAATGCCGCATACACCGCCAAGACTGGCATCAAGGTGGTCTCAAGTTACGCCGCCAGTTCGGCACTCGCCAAGCAACTCGAACAGGGTGCGCCCGCTGACATCTTCATCTCCGCCGACACCGACTGGATGGATTATTCCGCCGGAAAGAAGACCATCAGCGATCCGTCGCGGGTCAATCTGCTCGGCAACAAGATCGTGCTGATCGCGCCGAAGGATTCCAAGATCACGAATGTTATGATCGGACCAGGCTTCGATCTCGCCAAGCTCGCGGGCGACGGCAGGATCGCGACCGGGGACGTCAAGGCCGTGCCGGTCGGCAAGTATGCCAAGGCCGCGCTGGAAAAGCTCGGCGCATGGCAGGCCGCGGAGGCGAAATTCGCCATGGCCGAGAGCGTCCGCGCCGCGCTGGCGCTGGTCTCGCGGGGCGAGGCAGCGCTCGGCATCGTCTACGAGACCGACGCCAAGGTCGATTCCGGCGTGAAGATCGTCGGCGCGTTCCCGGCGGATTCGCATCCCGCGATCATCTATCCGGTCGCCGCGACAACGAACGCGAAAGCCGACGCCAACGGCTATCTCGCGTTTCTGCGCTCGGGAGCAGCAAAGGCAATCTTCGAGAAATACGGCTTCACGTTTCTGATCAAGCCTGTCTCCTAAGGCCGCATGTTCGATCTCTCTCCCGAAGACTGGACGGCGATCCTGCTTTCATTGCGGGTCGCCGCCGTCGCCACGCTGGTCGCCACGCCGCTCGGCATCGCCGTGGCGTGGCTGCTGGCGCGGCGCGATTTCTGGGGCAAGGCTGCGCTCGATGCGCTGGTCTATCTGCCGCTGGTGTTGCCGCCGGTTGTCACCGGCTATCTGCTGCTGCTGACATTCGGACGTAAAGGTCTGGTCGGCGCGTGGCTCGCCGACACGCTCGGCATCGTGTTTGCGTTCCGCTGGACCGGCGCTGCGCTGGCGTGCGGCGTGATGTCATTTCCATTGCTGGTGCGCCCGATCCGGCTGTCGATCGAAGCGGTGGACCGCAAACTCGAACAGGCCGCCAGCACGCTCGGCGCGGCGCCGTGGCGCGTGTTCCTCACCGTAACGCTGCCACTCGCGCTGCCGGGCATTGTCGCCGGCATGGTGCTTGGCTTCGCCAAGGCCATCGGCGAATTCGGCGCGACCATTACATTCGTCTCCAACATTCCCGGCGAGACCCAGACCATCTCGGCGGCGATCTATTCCCTCACCCAGACGCCGGATGGCGACACAGCCGCGCTGCGGCTGGTGATCGTGTCGATTGCAATTGCAATGGCCGCACTGATCGCATCGGAGATTCTGGCACGGCGCGCTACGCGGCGGTTGCATGGCTATTAAGATGCTGTCGGTCGATGTTGAAAAGCAGCTCGGCGATTTCAACCTCGCCATATCCTTCACCAGCGACGGTCTCGTCACCGGCCTGTTCGGCAATTCCGGCGCCGGCAAGACATCGATCGTCAACATGATCGCCGGGCTGACCAAACCAGACCGCGGGCGGATTTCGCTCGACCGCGATGTCCTCGACGACAGCGCATCAAGCCTGCATGTTCCGCCACATCGGCGACGGATCGGCTACGTGTTTCAGGACGCACGACTGTTTCCGCATCTCAGCGTCCGGCAGAATCTCGATTACGGCCGACGCATGAACGGACTGGATCACGACGCCCCGGCGGAGAAACACACGATCGATCTGCTCGACATCGGACACCTGCTCGATCGCCGCCCAGCGCAGCTCTCAGGCGGCGAGCGTCAGCGTGTGGCGCTCGGCCGCGCGCTGCTTGCGAAGCCGCGCCTGTTGCTGCTGGACGAGCCTTTGGGATCGCTGGACGAGGAGCGGAAGGCGGAAATCCTTCCCTATTTCATCCGGCTGCGCGACGACGCCAGCGTGCCGATGGTCTTTGTCAGCCACGATGCCGGCGAGATGCGGCGGCTGGCGACGAATGTGGTGATACTCAAGCGCGGCAAGGTTGTCGCCAGCGGCGGCGTCGAAGTTTTGCCGCACATCATTTAAGTGAGCATGATCTGATCGGAAAACCGGTCCCTACTTTTCCGGATCATGCTCTACTTCAGCGCCGTGATCGCCTTCGCGAGATAATCCAGTCCCTGCAGCAGCGGCGGGCCGCCGCAAACCGTATAGCGTTCGGGAAGGTCGATCCGCCGGTTCGCGCCATAGCGCGACAGCAGCGCCGGATGGGTAATGAACAGCGCACCCTGATCGCGCGCTTCGCGCGGCGGATCCTGCAACACCAGCACGTCCGGCCCATTGATCAGCAAATGTTCGAGCGACACGAAGTCACCCTGCTCTGCCGACTTGAAACCACCGACACCTGCCGGCGCACCTCCCGGTGGCCGCAATCCGGCGATGGACAGCATGCCCGATGCCAGACTGGCCGGACCTTCCCGATATCCTTCACGCTGAATGACCAGCGCCGTTAGCGGCGGCTTCATGGCCACAGCAGATAATCCCGCTTCGGCCTGCTCGAGTTGTCGCGCCAATGCTTCGCCGCGCGCGGGATGGCCGACGAGCTTTCCCACCTCGATGGCCTGGCGGCGCGCATCGGCGAGATTGCGAATGAGTTCGACGTTCACGACGCGAATGCCCATCGCACTCAGCATGGAATGGATCGGGCGATGGCTCGGACCGCCCAACACCAGATCGGGCGCGAGATTCACCACAGACTCCGCGTCCCAGTCCAGACGGGAAAACGATGCAGCCTTGTCGGTCATGACGGACAGAAGCGGATCGACCGCATAGGGCGACAGTCCCGCGATCTGGGCAGGATCGGCCAGCGCAAGCAGCAACTGATCGGCGCAAAGGTTGAAAGATACAATACGCTTTGGCGGACCGTCCGCGCGCGCGACGGGCGCAGTCCCGCACAACGCTGAGAACGTGGCCGAAACAAGCATGGCCGCGAATATGGTTTTCTTGATCATGACAGCCTGTTATGCCACGTCCATTGTGTTGCGTCAGCGGCTGTTCTGCTGCGAAGACACGCCGAGAACAATCGGAACGGAATGACCAGCGACCGCCAGGGACATAGTCAGGGCACCTTGCTGACCGCGATGCTCGCCGTGCTGGTGGCCGTGCTGTTCGTGCTGTCGTTGCTGACAGGGCCTGCGCAATTTTCGCCGCGTACGGTCATCGCGGCTCTGTTTTCCGATCAGGGTGTGGCCTCGATCATCGTGCGTGACATCCGGCTGCCGCGAACCCTGCTGGCGTTGCTGATTGGCGCGACGTTCGGACTGGCTGGTGCAGCGTTGCAGGGCCTGTTGCGCAATCCGCTCGCCGAACCGTCGCTGTTCGGTGCGCCGCAAGCGGCCGCAGCAGCAGCCGCAGCGATCATGGCCTTCGGATTCGCCGGCGCGCTGTCGCTGGCGGTCCCGCTCGGTGGCATCGCCGGTGCGCTGCTATCGGTCGGCGCGCTGGTCGCGATCGCCGGACGCCGCGCCTCGCTGACGGTGACGCTGCTGGCGGGCCTCGCACTTGCAAGTCTCGCAGGCGCGGCCATCGCGCTCATCCTCAATCTCGCGCCCAATCCCTACATCGCGCTGGAGATCGCATTCTGGCTGCTCGGCTCGCTACGCGACCGCAGCATGGAGCATGTGTGGCTCGCAGCGCCTTTCATGATCGTGAGCTGGTTCGTGTTGGCAGTCAATGCAGGAGCATTCCGCGCATTGACGCTTGGTGAGGACGCGGCTGCGTCGCTCGGCGTCAATGTCGAGCGCACCCGTGTGCTGGTGGTGATCGGCGTCGCGCTCGGTGTCGGCGCTGCCGTCTCGGTCGCGGGCGCCATCTCGTTCGTGGGACTGGTCGCGCCGCATCTGGTCCGGCGGTTTTATGGTTCCGATCCCGCGCGCGTGCTGCTTCCTGCCGCGCTAGCAGGCGCGGTGCTGCTGATGGCCGCGGACATCGCCGTGCGCCTGATCCCCGCCGTCATCGAAATCAAAATCGGCGTGGTGACGGCGCTGATCGGCGTGCCATTTTTTCTGGCGATGATCTTCCACGAGCGCCGCGCGCTGGAGGACAGCACGCAATGAAACCCAACGAGAACCCGCGCCTTGTCGCCACGGATGTCACGGTCACCCGTGGCACGCGCCGGATTGTCGACACCACTAGCCTGACCCTGAACGCCGGCGAATTCACGATTCTCGCCGGACCCAACGGCGCCGGCAAGACGACGCTGGCCCGCGTCATGGCCGGCGTGATGAGAGCGGAGGGCTCCGTCACGTTCGACGGTACCAACCTGCGCGATCTCGCACCCCGCGTCCGCGCCCGCGCCATCTCCTATCTGCCGCAGGGGCACGAATTTCACTGGCCGATGCGGGTCGACAGCATCGTGGCGCTCGGACGCGAGCCGCATGCCGATCCATTCTCGCAGACTTCCATCAAGGATCGGATCGCCATCGAACGCGCCATCGAGGCGACCGAGGTCAGAGAGTTTTCCTCACGGCTGATCACAACGCTGTCGGGCGGCGAACGCGCCCGCGTCGCCATCGCACGGGCGCTGGCGACCGAAGCCTCTGTTTTGATCGCGGACGAGCCGACCGCGTCGCTCGACGAACGGCATCAGCTCATCGTCATGGATCTGCTTCAGCGCATTGCACACAGCGGCACGGCGGTCCTTGCCATCATTCACGATCTCGCTTTGGCGATGCGGTTCGCGGACCGCGTCGTCGTCATGAATGAGGGCCGCATCGTCGCCAACGATACGCCGTCGCTGGCGCTGACGCCCGATCGCATCGCGGAGATCTTCGGCATTTCGGTGAACCGCGTCGAGACGCCGGACGGACCGCTGCTACTGCCGTCCCGCGCGCTGTAGCCGGCTCAGCTCCCGAGCAGCCGGGTTCCCATCCGCGACAGCCTGCGCTTTGCGGCGGCGGTGCGGGTCAGCGGGGGAGCCGGCGGTTCCTCATCCTCCGGCAACCGCAAGCCAACGATGTTGACGCGCGCGCCGCCGATGCTTCGCGCCACCAGCACAATGGAATCGAGCGGCAAGGTCGCGCCGACGCGGGGCGCGTGATCGAGATGAATATCGAAGTAGTCCGCCAGCGTCAGGTGCGCGTCGCTGGGGGCGACGGTGACGCCGTAGATGTCGGCCACGTCCTTTAAGGTCACATCGCCGGGCATCATGAAGTCGCCGAGCAAATGCGGGTCCGGCGCGGGCACCACGGGCATATCGACGAAGAAGCGATCCAGCGCCTCGGCCTTTTCCGGCGGCGCCAGCAGATAGAGATAGTCGCCCTTGACCACCGGCTCGGCTTCGACAGGCGAGAGAATCCGCTCGTCACGGATCACCAGCGTGGGCTTCGACCATGACGGGATCAGGCCGCGTTTCAGGAACAGGCTGTTGGCGCGCACCGGATAGCCGACAAGTTGCTGCTCAAGCTGTCCCGGCAGATCAAGCTCGACGCGGCGAGGCCCGCGATCCGCACGCGGCAGCGCGACGTGTAGCCATCGCGCAGCCGAGGCCAGTGTCCAACCTTGCAGCAGCAATGAAATCAGGACGACCACGAAGGCGACGTCAAAATAGACTTGTGCGTTGGGCAGCCCGACCAGCATCGGTATCGACGCCAGGAAGATCGCGACCGCGCCGCGCAGGCCAACCCACGCGATGAAGGTCCGCTCCCGCCAGTTGAACCGGAACGGAGCCAGGCAGAGAAACACCGCGACGGGCCGCGCCACCAGCATCAGCACCAGCGCCACCGCGACAGCCGGCAGCACGGTCGCCAAGGTTCGCTCGGGTGACACCAGCAGGCCGAGCAAAACGAACATCACGATCTGCGCCAGCCATGTGGCGGCATCGAGAAAGGCGAGGACGGAATTGTGCGCGCGGGTCGGACGGTTGCCGATGATCATGCCAGCGAGATAGACCGCGAGGAATCCCGACGCGTGCGAAATCTGGGCCATCCCGAAAATCACCAGGGCGGCTGTCGCCACAAAGGGCGCGTGCAACCCCTGCGGCAAGGCGACACGGTTCAGCGCGAACACGACAACCCAGCCTCCGACAGCTCCGAAGACCACGCCCAGCACGCTCTCGCGCGCGAACTGAAGCGCGACATGCGCCCACGAGCTCTGCCCAATCGACAGGAATTCCACCAGCATCAGCGTCAGGAAGATCGCGAACGGATCGTTGGTGCCGGATTCCACCTCGAGGGTCGCGCCGACGCGCGGGCGCAGGCGAAGACCCTGGCTATGCACCAGAAGGAACACCGCAGCGGCGTCGGTCGAGCCCACCACCGCGCCGACCAGCAGCGCTTCTGGCCAGCCGATCCCGAGCGCATACTTGGCAACCGGCGCCGTGATCAGCGCCGTTAGCAGCACACCGACGGTGGCCAGAGCCGCCGAGGGCGCCAGCACCGCGCGGATGCTCTGGAACCGGGTCTTTAACCCGCCGTCGAACAGGATCAGCGCCAGCGCCACCGAGCCGACCAGATAGGTCGTCTGCACGTCGTCGAAGCGAAGGCCGCCGGGTCCACTGTCACCCGCAAGGATACCGACGAAAAGGAAGACCAGCAGCAGCGGGGCACCAAACCGCAGCGCGAGCAGGCTTGAGAGAATGCCCGCCATCACGAGAACCGAGCCGAGCAGAATGGCAATGCTGACCGAGTCGAGGGATGCCATTAGCTATGTCTGTCTCCGTCCGCCGTCCCAATGCCTGCATTTGCATGAATATCGTCGCAGCCGCCCAACGCCAACTCATTTGTCAGCCGATCACCATTGTGCCGGATTTGCTGGTGTTAAGTCGCCCGCACGCAGGATTCTCACACACCTCCAGCCGCAGAATGTGAGAATCTGGAGAACGACCGAATCGAATCCAAGGTCGAATCCAAGGTCGAACCCAAGATCTGATCCAAGGCAGCCGGACCGGCCTGCCTCTTTGCAAGGTGAGTTGCCCATGGACTGGGATGATATCCAGCAGGCGTTGCAGGCCACCGTCCGCTCCGCGGAGGCCTATCTCGTATCGCCCTGGTTCTACATGCAGGCCGGCATCATCCTTGTTGCCGCCGGTCTCTCGCTTGCCGCCGCGAGTTTTCTCCGGGCGCGGATCGACCCGGCGTCGCTGGCTATGGGGCTTCCGGCGCCGCTGCGGGTGCTGATCCGGGTTTTGATGAATCGCGCGGGAACAATCATCTTCGCGTTGCTGATCAGCATCACCCGCGCCGTCATTGTGAAGACCGAAGTCATGCGGCACGGCTACCTGCTTTCCACCGCAGCGAGCCTCGCGACAGCTTGGGTCATCATCCGGCTGGCGACGGGATTGATCCGGAATGAATTCGTGGTCCGCGCGGTTTCGGTGACAGCCTGGATCGTGGCGGCGCTGAGCATCGTCGGCAAACTGGACGAGGTGGCGGCGGCGCTGGACTCCGTCGCAGTCCCGCTCGGTGCGTTGCGAGTGACGCCCCTGCTGGTCCTGAAAGTTGCCGTATCGCTGGGAATTGCACTTTGGCTGGTCGGTATTCTCGGAAATTTCCTCGAATCGCGGATTACCCGCTCGCGCGACCTCACGCCGTCGGTTCAGGTTCTCCTGGTCAAGATGGTCCGCCTCCTGCTGATGGTGGGCGCTTTTGCGGTCGTGATGAGCGCCGCGGGCATCGATCTATCCGCCTTTGCGCTGTTTTCCGGCGCCATCGGCGTCGGCCTCGGCTTCGGCTTGCAGAAGATCGTCGCCAATTTCATCAGCGGCGTGATCCTGCTGGCGGACAAGTCGGTGAAGCCCGGCGATCTCATCACCATCGGCGACAGTTCGGGGAAAATCAGCGCGATGAACACGCGCTATATTTCCGTCGCGGCGGGTGACGGCCGCGAAATCCTGATCCCGAATGAGGATCTGGTGACCCAGCGCGTGGTCAACTGGACCTACACCAACAAAAACATGCTGGTGAAGGTCAACTTCGCAACCAATTACGACGCCGATCCGAACGTCGTCTGCAAGCTGGCCATCGATATCGCCGGCAAGACGGCCAGCGTCGCCAGTTTCAAACCACCGAACTGCCTGCTGGTGGAGTTCGCGGAAACCTGCATGAAGTTCACGCTGACATTCTGGGTCGCCGATCTCGACGTCGGCGCGGACAATGTCCGCAGCGAGGTGATGCTCAAGCTGTGGGATGCCTTCAAGCGCGAGAACATCCGCGTGCCGTATCCGGTGCGGGAAATCCGCGTGCGCGGCAACGCGCTGCCGGCGGGGACCGTTCTCGACGTGCAAAACTGATAGTCCATGCGCTTTGCCAGTGAACTGGTCCCGGCGACCCTGATCCGCCGCTACAAGCGGTTTCTGGCCGATGTCGAACTCGCCGACGGCACCGTGATCACCGCGCACGTCGCCAATCCCGGCGCCATGACTGGCCTTCAGGCCGACGGCGCGCGGGTCTGGCTGTCAAAGTCTCCAAACGCGGCGCGCAAGCTGCCCTACTCGTGGGAGCTGATCGAGGTGGATTTCGGCGGCGGCACTGAGCTGACCGGCGTCAATACCATGCATCCGAATCCCATCGTGGCCGAGGCGCTCGCGGCTGGTGCGATTCCCGAACTAGCGGGCTACGCTACCATTCGCCGCGAGGTGAAGTACGGCCGCACCATCAACGGCAAGGGCTCACGCGTCGATTTCCTGCTGGAAGGTCCCTCGCGTCCGCCCTGCTATGTCGAGGTCAAGAACGTGCACCTGATGCGCCGCGCAGGGATGGCCGAATTTCCGGATTCGGTGACAGCGCGCGGCGCGAAACATCTCGACGAACTGGCTGAAATGGTCGCTACGGGGGCCCGTGCGGTGATGCTGTTCGTGATCCAGATCGGCTCGGCGCGCTCATTTGCCTTGGCCCGCGACATCGATCCGGCCTATGCCCGCGCCTTCGACAAGGCGCGCCTGTCCGGCGTCGAGGCCCTGGCCTGGACCTGCAACCTCACCCGCGACGACATCAGCCTCGGACGTCCAGTTCCGATCGAGCCTGAAGCTGGAAACAAGCCCTGAAAACAAGCCCGAATAAGGATTGGCAGCCCGGCTGAAGCCGCCGCTTGCGCTGGGGGCTGCATCCATTAAATTGGAGAGGACATCAGCAAGTTCCTCGATTTGAAGCCAGATTCCTCATGAATTACGTCGAAGCCACCGAAACCTCACTGCGAAAGACCGGACAGATCAAGCTGCACGGTCCGGCTGCATTCGCCGGCATGCGCAAGGCGGGAGCTCTGGTCGCGCGCTGCCTCGACGAACTGGCGGCCATCGTCCGGCCGGGCATCTTCACGTCGCAGATCGACGATTTCGTGCGGAAGTTCGCCTTCGACAATAAATCCTATCCGGCGACGCTAATGTATCGCGGCTACCGCTATTCGACCTGCACATCGATCAACCATGTCGTGTGCCACGGCATGCCCGGCGACCGGCCGCTCAAGGAAGGCGACATCGTCAACGTGGACGTGACGATGATCGTCGACGGATGGTATGGCGATTCCAGCCGCATGTACGCCGTCGGCGAGATTTCGCGTCGCGCAGAACGGCTGATTGACGTCACCTATGAAGCGATGATGCGCGGCATCGCCGCCGTGAAGCCCGGCGCCACCACCGGCGACATCGGCCACGCGATCCAGAGCTTCGTCGAGCCGCAGCAGATGAGCGTGGTGCGCGATTTCTGCGGACACGGCCTCGGGCGAATGTTTCACGACGAGCCGAACATCATCCATGTCGGCCGCCCCGGCGAAGGCGTCGTCCTGCGGCCAGGCATGTTCTTCACCATCGAGCCGATGATCAATCTCGGCAAGCCGCACGTGAAGGTCCTGTCCGACGGCTGGACCGCTGTGACCCGCGACCGTTCGCTGTCGGCGCAGTTCGAGCATTCGGTCGGCGTGACCCAGGACGGCGTGGAAATCTTCACGCTCTCGCCCGGCAAGCTGGACAAGCCGCCTTACAAGGTATGATGCCTTGGCTTGCTGACCGAATGTACATATCTGTACATTCGGCGAGGACCATTGTCTTTTGATACCAGCATAAAGCCGGTTGCAAATGCAGCCGGGCGCAGCGATGCTCGCAGCATACTTGAGCACGCATTGCGCCATGCCAACCAGGTCTAAAGAGCCCGATCCATCCGGCTTCTCCGAAGCGCCGCACTATCATGGCCATCGCGAGCGGCTGCGCGACCGCTTTCGCGATGCCGGCCCCGATGCACTGAGCGACTACGAACTGCTCGAAATGGTGTTGTTTCGGGCCTTGCCCCGGCGCGATGTCAAACCGCTGGCCAAGGCGCTGATCGCGAAATTCGGATCGTTCGCCGAGGTGGTTCACGCGCCAGAATTGCGCCTGAAGGAAGTCAGCGGGCTTGGGGATTCGGCAATCACCGAAATCAAGCTGATCGCGGCGACCGCAAGCCGGGTCGCCAGAGGACAGATCAACAAGCAGAAGACAGTGCTGTCGTCATGGTCTTCGGTGATCGAGTATTGTCGCGCCGCCATGGCTTTTGCCGACAAGGAGCAATTCCGGATACTGTTCCTCGACAAGCGCAACCAATTGATCGCGGACGAATTGCAGCAGGTCGGCACTATCGACCATACGCCGGTCTATCCGCGCGAAGTTGTGAAACGCGCGCTTGAACTGTCCGCCACCGCGATCATTCTCGTGCACAATCACCCGTCCGGCGACCCGACGCCCTCGACCGCCGACGTCCAGATGACGAAATCGATCATGTCGATTGCTGGCCCGCTCGGGATTTCGGTGCACGATCACATCATCGTCGGCAAGAACGGCCACGCCAGCCTGAAAGGGCTGCGGCTGATGTAGGGCATGACACGTCATTCCGGCGCGCGCTTGAAACGCGCGAACCCGGAATCTCGATCAAACTCTGCGAGATTCCGGATCGGCCCGCTTCGCGCACCGTCCGGACTGACAGCTTAATTCGAAGAGAACCGCCGACGGCTACTGCCGCATCAGGATCAACGGATCGGCGCTGTCGGGGACCCGCCGCCACTGGGCATTGTCATCGGCCTCGAAGCGCCAAACCTCGCCCTTCGCCGACCGCAGCAGTAATTCGCCACGCTCGATGCGCCACACCGTGGGCGCGAAAGCAGTCACCATAGGGTCGCACCGCGGCTTCAGAAACACCGCGAAATTTTCCGGCGAGGTTTCGGTATTGGTCAGCGTCAATCCGCAGATCGATTTGCCGCTTCCGCGCACCATCGCCCAGTCGCCAATCAACTGATCCGCCGATTTCGACAAGGCGCGTGCGGCAGCGAGATTCTGCAGCAGGTAGACACCCTCCCCCTGACGCAGGCCTTCAAAGATGCCGCTCTCGACCTCGGTCACATCGATGACCGATTGCCCCGCCGCATCCTGCAGCCGCACGATATCGAGACCCTTCACGCTCCACGCCACGATGCTCTTGGTGAACGGCAACGTGGCGCTGCACCCCTTGTCGAATTCCAGCTTCGAACCTTGCGGACCGGCATCGCCCTTGAGCGTGATCACGCAGGTCTTGTCGCGACCCGCCGTCGACAACTCCCATTCTCCGACCATCTCCTTTGCAAGCGAGCGAGCATCCTGCGCCGCGGCATTCGGCGCGATCATCGTGACCGTCGCCAGAGCAAGCAGGCAAGCCTGCCTGCTCAGCCACGATCTCATGAGCGTGAACATCGCGGCCCGGGGCACGGTCAGCGGCCCTTCACCGGCGTCTCGGCGATCGGCGTCAACGGCGGCTTGCCCGCGAACCACAGTTTGAGATTGTCCACCACGAGTTGATCCATCGCGTTGCGCGTGGTCACCGACGCCGACGCAATATGCGGCAGCAGCACCACGTTCTGCATCGTCTTCAATGCATCCGGCACCTGCGGCTCGTTCGCGAACACGTCGAGGCCGGCGGCCATGATGGTGCCGTCCTTGAGCGCGGCGATCAGCGCCTCCTCGTCCACCACCGATCCACGGGCAACGTTGATCAGAATGCCGCGCGATCCAAGCGCCTTGAGCACATCGGCGTTGATCATTTTCGCCGTCGAAGCGCCGCCAGGCGTGATGGCGATCAGCGTATCGACGTCCTTCGCCATCTCGATCAGGTTGGGATAATGCTTGTACGCGACGCCCTTGGCCGGGTTGCGCGAGTGGTACACCACCGGCACCAGCGACGCATCGAGACGGCGCGCGATGGCCTGACCGATGCGGCCCATGCCGACCATGCCGACCTTGCGGTCGCGCAGCGAGCCGGGGCTCAGCGGAAACGCCTGCGTGCTCCAGTGTCCCGCGCGCAGATAGCGGTCCGCCTTGATGAATTCGCGCACCGTCGCGATCAGAAGGCCGAGTGCTGTGTCCGCGACTTCTTCGGTCAGCACATCCGGCGTGTTGGTGACGATGATGTTGTGCCCGGCGGCGTATTTGAAATCGATATGGTCGTAGCCGACGCCGAAGCTCGACACCATTTCGGTCTTCGGAAGCCGCGCTAGCATGACTGCATCGGCCTGCACCAGACCGGTGACCGCAACGCCGCGAATACGCCCGGCAATTTCCGGGGTCATGCGACTCAGGTCGTGCTTGTTCTCGAATTTGTGAAGCACGAAGTTCGCGGGAAAACCGTTATCGATCACCGGCTTCGAGGGTCCGTAAATCAGCACATCGACCTTTTCCTGAGAACCATTCGCAGCCATTAGCTTTCCTTTCCAAGCGCACTTTCGTGCCAGCGTCGTAGCACAAGATACGAGACCAGCGAGAGACCCAAATAGATGACAATTCCGGCAATCGAGAGCAACAACAGCGCCGCGAACATCCGGGGAATGTTGAGCCGATAACCAGCCTCCGCAATCCGGTAAGCCAGTCCGGAACCGGCTCCGGCCGAACCCGCCGCGATTTCGGCGACCACCGCACCGATCAGTGACAATCCTCCGGCGATCCGCAGGCCGCCGAGAATATGCGGCAGCGCAGAAGGCAATTTCAGGCGACGCAGGGTCTGCGTGCGCGAGGCACCGTACAATTCGAACAGGCCGAGCAGATTGCGATCGACTGAATTCAGCCCCAGCGTGGTGTTGGACAGCACCGGAAAGAACGCGACAATCCAGGCGCAGGCCACGACCGCCGCATGCTGCGGAAGATAGATCAGCAGCAGCGGCGCAATCGCAATCACCGGCGTCACCTGAAGGATCACCGCGTAAGGCAACAGCGCATATTCCAGCCATTTCGAGCGGCTGAACAACACGGCAAGCGCGATGCCTCCAACGGCCGCTGCGACAAAGCCCTGAACCGTGGTCAAAAGCGTGGTCAGCAACGATCCGAACAGGATCGACCAATCCTGAACCAGGGTCGAGAACACCACGCTCGGCGCAGGCAGCACATAGACCGGAAGATTGTTGATGCGGACCACCGCCTCCCAGATCGCCACGCCGGCGGCGAGCGCAACCAGCGGCAGGATCAATTTCAGAAGCCAGCCCGGTGACGTCTCGCGTGCGGTCATGCGGCAGCCCCTGCCATGCTGGCCTTCGCGAGTGCCGCGGAGACATCACGGCAATACGCCGCATATTCCGGCGACGTGCGAAAATCCTCGCCGCGCGGCTCAGTTGCATCGATGCGGAAGTCATGCACGATGCGGCCCGGCCGCGGCGTCATGATCAGCACGCGCTGCGACAGATACACCGACTCGAACACCGAGTGGGTGACGAACACGATGGTCTTGCGCAACTTGCGCCACAGCGTCAGCAGATCGTTGTTCAGCTTGAAGCGTGTGATTTCGTCGAGCGCGGCAAACGGTTCGTCCAGCAACAGAATGTCCGGGTCGGTCACCAGCGCCCGCGCCAGCGAGACCCGCATCTTCATGCCGCCCGACAACTCGCGCGGATAGACATCCGCAAACTCCATGAGCCCGACCTGCGCAAGCGCCTGATTGACGCGCTCGCCGGATTCGCTGTGGGACATATGTGCGAGATCGAGCGGAAGCTGAACATTGCCGCGTACCGTCGCCCACGGCATCAGGGTCGGCTCCTGAAACACAAACCCGATGTTGTGGCGCGAACGGTCCTGCGGATCCCCGCCCGCAACACGTACGCGGCCTGCTGTCGCCTCACTCAGCCCAGCAATAATGCGCAAGGCGGTCGACTTGCCGCAGCCCGACGGCCCGAGCAATGAAACAAACTCTCCGGTACGCACGGTCAGGTCCAGCGGACCGAGCGCCGCAACGCCGTTATCGTAGACCTTGGTGACATCGCGCAGCGACACCGCCGCGCCACCCTGCGGTCCGTCACGCGCGTCATCGGCTTCAAGAACAGTCATGCCGGAGATTCCGCCGCGGTCAGTTTTTCGGCCGCAGGTTGACACCTACGGCCTTGTTGACGAACCGCAGGGTGTAAGCCTTGCGATAATCGATGTCGCGACGCGTCACGCCGGCGCGAACCATCTTGCCGAAGAACGCCACCATGCGCTCGTCGCTCATGGCGCCGATGCCATCCTTCAGCGTATCGCCGGAATCGACGATGCCATATTGCTTCATCTTATCGACCGAATAGGCGAGCAGATCGTCGGTCATCTCCGGATTGGCCTTCTTGATAAGCGCGTTGCCGGGCCGGTTGTCACCATAGAGATAAGTGTACCAGCCGGTCACCGAGGCATCGACGAAGCGCTGCACCAGATCTGGTTTCTTCTCTGCATATGCGGTGCGCGTCTCGATCAGCGTCGAATAGGCGTTGAAGCCGTAGTCGGCCAGCAGGATGACGGTCGGCTTGAGCTTCGCCTGCTTCTCCACCGCAAACGGTTCGGACGTCACATAGCCTTGCATCGCACTTTTCTTGTCGGCCAGGAACGGCTGCGCGTTGAACGTATAGGGTTTCACGTTCTCTTCGCTGAACCCGTATTCGGATTTCAGCCACTGGAAATAGGTCGGCATCCCTTCCTTGGACACGAACAGCGTCAGCGACTTGAGGTCTTCGAGCTTGGTGACCTTCGACTCGGGATGCGCAAGGAAGACCTGCGGATCCTTCTGGAAGATCGCCGCGACGGCGACCACAGGCACGTTGTTGGCCACCGCGTCGAACGATTGCAGCGTATTTGCGCTCATGAAGAAATCGAGCTTGCCCGCGATCAGCTGAATGCGGTTGTTGACGTTGGGGCCACCTGGAACGATCCTGACGTCGAGGCCGTAGCGCGCATAGGTGCCGTCCGCCACGGCCTGATAGAATCCGCCATGTTCGGCTTGCGCAACCCAGTTGGTGCCGAATGACACCTTGTCCAATCCGCCGGGCGTCTGCGCATGCGCCGGTACTCCGGTCAACGACCACAGAACGATTCCGATGACGAACGCGCGCAGCAAGCGGCTGGGTGGCATGATTGGACTCCGTTGGGCGTTTTGCCCATGATGGGCATCGCAAAGCTACTCTGCTAATTGATTCAAAGAAACGCCTGTTCGAAGAAACCCGCGCACGATGACCCCAAAGCCGCCGCACGACTGGACCGCGTTAAGCCTGTCCGCCATCGATAAGGTCGAGGCCTCCCGCTGGATCGCCGTGCTCCCGCTGGCGGCCACCGAACAACATGGGCCGCATTTGCCGTTCGAGACCGACACGCTGATCGCCGAGGCCTATCTGGCGCGCGTCCGCGCCGCGCTGCCGGGTGATCTGCCGGCGACGTTTCTGCCCATCGAACCGGTCGGAATTTCAACCGAGCATACGGCCTACCCGGGTACGCGGACGCTGGCGACAGACGTCGCGCTAAGCAAATGGATGACGCTCTGCGATGCCGTGGCGCAAGCCGGTATCCGCAAGCTCGTCATCGTCACCAGCCACGGCGGCAATAGCGCGGCAATGGCGCTGATCGCGCAGGATCTGCGCGCGAAACACGAGATGCTGGCGGTCACCACAAGCTGGAGCCGGTTCGGTGCGCCGGACGGCCTGTTCTCTGCGGATGAGCTTCGTTTCGGAATCCACGGCGGCGCGGTTGAAACCTCGATCATGCTTGCGGCATTTCCCGATCAGGTCCGAAAAGACCGGCTCGCAAATTTCGAGTCCGCTGAAAAACAAATGACAAAAGAATTCCGCTGGCTCTCCGCGGGACGCCCTGCGCCGTTCGCGTGGGCGATGCAGGATCTCAATCCGCAGGGCGCGGTCGGTGACGCGACGATGGCGACCGCGGACAAAGGCAATGCGCTGCTGGATTACGGCGCGCGGGCTTTCGTTGAATTGCTGCAGGATGTCGGCAAATTCGATCTGACAAGATTGTCGAACCGGCCGCAGATTTCGAAATAGCCGATCAAGCTATTGAAATTACTATATTTTTATTGATTCCTGATTTTTCGAAAAGAATCTTCGAACCGAATCCCGACAGCTCAACACCAATTGGCATGCGGTCCACACGGCCCGCCCCAAACAAGGATGGAGAGTATCATGTCGATCAAGACCAAGATTGCCGCCCTCACTGTTGCTGCTGTCGCGCTGACCGGTGGCATCGCCGCCACCACTCAGGAAGCGCACGCCGGCAAATTCCATCATCATCACCATGGCGTCGGCATCGGTGTTGGCCTCGCCGCAGGCGCGCTGTTCGCCGCCGCTGCCAGCAACGCTTACGCCAATGACTATTACGGCTATCGCCGCTGCGGCTGGGTCCGCCAGTTCGACGCCTACGGCAACTACATCGGCCGCGTTCGCAGCTGCTATTGATCGAAAAATCCGAGTTGAGTTCGGCGCGACGCCTCATCCACGCCGCGCCGACCCAAGGACCCGCCCGGTTGTCCCCCCGGGCGGGTCATTTTTTTCTTGCACGATCCGGCGGGCGTAACTAAGCCACGGGCGCTGTGTCGTCTGCTTGTCACGCGGCAATGTCATGGCTCGCGCAGGCGGATTTCAGCCGCTCTGCAAATCGGCTGCTCATAAGCAAAACAAGCGCTTGAGAGCCAGTCGCAAATGCAGCCAAATGCCAGGAAGCTTGGTCCTTCCTGGTCACTCCACCCAAAGATGCGATCCCGCGCGCTGGCCGTTTCATGACACAGACCATACGCCGCATATCCATTGTGAAAGGCGCAGTCGCCGGACTTGCGTTGGGAGCTGCGCCGCTTGATCTCGCGCGGGCTGCTGACGCCGCCATGCCCCTCAAGGCGTCGCGCGTTGCGCCGGTTTTCGACTGGAGCGGTCTTTATGTCGGCGGGCACGTCGGCTATGGCGGCGGCAGTTTTGGTCCCGGCACCAACCCGTTGCCGCAGCAGGGTATCTTCTTTCCGCACAGCATCACCGGCCTGATCGGCGGCTATCAGGCAGGCTATAGTATCCAGCTTCCAAACAAGTGGGTGCTCGGGGTCGAAGCCGACATCTCCTTCACGAGTCCGCTTGACCGTCCCAAGCTGGTGCCCGCGCCGTTCAACACAACCTTCGATTACTTCGGCACGGCGCGGGGTCGCATCGGCTACGCATTCGGAACCGTGCTGCCTTACGTGACCGGCGGCGCTGCCTGGGGGCGGACCCGTGTCGATCTCAATGACGCGGACGGCGAGATCGTCGGCAACAAGTCGCGCATGCATCTGGGCTGGGTTGCCGGCGCCGGTGTCGAGTTCGCCATGGGCGGCAACTGGAGCGGCAAGGTCGAGTACAACTACATCGATCTCGGCGCGCGCACCTATGGACTCGGCGACGTGCCGCTCCCTGACGTTCGGGTCGATCCGCAGGTGCATGCTGTGAAGTTCGGGATGAACTACCGGCTCTGGGACACGCCGCCCTGGATGGCGGGCAACGCCGCAATCAAAGCACCCTCGCTTCCGGAATCGACGGACTGGAACGTCCACGGCCAGACCACGGTGATCACGCAGGGCTATCCAGCCTTCCGTGCCCCCTATCAAGGCGTGAACAGTCTCCCCGGCGCCGGGCGCACCAGAGAAACCTGGACCGTCGGCGCGTTCCTCGGCTGGCGACTATGGGAGGGCGGCGAGTTCTACTTCAATCCCGAGCTTGCTCAAGGCTTCGGCATCGGCAGCACCCTGGGTCTCGCGGGATTCTCGAACGGCGAAGCACAGAAGGGCGGCGCTGAATATCCGAAGTTTCGCGCTCAGCGCTATTTCGTGCGTCAGACATTCGGTCTCGGCGGCGAGCAGGAAGATGTCGTCGACGCCGCCAATCAACTACCGGGCAAGCGCGACATCGATCGCGTCACGGTCACGGTCGGACGGTTCGCCGTCGGCGACTATTTCGACGGCAATTCATACGCGAAAGATCCGCGCGTCGATTTCATGAACTGGGCGATGTGGTCATCCGCAGCCTATGATTTTCCGGCCGACCTGCCGGGCTTCACGCGCGGCGCAGTCGTCGAGCTCAACCGCAAGGACTGGGCGATCCGGGCCGGTCTGTTTCAGGTGCCGTCGCAGCCCAACAGCGATGTGCTCACCTTCAAGACCGGCGGCGCGGTGGTCGAATTCGAGGAACGTCACACGATCCTCAACCAGCCGGGCAAGCTGCGCGTCGGCGTGTTCGCCAATCGCGGCAACACCGCCAATTATCGCAACGCGCTCGGCATCAGCGCGGCGAATCCCGGGCTCGACATCAACGACATTGTGCCGGGCGAGCGCCGGGAGCGATCAAAGTACGGCTTCTACGTCAACGCCGAACAGCAGATCGCAACCGACGTCGGCGTCTTTGCACGGGCGAGCTGGAACGACGGCCAGAACGAGATTCTTTCGTTTACCGACATCGACCGCAGTGTGTCAGGTGGCGTTTCGATCAAGGGCAGCTATTGGGGCCGGCCCACCGACACATTCGCATTGGGCGGAGCGATCAACGGTCTGTCCGGCGCGCACCGCGATTTCCTCGCGGCCGGCGGCAAGGGTCTCCTGATCGGCGATGGCCGGCTGAACTACGGCACGGAACGGATTCTCGAGACCTACTACGCGCTGGCCCTCAACAAGGCCTTCACCTTCACCGCCGACTACCAGCTGATCACAAACCCCGCCTACAACGCGGACCGGGGACCGGTCTCGATCTTCTCAGGCCGCCTGCACGGCGAATTCTGAACTCATCGGTGCGCCGCGACCGACGTGACAACTGCCGCGGGGGGCGCCGCAGCCGCGACAGGCGCAAATGATTCCGCCTGCGCGAATGCCCAGGCATGAAAGCGCGGGTTCTCGACGTGGCCTTCAAG
Organism: Afipia sp.; assembly: GCA_030652315.1. Taxonomy (GTDB): domain Bacteria; phylum Pseudomonadota; class Alphaproteobacteria; order Rhizobiales; family Xanthobacteraceae; genus Afipia. The sequence goes on along the minus strand of JAUSAX010000078.1, from coordinate 10,876 downwards.
CAATTCGCCGGGACGAAGCTGCGGATAAAGCCGCGCGAACGACAGCACCTCCGTTCCCGAGAGACGGTGCGAAAAGTGGATCGGCCGGATCTCCTGCGGATGGCTAAGACCGGATGCCGCGATCAACTCCGCCAGCGCGTGCAGAGTCGCGCGGTGATAATTGTAAACGCGCATGGTCTTGTCCGGCACCACCAGCGCACGGTTACGTGACGGATCCTGCGTCGTCACGCCGGTCGGGCAGCGGTCTGTGTGACAACTCAGCGATTGAATGCAACCCAAAGCGAACATGAAGCCCCGCGCCGAATTGCACCAGTCCGCGCCGAGCGCCATGGCGCGCGCCACATCGAAACCCGTCGCGATCTTGCCGGCGGCGCCAATCCGGATGCGATCGCGCGCATTGATCCCGATCAGGGCGTTGTGGACGAAACTGACGCCCTCGCGCATCGGCATGCCAAGGTGGTCCATGAACTCAGCGGGAGCCGCGCCGGTGCCGCCCTCGTTTCCGTCGACCACGATGAAGTCCGGATAGATCCCGGTCTTGACCATCGCCTTGCAGATCGCAAGAAACTCCCAGCGGTGCCCGATGCAAAGCTTGACGCCGCCCGGCTTGCCGCCCGACAGCCGGCGCATCTCGCCGATGAACTGCATCATCTCGATCGGCGTCGAGAACGCGCTGTGATGGGCCGGTGAAATACAATCCTCGCCCACTGCGACGCCGCGAATGCGCGAAATCTCCTCGGAGACCTTCGCCGCCGGGAGCACGCCCCCGTGGCCCGGCTTCGCGCCCTGGCTGACTTTCAGTTCAACCATCTTGATCTGATCGTCGCTCGCAACCTTCGCAAAAAGCTCCGGATTGAACGTACCGTCGGGATTGCGGCAGCCAAAATATCCCGATCCGATTTCCCAGATCAGATCGCCGCCGTTCTCGCGATGATAGGGACTGACACCGCCTTCACCGGTGTCATGCGCGAAATTTCCCTTTTTCGCACCAGCATTGAGCGCACGCACGGCGTTGGGGCTGAGCGCGCCGAAGCTCATGGCGGAAATGTTGAACACCGAGGCCGAGTACGGCTTGGTGCAGTCCGGCCCGCCTATCGTGACGCGAAAAGGCGCGTCGGCCAGCGGTTTCGGCGAGACCGAATGGTTCATCCATTCGTAGCCCTGCGCATAGACATCTTCCTGCGTGCCGAACGGGCGCTTGTCGAGCACCATCTTCGCGCGCTGGTAGACCACTGCGCGCGTATCGCGGCTGAACGGCTTGCCGTCCTTTTCGCTCTCGAAGAAATACTGCCGCATCTCGGGCCGGATTTCCTCCAGCAAAAAGCGGATATGCGCGGAGATCGGATAATTCCGCAGGACAGCGTGGCTCTTCTGGAGCATGTCGTGAATGCCGAGCACCGACAGCGAGCCAAAAATAGTGATTGGAATCGCAAACAGAAAGATGTGTTTGAAATCGTAGTAAATCGCGGCACCGACCAGAAGCGCGGTGATGATAATGCAAAGCGTCAAGATGATGAAACGAGGCGAAAGCAGCAGCGTAAGATTTTGCATAAAAACCTCGCTAACGAGTCCGGCAGAACGCTCCGATGTCGGCCCGCATGTTGGCGCGTTTCCCAGCGCGGGTCGATACCGCAGCACGAACAGCTACGATAGACAGCAACTATACACCAAACCCTTGAGTCATCGACATCAACGTGGCGGGATGCACGGAGGGGATTGACGTGATCTCGTCACATCGCGCGGATAAAGACTGACCCTCGCTGGCGTGTTGCAGAGCAATATTCCAGACCGCCATACGCCCCATTCCGGGGCAACAATCAGTGCTGGTGCGGGCGCATCTCGCCGGGGATGCCATCCTTCTCAAGACCGCCATCGGCGATCCATGCCTCGGTATTCTTGATGGCTCGCATGATGTGGTCGTCCGTGCGGGTAAAGTCATAGGGCGAGCCGACCAGCGGACACAGCGGCGGCACCACGCAGTATTCAACGGCCGACTCAAGATACTCCAGCTCGGTGATCATCTGCCGAGAAATCAACAGCGTCAGGGCATGAAGTGCCGTTGCGACAGCCCCCACCGGCGGGTCCTGCCCCGCGCAGGCGAACCCGGTCGGCATGATGATGAGCCGCTGAGCCCCCTTCTGGATCGCGACGCGGATCGGCGTATTGCTCGAGATCGCGCCGTCAGCCAGGAAACGGTTATTGTGTTTCACCGGTGCGAAGGCACCCGGAATCGCCGTGCTGGCCACGATCGCCTCGGCTGCGGACCCTTCCGAAAGCACCACGGTCTCGCCGGACACGATGTCAGTCGTCACGATATGAACCGGAACGGCTGCCTCTTCCAGTTTCTTGTACGGAAGGTGGTCCTCGATCAGCTTGCGAACGCCATCGTGCGAGATCAGAAAATCCCGCCGCCACAGGAACGATGCAAACGAGCGCAGCGACACCGGAAACACATCTTGCCGTGTCAGCCCGCGCCAGATATCCGCCAGTTTCTTGACGCCGTCCAGCGTCGGTGAGCCGGCATAATAGGCGCCGTTCATCGCCCCGACGCTCGATCCGACCACGAGATCGGCCGTGACGCCATGGGCTGCGAGAGCCTGCATCATTCCGACTTGAATCGCACCAAAACTTCCGCCGCCTGCGAAAACGAAAGCTGTCTTTGTTCCGGTATGACCGTCTTTGCCGTGCATCGAGCCTACAACAGCTTTCGATTCACTTCTCACGCCGCAATCCGCAGGCGACATCCATGCGGGTGCGCTGGACTTATACCAACGCGCCGACGAGGCAGGCAATCAAGATTGCTTGTCCGGGCTGCGAGACAGGATGCTGAACTCCCTGGACCCTGCGCTCAGGCCGTTCGCAGCATCTTCTTTTTCCGCACCTCGACAACCCTGGTCATCGCGTCGTTGCGCCCTCCCAGCACGCGGGTCAGGTGCAGCGCACTGTCCAGCAGAAGGTCGGACATGCGCCGGGAGCTGTCCCGGGTGAATCGCGGCTTCGGCCCGGAGACAGACAGCCCCCCGGCCAGCGCTCCGTCCGGTCCGAACACCGGACAGGCGATGCCGGCGCAATCGGGATCACGCTCCCCGAAAGATGCCGCGATGAACTCGGCGCGGATGCGGTCGAATGCCTCGCCGCTTTCGCCGCCAAAGGCCAGAATGACTTTGCCCGCAGCGCCGCGATCCAGCGGCAACAGCGCGCCGGCCTCGACACGATCCAGCGTTGAATGCTGCGAATCGACCCGAAACACACACAGCCGCGATTTGGCATCGTGCCGGACGTGGAATGACGGGCTCTCGGTTCCTGCAACAACGAGATGGCGCAGCACCGGCATGACATGATCGTGCAGCCGGTTCGTGCGCTGATAGACCGCTCCCAGACGAAACGGTGTCGGCCCGAGATGATAACGCCCGTCGGGAAGCTGGCCGAGGTAGCCGAATTCCTGAAGCGAGGTCATCAACCTCAACAGCGTGCTTTTGTACAATCCGGTGCGGCGGGCGAGCGCGGCAAGGGTCATCGCCTCGGTCTCTCCCTCGAACGCGGAAAGAATGGTCAACGCACGGTTCACGGCAGCAACGCCAGGAGACGACATTCGCTTAATCCTTGTTGGACGATCCGGGCCGGTCAGCAATTTTGGCGATCACGGGGAAATATGCATCACCCAATCCGCATTCGATAGCTTCCTGAAGGATCTCGCCAACCAAAGCCGCGCCGCGCGGCTGAAGCCCGCCCTGCGATGCAAGCTCGAGCGCATAGGACATGTCCTTCAGCGCGTACTCGGTCGAGAATGCGCGCAGCGGAAAATCGCCCGGCACGATGGCTTTCAGTCCGTGATTACGAAGCGCGAAGCTGTCCGCCGATCCTTTCGACAAGGTTTCCAGCAGCAGTTTCGGTTCGACGCCGCTGTGCCTGGCGATTGCAACGGCTTCGGCGAGCGCATTGACCGTCTGGAACAGCACCATGTTGTTAAGGATCTTGGTCACCTGTCCGGCCCCCGTGCCGCCGCACAGCGTCACTTCGGTGGCGAAACACCGGATCAATGGCGCAACCGTCTCGAACAGTTGCGGCGACGCGCCGACCATGACGCTCAGGGTGCCATCCTGCGCGGCCTGACGCGTTCGCGCGATCGGCGCATCGATCCACGCTGCGCCCTTGCCTTCGAACTGGCGCGCGAAATCGCGCGTGAGTTCGACCGACGAGGTGCCGAGATCAACCACGGTCTGGCTCGGCCTGATGGTTTGCAGAAGTCCTGCGTCGCCTTCAAAGGCCGCGCGCACGTGTTTGGCGCTGGGCAGGCACAGGAACAGAACATCGCAACGCGACACAACGTCGGCGACCGAGGCTGCAATCGCAGCGCCTTCCTTGCCGAGCCGCGCCAGCGGCTCCGGCGCGAGGTCATAGACAACAAGCGATTTCCCGCTCTTGCGAAGAAGATTGCGGCAGATCGGCTCTCCCATCACTCCGAGGCCGACAAAGCCGATAGCACCCGACATACGTAGACTCCTGCTTCAACATCCGGGCACGACAGGTATCGTGCCCGGTTTGATCTTTTAGGATTTCACCAGCGGACAGTTGCCTTCGCTGAGCGGACGAAACACGCGGTCGCCGGGCTGCGAGGTCAGGATCTTGTAGTAGTCATACTTGTACTTCGACTCCTCAGGCTTCTTGACCTGCACAAGGTGCATCGTATGAAGCACACGGCCGTCCGGCCTGATCGTCACATCCTTGTTGTACATGTCGTTGACCTTCATCTCGCGCATCTTGGCCGCGACGACGGTCGGATCTTTGGTCCCCGCCGCCTTGACCGCTGAAAGATAGTGATGAACGCCGCTGTAGACGCCGGCCTGAACCATGCTCGGCACGCGGCCTTCCATCGCCGCGAAATAGCGCTTCGACCAGACGCGCGTGCCGTCATTCAGATCCCAGTAGAACGAGGTCGTGACCTGCAGACCCTGAGTCACCTTCAGCCCCAGCGCATTGACGTCGGTGATGAACACAAGCAGGCCGGCGAGACTCTGACCGCGCTCGACGATGCCAAACTCACCTGCTTGCTTGATGGCGGTCTGAACATCCGCACCGGACGTCGCCAATCCGACCACCTTGGCCTTGGAAGCCTGGGCCTGCAGCAGGAACGAGGCAAAATCCGCTGTTCCGAGCGGATGCGCGGCCGAGCCGATGACCTTGCCGCCTGCGGCCTCGATGAATTTGGTCGCGTCGCGCTGGAGCGCATGACCGAATGCGTAGTCCGCCGAGATAAAGAACCAGCTTGCGCCTCCCGCCTTGGTGACGGCCTCGCTGGTCATCCGCGACAGCGCGTAAGTATCATAATTGAAATGAAAGCTGACCGGAGAGCAGGCCTTGCCGGTAAAATCCGACGATCCCGGCCCGCTGATGAGGAATATCTTGTTTTTCTGACGAGCGATCTCGAGGATCGCAAAGCCCGCGGACGACGCCGCACCGTCGGCAATCACATCGACGCCTTCACTGTCGAACCATTTGCGGGCGGTGGCGGACGCGATGTCCGGCTTGTTCTGGTGGTCGGCGCTGATGATTTCGATTTTCTTGCCGAGGATCTGATTGCCGAAATCCTCCGCGGCCAGCCGCGCTGCCGCAACCGAGCCGCGCCCGCCGTTGTCGGCGAAAGGACCGGCCTGATCGTTGAGAATACCGATCTTGATCGTGTCATCCGCTGCGCGCGCGGCAGATGAGGCCAGCAACGAGACCGTGAGCAGAAGTGTCGTAACAATCGATGTTTTCATCATTATTTGTTCCCCCTATTCAGAATGAATTTTCTATTTTCTTGCAGCCTTGACCTGTGCGCCGGCAGAATCCCCCGCGATGCGTCCGAATACAGCACCCGCCATCAATCCGGTGCCGCCGGGATAGTTGAAATAGAACAGCCCACCGACCAGTTCGCCGGCGGCGTAAAGATTCGGAATCGGCATTTCATCAAGGCTGACGACTTCGCCGGCCTGGGTGATCTTCAATCCGCCGAACGTGAAGGTGATGCCGCAGGTCACCGCAAAAGCGAGATAGGGCGGCTTGTCGAGCGTGTTGGCCCAGTTGCTTTTCGGCACCGCAAGCCCGCTGGTGCCGCGACCGTCCTTGACGTTCGGATTGAACGGCACGTCGGTCTTCACCGCGTTGTTCCAGTCGGTCACGGTGCGCATGAAGCCCGCCGGATCGACGTCGTCGAGTTTCTTCGATAGTTCCTCAAGCGTATCCGCCTGAACTTTTGTCACCTGCCGGATGCGGTACTCGTCCCGCAAGAGATGCGCGACCTTTTGATCGAATATCTGCCAGGCAAACTGTCCCGGCTGGTTCAGAATCACGCGGCCATACTTGGCGTAGGTGTAGTTGCGGAAATCCGCACCTTCGTCGACGAAGCGTTCGCCCGTCGCGTTGACCATGATGCCGAACGGATAGGAGTGTTTCTGAAAGCCGTCGCCGACCGCGAGATCGCCGTGTTCCGGCGCATTGCGATCCCAGCCGACGGCGTGACAGCCCGACCAGTTTCCGGTCGGCCGCGCGCCGATGTCGAGAGCCATTTGAATGCCGCTGCCCGTATTGAACCGCGAGCCGCGCACCTTGGCGAGATCCCACGACGGGCCGAGATAACGCGTGCGCCATTCGGCATTGGCCTGAAAGCCGCCGCTGGCGAGGATCACAGCTTTGGCGCGGATGTCGCGCGTCTTGCCGTTCTGCTTCACCCGGACACCTTGCACGCCGTTGTCGTCGGCGATCAGCGACAGCGCGCGCGTCTCGAACATCACGTCGATGCCCTCGCGCGCCGCCGACTTGTGCAATGCCTCGACCAGCCCCGGGCCGCCGCCCCAGGCCTCGACGGTCAAGCCGCCCCAGAACTTGAACTTGCCATCGACCTTGAACGCCTGACGCCCATAGATCGGGACGAAGCGCACGCCCTTGTCGCGCATCCAGTTCATGGTGGCATGGCTGCGGCGCACCAGCAGTTCGACCATATCGGGATGGGTGCGATTCTGCGTAACCCGCGCCATGTCGTCGAAGAACTGGTCCTCGCTGTAGGTGCCGAAGTCGGTGTTTTCCTTTTCGCTGTCGGACAGATCCGGCATCAGCGCATAGAGATCCTCCACGGTGTTGTAGGCGACACGTATCGCGCCGGCCGTGAAGCTCGAATTGCCGCCGTGCTCACCCTCCGGCGCGCATTCAAGCACAGCAACGGTGACGCCGTGCTCACGCGCAGCGAGCGCCGCGCACATCGCGGCATTGCCCGCTCCCACAACAACAACGTCGTATTCGCTCATGGTCATCCTCGTCACCGCACTCTGTTCGATGCGGCAATTGCCGTCCGGAACATCAACTCGGCTTTCGCCGATCATTTCTCGCCGTTCTGTTGGACAGAACAGTGTTCTATTATTTGCGCACGCGAAAATTCCTTACACCGCTTTCGTGGACCAGTTCAAGCGGTCCGCATGCCGAAGCGCTATTTGGCGAATGACCGTTTCGGATTTTTGTGCAGCGCGACGGCGTCGGCTTTCCCGCCCGCCTGCGGATATAGCTCACGCACCATCGGATCGTGACCGGGAATCACGCGATCAGGATGACCGGCAAGACGCTCGACGATCTTCCAGCCCTCCATCATGTCGCCGAGGTTGTAGACGATCGGAAAGGGATTGCCGCGATGCATGTTGCCGTAATAGTGCGCGGCGTCGGAGGCGAGCACCACAGGCCCGCGTTCGGTCTCGACGCGGACCACCTGCAAACCGTCCGAATGACCGCCGACATGATGCAAGGTCACGCCCGGCGCAATCTCGTCGTCACCGTCGTGAAACACGACACGATCGCTGAACACATGACGCACCATCAGCGTGACGTCCTCGGCCGAGAACGGATGGCGCAATAGTCCGTGGCACATGCAGCGGCCGGTCGCGAAACTCATTTCGCGATCCTGCAGATGAAATCGCGCATTGGGAAAGCGATCGAGATTGCCGGCGTGATCGTAATGCAGATGCGTAATGACGACGTCGCGAATGCTGTCAGGCGCAACGCCGAACTGTTCCAGCGCATCGGCGGGATTGATGGTCAGGCTGCGCGACCGCTCACGCGCCGCGACGTCGTTGAAGCCGGTATCGACCAGAATGTCGCCGTCCCTGCCACGGATCAGCCAAACGAAGTAATCGAGATCGGTGCCTTCGTTATGCACATCCGGTGTCAGATAGTTCTGGTGCGGCTGACGCCCCGTCATGGTGGCGTAACGGATTGCGTAGATCTCGCTGTGATGGGCCAAGGCGTTCCTCGTCGGCTGTTGTTTTGCCGACACTCTGCACATCGCCCGCCATCACGACAAGCCGCAGCGGGAGAAACGGCCTGCTTTACGCCAGCGCCGTCGAATAGATCGTCATCGCCCCGATTGCGATGGTGACAACGCCGACAGCCGCCTGCAGCCCGCGATTGGCCCATGTCAGCGACCTTGCGGAAACCGCCAGCGGCACCGCGATCACGATCGACAGCGCTCCCATCCCGAGCATCGAGCCTATTCCGAACAGCAGAATGTAGAGCAAGCCATGCAGCGGATTTGCGAACTGCGAAACGACCAGCACCAGCAGTGCGGCCGAGCCGGCCATGCCGTGCATCAACCCGACCAGCAAGGACCGCCACCGAAAACCGTGCACATGGTCATGACTGCTGCGCCGGTGCGGAACAGTATCCGCGCCATGACTGTGAAGATGAAGATGCGCGGTGCCATCGACGTGGCGGTGCTGATGAAAATGCGCGCGGTCGCGCCATAGCCGCCACAGCACATGCGCGCCGAGCCCGACCAGCATGACACCGACAGCGGTTTCCAGCGGCCCCGCCAGATGTTCAGGGATCGTGTGACCAAGAAGGATCGCGGCGCCGGCGAAAATGAACAATGTGATGGTGTGGCCCAGTCCCCAGGTCAGCCCGTGCTTAACGATATCTCGGACGCTCGATCGTCGGGCCGCAATGCTGGACACCGCTGCGACGTGATCGGCCTCGAGGGCATGTTGCATTCCGATAAGAAAGCCGAGGCCTAGAATTCCGAACATTCGCGTGACGATCTCATGTGATGGGCGCGACCTTAGAGACTATTTCAGCTGCGTTGAAGCAGACTTTTCACAGGGCATGATCATACCCGAAAACCGGTGCCCACTTTTCGGGATCACGCCCTCACCGATACCGGCCCGCTGCAAAGCACTTTGTCAGAATTGACCCGCCACGGTGAGCCGAACCGCGAACGGCTCGACGGGATGCAGGACGCGGTCCATCACGCCGGTCTGACAGACCGCCGCTGGCGGCGGCGGCGCACCGAACCTGCATTGCGTATACAAAGCATCTGTTTTCAGCAGCGATCCGTAAGCATAGGTGATCTGGTCGGACTTGCTGTCGGTCAGATTGAAGGCGTCGAGCTGGATGCGCCAGCCGTTGTCGAACCGGTAACCGACCTGCCCGTTCAGCAGGCCCGTGGCCGGCGACACGAAAGCACCGTCTTCGGTGAGCGGGCGCGGGCCGAAATAGCGATAGCGCAGTGCGCCGAACCATCCGGTTTTCTCGCCAAGCCTGATGCCCGCGGAGGCGATCATGTTCGGCGCGCCGGGAATGTAATTGCCCGGCGCGTTGCCGATCTGCGCCTCCGGATAACCCGCCAGTTCGGCATAAGCTACCGCCTGGGCCGAGTTGTCGCCGCGAAACCGCGCATGGGTGATGGCAAGGTCGCCATCAATCTGAAGCCACGACACCGGCTTGTAGTGATTGGTCCACTCCACGCCGTAGCGTCGGCTCGGCCGGCTCGGCTCGGTGTCACCCGCATCGCCGACGAACAATATCTCCGACGCGGAGTCGAGCAGAAATAGGCTGACCGAGCTGTCGAGACCGGGAATGAGCCGCGTTCGGATGCCGACCTCGGCGCCACGTGTCTTGACCAAAAATGGCGACGCATCGACCAACGACCCGTCATTCGACGAGGATTCCCTGATGGTGACACCGCGCGCGTCGTTGCTGTGGAAGCCTTCACCCGCATTGAGAAACAATTCGGTCTTCGCGAACGGTCCGAACACGATGCTCAGCTTTGGACTGCCGATCGATGCATTGGCATTGCCGGAATTCGCGGGCGTCAGCAGCGAATTGACATTGGTGGTGTAGAAGTCGCCGCGATAGCCGAGCGTGGTGCGCATCCAGTCCGTCCAGTGAACGGTGTTCTGAATGAAGAGCCCGACGCTGCCTTCCTTCACTTTGTCATTGCGGGTGCCCGACAGGAACTGCCGCTGGTAGGTATTCGACAGCGCGACCTTGATGTCGTCATAGCGGCTCTGGATGCCGATTTCGGTCTGCATCGGCAGGCCGGCAACCGCGTGATTGAAGGTGTGCGAGGCGTTCACACCGGCGAGAACGCGGTCATCACGCTGATGAAATTGATCGCCGTAGTGAAAGCCGTTGATCGGGTCGCTCAGGAAGAACGTGAAGTTGTTATAGAGATCGAGCGAGCTTTTGATCGCATAGAAATTGATTTTCGAGGATCCATCCTTGTCGGTCTGCGCCCATCGTCCGGACAGCGAGAAGCGGTCGGAATTGCCGCCGTCGGTCGGATCGAGCGCGCCGTAACGGCCGACGAGCCCTGATGTGATGGCACGGAGCGGAATCTGGTCGGTGGAATTCCAGCGGTTGGAATAGGCCATACCGGTCAGCGAAAATCCGTTGGCCACGGTACCTTCCGTGTAGCGCACCACGGCATTCAGCTTGCGCAGCTTGTCGGGATTGTCCCACGGGCCATTATAGGTGTTGGCCTCTCCGGCGATCAGCAAATTGCCCTCGCCCACCTTGGTCGATGTGATCCCGAGCGCGCGGCGATAGCCGAAGCTGCCGACGGTCGCCAGCGCCA
>JAUSAX010000149.1 GCA_030652315.1 Afipia sp. | reverse complement strand
CATGAAGCTCGAAAGCGTCACCCTGAAGATGCTCGGCCGTGCCAAGAAGGTCGTGATCGACAAGGAAAACACCACCATCGTCAACGGCGCCGGCAAGAAGGCCGACATCGAGGCGCGCGTGAACCAGATCAAGGCGCAGGTCGAGGAAACCACCTCGGACTACGACCGTGAGAAGCTTCAGGAGCGTCTCGCCAAGCTCGCTGGCGGCGTCGCGATCATTCGCGTCGGCGGTGCCACCGAGATCGAAGTGAAGGAAAAGAAGGACCGGGTCGAAGACGCGCTCAACGCGACCCGCGCAGCCGTTCAGGAAGGCATCGTGCCCGGCGGCGGCTGTGCGCTGCTGCGCGCCAAGAAGGCTGTCGGCCGCATCCAGAACGACAACTCCGACGTTCAGGCCGGCATCAACATCGTGCTGAAGGCGCTGGAAGCTCCGATCCGCCAGATCGCCGAGAACGCCGGTGTCGAAGGTTCCATCGTCGTCGGCAAGATCCTCGAAAACAAGACCGAGACCTACGGCTTCGACGCGCAGAACGAAGAGTATGTCGACATGGTCGCCAAGGGCATCATCGATCCGGCCAAGGTGGTTCGCACCGCGTTGCAGGACGCAGCCTCTGTCGCCGGTCTGCTCGTCACCACCGAAGCCATGGTCGCCGAACTGCCAAGGGAAGCAGCACCGGCAATGCCGGGCGGCGGCGGAATGGGCGGCATGGGCGGAATGGGTGGCATGGGCTTCTGAGCCCGCGGCCCTCGCCTCAACGACATCATCAAAGGCCGCCTGCGGGCGGCCTTTTTTATTGTCTCATATCCAAGAATCACCGCGACAATCCGGCCCGCTTTTGGGATTGTCCGGCGCTCCACTCGCGAACCGCCCCCGATTCAGGATCAAGATCATGCGCTCATTGATGATTGGCTGCACCCTCGCACTGGTGGGAGCAGGATCATGGCCAGCGGTTCAGGCCCAGACCGCCAAGGACGCGAAGGCCGGACCGGTCGCGAGCGAGGTGCGCTACTTCAACACGCTGGGCGACCTGCTCGGCGAACTGCCGGTCGATACCTTCATCAAGGAAACCCGTCAGGGCGGCAAGGTGGTCTCGGCGCTACTCGACGTCTGCTACTCGGTGTCGACCAGTTCGGATCGCAAGGATCGTTTCACCATCGACCTGAAAGTGGACGGCGAGAAGCTCTCCGGCAGCGGGCAGAGCGTGGAGAACAAAACTCCCGTGACGGTCAGCCTGATCCGCAAGGGCGGCAAATCGGTCTCGTTCGACGGCAAGATCACGCTGGGCAGCCATCTCACCTCGGTGTCGTCGCCGGACAACTCCGACGTGGACGAAAAGGAATTCCAGCAGTCGCAGGTGGTCGATGACGATCTCAGCGAAGCACCGAAAGATTTCACCCAGGTGTCGCCGCAATCGGTGGCGGTGCGAGTCAAGCGCGAGAATTTCGCCGAGCTCGTCAAGAGCCTGAAAGGCCAGAACGTACAGATCGCCCTCGACAGCATCGCGACCGATTGCAACGCGCTGCGCTCGGGCCACCAGATTCTGCGTCTCTTCATCGATCCGGCGCGTGCGTCCGGCCTGATCGCAAGCCTGAAGGCTGCACCGGGCGTGGTCGCGGCGGGCTGGACCTCCGGCACCTACGACATGGAGCGGGCAATCCGCTTTGCCGCCGGCGACTGGAGCCAGGCTGGAAAACTGGACCGGGACAAGTTCACGTCGGCGCTGACCGGTATCGCAGCGAAGGTCATGGGCGCGAAACCGGCGACATCGACATGGAACGACGCCACCGGCGAACTCACCTTCACACTCAAGCGCCCGAGCCAGTTGGCACCGGCACTCGACCTGACCGAAACGCTGGAAATCACTGCACTGATCAGCCCTGACAAGCCCGGCGGATCGGACCGCCTGATCGTCTGGCTCGGCGTGCCGTCCAGCAAAACCACGGACGAGACCGCCAGTCCTCAGTTGCAGTTCTCAGAGAGTTCCGGCGGCGAGGAAGAGAGCACGTTCAACGACGACGACGGAATGATCAAGGCGGTCGCAACCGAGCTGAAAGGTCAGCGCTGGGACACCGACAAAGCAACATGGAAATAGCCCACCGCTCCATGCCCGCCCGTCGCGGGATCGGCTCGTGCGGGCGTTCGCAAGTCCGCATCTGTCCTACAGCGCGCTCTTTTGCGGACTTGCGAACCAAAGCCGCACGAGAATTTATGATTGCTAGTGTCCTTTTGAATCCGAAGTTCGCTATGGAAGGCGTTGCAAAATGAAGCGAACTTCGGGTTCAGGACACTAGCGCATGGCGCGCTACGACGCCGTCATCGTTGGCGCTGGCCTCGGCGGTCTCACCACCGGCGCGATCCTGGCGCGTGCGGGCCGCAAGGTACTCGTCATCGAGCGCAGCAATTCGGTCGGCGGCGCAGCCTCAAGCTACAAGGTCGGCGACCTGTTCGTCGAAGGCTCGCTGCATGAAACCAGCGACCCGCACGATCCGCGCGATCCCAAGCACGATCCGCTCATGCGCGCCGGTGTGCTCGATGCCGTGACATGGATTCCATCAGGCACCTTCTATGAAGTGCGCGGCGGCCCCGTCGGTCAGCCGCTCACCCTGCCCGACAATTTCGATAGCGCCCGGCGAACCTTGATCCAGCGGTTTCCGGATGCACAGGACGGCATCACGCGTCTGCTCGGCGAAATGGAACAGATCGCGTCTGCGGTCAGCATTCTGTCACGCGGCACCTTGCTCAAATCTCCGCAGCAAACCTTTCGCGCATTACGCAACATGCTGCCCGCGATCCGCGACTGGAACCTGTCGCTGTCGCAAAAGCTCGACCGGGTGTTCGGCAATAACGAAGCGGTCAAGGCTGCACTGGCCGCGAACCTGTCCTATTACCATGACGATCCCGCCACGACCTGGTGGGTGTTCTTTGCAGCCGCCCAAGGCAGCTATCTCTTGAGCGGCGGCCGTTTCGTGCAGGGCGGATCGCAACGCCTCTCCAGTGCACTGGCGCGCGCCATCAAGACCGCGGGCAGCGACGTGATCCTGCGGCGAGATGCCAGCGCTATCGGCGTGGATTCGAACGGCCGTATCGCAAGCATCACACATACGGCAAAGGACGGCAGCGATCCGCAATCCGTAGAGACTACGCGTGTCGTCGGCAACGCCGCGCCGGAGATACTGGCCGCGCTGCTGCCCGAATCCAGCGGCGCGAAATTTCTCGCCGCTTACGGCCATCGCCAACGCTCGATCTCGTTGTTCGCGCTCACGCTCGGACTGTCGAAGCCCCCGCGCGAACTCGGCGTCAGCAGTTATTCGACGCAGTTGCTGCCGGACTGGATGACGAAGCTCAACGACTATGCCCAGGCGACGGCACTGATGGCCGATGAACCTGGGAGACGGATGCCGCCACTGGCGATCGTCGATTATGCCGCCATCGAGTCGGGCGTCCCCGCGCCGCCTTACGTGCTGTCTGTCGTCGGGCCCGATCTGCTGTCGAACTGGACCGGCGGCGATCAGGACAGCTACCGCGCCAAGCGCGCCCGCTGGCAGGATGCCATCGTCAGATATCTTGACGGACATTATCCGGGCCTGGCGCAATCCATCACCGTATCGACCTTCAACACCGCGCTGTCGGTTCAGCAGTATCTCGGCGCGCCGCGAGGCGCTGTCTACGGTTTCGCACCGACGCCGCCACGCTCGCTGTTCAGCACACCGAAACGATCACCGGCGACGCCTATACAGGGACTGTATCTTGCGTCAGCCTATGCCGGATTCGGCGGCTATACCGGCGTGATCCAGTCGGGCGGAGCGTGCGCGGACATGATCCTCGGCGAACGCTGAGATCCGCTCAGTTTGTACTCAGCCGAAACCGCAACGTCGTCGCACCGATGAACGAGATGAAATCGCCCTGCCGTTTCCATGTCGCCGCCGCGCCAAGCGCATTCAGCAGCGCGTCGTCAGCCTGCGCACGCTCGGGTGTGCAGCCGCGATCTTCCATCGCGCCGGGGACAAAAATAACGGTGTCGTTGGCCACCGAGAACTGCCCCTTGCCGGCCTTGCACCACAAATCGAGCGTGGCTTCACCATTGTCGCCGATCTCGAGCGTCGGAATTTTCTTCGATCCCGGCTGCGGGCGGGCCTCGAGAGTCATTTCCAGTCCGAACGGAAATTCGCTGGCGGCATGGGCCGGTGCAAGTCCGATGATGCTGGCCGCGAAAGCAAGACCGACGACAGCGTGTCGCAGAACCGTCATGGTGACCTCGAGAGATTTCAACCGCGCGGTTCTAGACGTTTAGGCTTCAATTTTCCAGTACGCGCGCGGCCTAAACTGATCCCGGTCGGCGCGTCTGCAAGCTGTAGAGCACAAGCGTGTGATGAGAACAATGAGGGCGCGGACCCAGGCCCCAATATGCTCACAATGCCGCTCAATGAACGGCCTCCCCGGCCTCCCGCTGTCGGCAGCATGCTAGAGTGAGCACCGCATGATAGACGACATGCCGCAGATCCGACGTTTTTCCACTTTCAGCTAAAGCGACATTTCTCGCGAAATCCCAGAACCTTACGGCTCGTTCAAGGAGAGTTATTCTGTGAATGGTATTGGCTCGACGCTCAAAACGGTGTGGCGGATTGCAGCACCCTACTTCCGCTCCGACGACAAATGGGCCGGTTTTGCCTTGCTGACCGCGGTGGTCGTGATCGAACTCGCGACCGTCGGCATCAACGTGCTGCTGAACTCATGGAACAACCGCTTCTACAACGCGCTTCAGGAACGCAACTGGGACAGCTTCGTCTCCGAGATCATTTACTTCACGATCATCGTCACGATCTTCATCATCATCGCGGTCTATCAGCTCTACCTGAACCAGTGGCTGCAGATCCGCTGGCGCAAATGGATGACCGAACGCTACCTCGGCGAATGGCTCAGCCACGCCAACCATTACCGGATGCAGCTTCAGGGCGACGCCGCCGACAACCCCGACCAGCGCATCACCGACGACGTCAAGCTGTTCGTCGACCGCACGCTGAACATCGGCGTCGGCCTGTTGAATTCCATCGTCACGCTGGTCTCGTTCGTCGTGATCCTCTGGACGCTGTCGAGCGCAGCCCCGCTGCATCTGTTCGGCCAGGACATCAATATTCCGGGTTACATGGTCTGGGGCGCGCTGATCTATGCGGCGCTCGGCACCTGGCTGACGCATCTGATCGGCCGGCCGCTGGTCGGGCTGGATTTCAGGCAACAGAAATACGAGGCGGATTTCCGCTTCAATCTGGTGCGTGTGCGCGAAAATTCCGAGCAAATCGCGCTGCTGGACGGCGACGCCGCCGAGCGCCAGCGCCTGCTGACGCGGTTCGGATTCGTCGTCGAGAACTGGCTTGGCATCATGAGCCGCACCAAGAAAATCACGGCATTCACCGCGAGCTATTCGCAGGCCTCGGTGATCTTTCCCTACATTCTCGTCGCGCCGGCCTATTTCGCCAACAAGATGCAACTCGGCGGCATGATGCAGACCGCGTCCGCCTTCGGCAGCGTGCAGGGCGCGTTGTCGTTCTTCATCTCGACCTATCGCACACTGGCGGAATGGCAGGCCGTGGTCGCCCGCCTCAACGGCTTCGAGGCTGGAATCGACGCGGCCAAGGCGCTCGCAGTCAGCCCCGGCTCGATCCAGCCTGTCGCCACACCGGACTCAGGCGTCATCGGTCTCGACAACCTGTTGCTCAGCTTGCCGAACGGGAGGCCCTTGGTGCAGACCTCCGGCTTCAAGCTGCGAAGCGGCGAACGCACGCTGGTCACCGGCCCATCCGGATCGGGCAAGTCCACCCTGTTCCGCGCCATCGCCGGGATCTGGCCCTTCGGCAAGGGCGCGATTTCGATTCCGAAGGGCGCGTCACTGATGATGCTCCCGCAACGACCTTATTTCCCGGTCGGCTCGCTTGCGTCCGCGATCACCTATCCCTCAAAGGACAATACCTACAGCGCGACCCAGCTCGGCGACGTCCTGAAGCTCGTCGGACTGCCCGCGCTGGCGGCGCGGCTTGACGAGGAAGGGCACTGGAACAGGACGCTGTCGCTCGGCGAACAGCAGCGGCTGGGCATCGCCCGTGCGCTGCTGCACACCCCGCAATATCTGTTCCTCGATGAAGCCACCGCGTCGCTGGATGAGCCGTCCGAAGCGCTGCTCTATCGCCTGATTGCGGAGAAGCTACCCGACACGACCATCGTCTCGATCGGACACCGCAGCACGCTCGAGGCGTTCCACCAGCGCCAGGTGTCGCTGGTGCGCTCCGGAGAGCAGTTCACGCTTGGTGATAGCGAGCGGCCCGCGACAGTGACGTGATCAGTCGTTGAGCCAGTGCTGCGGCCATGATTCACGCCGCACCCAGCGATGCCAGATAAAGGCGAACGCTGCCAGCAGAGCAAAAGAAAAAGGGCGGCAGATTTCTCTGCCGCCCTTAGACTTTCAGACGAAGAAGATTACTTCAGAGCGCCGAGGGTCACGTCGGCCGAGAGCTTGGCGATGAACGTGTCGCCGCACCACTTGGAGCCGAAGCCGCCCGGATTGATCGGGGTCACGTTGTTGGGCTGCGAAGCGTTGTAGTCGCTGGTGAAAGCGTTGCAATCGCCCTTGCTCATATCGGTTCCCGAGTAGCGCAGGTCGAGGGTGAACACCTTGTAGGTGAAGCCGACGCCGACGTTCCAGGTGTTGTAGTCGGCGTACTTGATGCCGAACTGGAAGGGGTCGCCGGCGATGCCGGTGCCGTAGAAGTTATCCGAAGTGCCCAGCCACTGGCGGCCGAATTCACCCGACACGTAGGCGCCGATGCCGCTGGTGCCGAAGAAGGTGCCCGGTGCAGTCAGCTTACCGGTGATCGAAGCGTAGGTGCCGTCGGCGCCGGTGTTCAGGAAGTTCGGCGAATAGAAGACGTTGCCGCCGAGAGCGAAGTAGTCGTTAAAGGTGTAGTTCACCTTGCCGTACACTTCGTAGAAGCTGACGTCCTTCTTCATGACGTTGCCGTTGGCCAGAATGACCGGGTTGGCTTCGTTCGGGCAGACGGCGGCAACAGCGGCAATACCTGCGGTACAGGTTCCGCCTGGATACAGATAACCGAACACACCGAAGTCGAACGCAACGGGGCCGAAGGTCGGGCGGATACCGCCGTAGATGTCGATTTCAGCAGCGGCGCGGTTGGCGAACGAAATGCTGGTCGCGGCCGTACCAACGTAAAGCTGGAGGTTCGGATTGATGTTGTAGCGCGGCTCGAAATAAACGGTACCGGCTGGCTGGTTGTTGGACTGGGTCACGCCGCGGAACATGTAGTTGCTCATCACGGCGCCGCCGAAGGCGATATCCCATGGCGACACGACAATCGGTGCCGGAGCCTTGGTGTAGACCTTACCGAGGTCAGCGGCGGATGCCGAACCCAGACCCATCGCAACGGTAACTGCTGCGACGGACAAACTTACTTTCTTCATGACGATCCCCATCATCGTTTAAAAATCCAGTCCGATTGCCGAAGGTCCGAATGACAAGCGTTAATCGACTGCGCGGTATTCAATCTCGTGCCCCCACAGTGGTGGTCAAATTCACGTGCGTGAAGCAAAAAACCCAAGCAATTGCCGCCTTTTTAGGCGTTTCAAGCCCTCTAAATGCGGTTCTGTCGCAGTGTTGCATTCCGACAACAAATTTCGGCCCCAATTGAGCACACTGGCCGGGTTCCGACTGACACCAACGCCCTGCCAGCCCCCATATCCCCAGAGATGATCTTCATGCCGATCTGATTCGGCCCGCCCCCAAAACCGCCAGCCATGAAACGCCAAAAGCCGCAGCGATATGCGCTGCGGCTCTGCGGGAGGAATGCAGCGCGCCTGCCGAAGCAGGCGCCCGACCTCAATTGTTGCTGTCGTCGTTGCCGGAGCCGAAGCCCGAAGACCAGCTGGGAGTCGATGCCGGAGCCGGACTGGACCAACTCGATTCGGCTGCCGGAGCCGGCTCGGGTGCCGGGGCGGGAGCAGGCTTCGGGGCGCGCTTCTTGGCTGCCTTTTTGGGAGCGGCCTTCTTCGGAGCGGCCTTTTTTGCGGATGATTTCTTCGCCGATTTCTTTGCCGACTTCTTCGCGGCTTTCTTGGAAGCCTTCTTGGCGGATTTCTTCACGGCCTTCTTCGCCGACTTCTTGGCGGATTTTTTCGCTGACTTCTTCTTCGCAGCCTTCTTGGAAACTTTCTTGGCGCTCTTCTTCGCCATCAGCTTTTTAGCTTTTTTGGCCTTCGATTTCTTCTTCTTTGCCTTAGCCATTGTGGTCCTCCTGTTACCGCCAGCCACACGTTGAACCGGCGCTCAAGCACTCCCAGCGTGGGGGCCCTTCATTGATCTCATCAACAAATCCGGCCGAGGCCCGCCTGTCGCCCAATCGAGCAGTTCAATCGTATGCACCACAGGGACTGACGTTCCGTCGGCACTTTCCACCGAGCCTATCTGCACCATGCAGCCGATGTTACCGGCAGAGATAACGTCCGGCTTCGTCGATGCGATGTTGGCGATCTTCCGTTCGCGCAGTCGCTTCGCAATGTCGGGCTGGAGGATGTTGTACGTTCCCGCCGAACCGCAACACAGATGACTCTCGGGCACATCTTTCACCACGAATCCGCTCTTGGAAAGCAATTCTTTCGGAAGCTGCGTGATTTTCTGTCCGTGCTGCAACGAACATGCGGAGTGATACGCGACAACGAGATCGCTTTTGCTTTGCGGCCACGCGATCTCGATACCCGCGACGTACTCGGTCACATCCTTCGCAAGAGCCGAAATACGTGCGGCTTTTGCTGCAAAGAGCGCGTCCTCGCGCAGCATGTAGCCATAGTCCTTGATGGTCGTCCCGCATCCCGACGTGGTCACGAGGATGGCGTCGAGACCGTTCCGGTCGATCTCGTTTGTCCACACCTCAATGTTCGCCCGCGCGCGCGTCAGCGCATCACCGTCGCGGCCCATGTGATGGGTCAGCGAGCCGCAGCACTGCTCGTCTGCCACCAGCACGACCTCGATGCCGTTGCGGGTCAGCATCCGGATCGCCGCCTGATTGATCCCGGGAGAAAGAACCTGCTGGGCGCAGCCCTGCAGAAGCGCGACGCGGCCGCGCTTCTGACCCTCGGCAGGGAAGACCGTGCCACCGGACGGCCCCGGCGGGGGCAGCCGTCCCGGCGCGAGTGCGAGCATCGCACGCAGCCGGTCGAAGAATGTCGGCGTGGTCTGGCCTTTGGGGGAAGCCGGCAGCAATGCCGCGAACGGCCGGGCCAGCCGGGCCGCGATCATGCTGGCGCGAAACAGGCCGGGACGCGGCAGGACATGCGCAAGGACCCCGCGCAAAAGCCGCTCGGACAGCGGCCTTGAATATTCGTCTTCGACCTTCACCCGCGCCTGATCGACCAGGTGCATGTAGTTCACCCCCGACGGGCAGGTGGTCATGCAGGCAAGGCACGACAGGCAGCGATCGATATGCTTGACCACCTCCTGGGTCGGCTTGCGGTCGTTCTCGAGCATGTCCTTGATCAGGTAGATCCGGCCGCGCGGACTATCGAGTTCGTCGCCAAGCAGGACGTAGGTCGGACAGGTCGCGGTACAGAATCCGCAATGCACGCAGGCCCGCAGGATCTTGTCGGCTTCGCGAATGTCGGGATCGGCAAGCTGGGCGAGGGAAAATTCGGTCTTCATGACGTCACCGGTTCCGGATCATGCGCGCACCATCCGGCCGCGGTTCAGGATATTGCGGGGGTCGAAGCTGGCCTTGACGCGCAGACCCAGCGCCGCGACGCCCGCCTCCTGCGGGTGGAAAACATCGACGGTATTGCGCACCTGATCGGTGGCGCGAAGCAGCGTGGCATGACCGCCGATGGATTTGAGACGCTGCCGCAGCAGTGTGGCATGGGCATCAGCCGCCGGAGGCAGCGCTGCCCAGATCAGCCCGCCGCCCCAGTCGTAGATCACGTCGCCGCCGGTCTCGCGCGCCAGCGCCTGACCGAACGCACCGCCGGAAGCCGGCGGGCAGACGACCCGCCACACCGGCCATGCGCCCAGCGAACCTGACGCCGCAAACGGCGTGACGTCGCGTATCGAAGCCCAGACCGATGCGGACACCTCGTCCTCGATCATCTCCGCTGCCCCGAACGCGGCGAGCGTCTGGCTCACCGAGCCCGCGCGATGAGGGGCCGAGGCGCCGATGCCTTCGAGCCGGATCAGCGTCACGGATTGACGGGATTCGCCAAGAGCGGACAGCGCCCCGCCCGCGGCCCGGAAGATCGA
This sequence comes from Afipia sp., assembly GCA_030652315.1. Lineage (GTDB taxonomy): Bacteria > Pseudomonadota > Alphaproteobacteria > Rhizobiales > Xanthobacteraceae > Afipia. The sequence continues at coordinate 6,172 of JAUSAX010000149.1, read as the reverse complement.
TGCCGGAACGTGCGCCACGCCCGATACGTCATAGGGCGATCCGAGCGCCATGGTCATCGCCCGGTTCGCCGCGACATCGTCGAGGCCGCGCAGCACCAGCGTCCGCTCGGTTTCCGCCTTGGGCATCACCTTGAGCGTCACCTCGGTCATCACCGACAGCGTGCCCCACGATCCCGCCAGCAGCTTGCAGAGGTCGTAACCCGTGACGTTCTTCACCACCTTGCCGCCGGTCTTGAACGACTCCCCGAACCCAGACACGGCATTCGCACCGAGCAGATGATCGCGCGCGCCGCCGGCCTTGATCCGTCGCGGCCCGGCCAGACCCGCGGCGATCATGCCGCCGACAGTCCCCGCATCGCGCGGCGTTCCCAGCAGCACCGAGGTGTCCATCGGATCGAACGCGAATTGCTGGTTCTTGGAGTCGATCAGCGAGAGCAGATCGGCCATTGGCGCCCCGGCCTGAACCGTGACGATCAGCTCGTTGGGCTCATAGGACGTGATGGCGTTCAGCGCCGACAGATCGAGCACCGCATTGGTCGCCAGCGGCAGGCCGATCTCGCGCTTGCTGCCGTGGCCGACAATCTCCAGCGGCTGCTCGGCGGCGAGCGCATCGCGCACCGCCTGCTCCACATCTTTCGCATCACGTACTTTCAACGTCCGGTCTCCTTCACTCTGGATCCGGAAGCGTTGATCAGCGCTGTGCCGCGCGGCGACAGGCGATAGCCGATATCGAGACTTTCCGTCAAACCCATGTCTTTCAATTTGCGAATGTTGATTTTGAAGCCGTCCTTGTCGACCCCAAGCCGCTTTGCCAGATCACCGGCGCGGACGCCGGGGTACTTCGCGATCAATTTCAGCGACTCTCTTGTCCATGCCCGGGAGGCGGCGGCGTCATAGCGCGCCAGCCGTTTCCGCAACTCCGCCAGCGTCACCTCGTCGAGATTTGATTCTTTCCGCAAGGCAACTCGCGGGTCCTCGCCGACGCATCTGAACACGATCCGATAGACCGGCCGCTCATCATCCGGTCCAAGCGACTCTTGCAAGGCCGCAACCGTTTCAAAGCCTGCCTGCTTCGCGTCACGGCTCGAGATTTTGCCCGGCGCGACTTCATCGACCGCATCGAACCGCAGCACGCCCACCGAGGTTGTCAACGTGCCGCCCTTTCGCACAGCGATCCGCTTCCAGCGCCGGAACGCGAGCGTGATCTTGCCGGCGGCAATACCCTCAAGAATGGACTGCTTGAACAACATTGGCAGGCTGTCGATCGTTCGTTCTGGCGTCGGCCACAGGCGCACGATCCGCCGCAGTGTGAGCGCCAACTGCGATTCCAGGGATCATGCATTAAAACCTCGGAATGTCCGGAAACGCCAGCTTGCCGCCGTGGACATGAACGCGTCCGAGTTCGGCGCAGCGATGCAGTGTCGGGAAGACCTTGCCGGGATTGAGCAGCCCTTGCGTATCAAACGCGCACTTCAGCCGCTGCTGCTGCGCAAGATCGATGTCGCTGAACATTTCCGGCATCAGGTCGCGCTTCTCGACGCCGACACCATGTTCGCCGGTCAGCACGCCGCCGAGCTTGACGCACAGGCGCAGGATGTCCGCGCCGAAGGCCTCCGCCTTGTCCATCTCTTCGGCGATGTTGGCGTCGTACAGAATGAGCGGGTGAAGGTTGCCGTCGCCGGCGTGGAAGACGTTGGCGACCCGCAGGCCGTATTTCTCGGACAGGTCGCGAATGCCGGCCAGCGCTTCCGGCAGCTTGCCGCGCGGGATGGTACCGTCCATGCAGAGATAATCCGGCGAGAGCCGTCCGACCGCCGGAAACGCCGCCTTGCGGCCGGACCAGAACAGCAGACGCTCCTGTTCGGAGTTCGAGATTTGTAGTGTGGTCGAACCGCATGCGCGCGCGATCTTCTCCACGCGCTCGATCAGTTCATCGACCTCAACCTTCGGGCCGTCGAGTTCGATGATCAGCAACGCCTCGACGTCGAGCGGGTAGCCCGCGTGTACGAATGCTTCCGCAGCAACGATGGCGTTCTTGTCCATCATCTCCATGCCGCCCGGGATAATTCCCGCGCCGATGATATTGGCGACGCATTGACCGGCGGCCTCGATCTCCGCAAAGCCCACCATCAGCGCGCGAGCGGTTTCCGGCTTCTGCAGGATGCGCACCGTCACTTCGGTGACGACGCCGAGCAGGCCTTCCGAGCCGTTGATGACGCCCATCAGGTCGTAGCCGTCGTTCTCGGGCGCCTTGCCGCCAATCCGCAGGATCTCGCCGGTGATCAGCACGAATTCGCAGCCGAGCACGTTGTTGGTGGTCATGCCGTATTTCAGGCTGTGAACGCCGCCGGAATTCTCCGCAACATTGCCGCCGATCGAGCAGGCGATCTGCGATGAGGGATCGGGCGCGTAGTAGAAGCCCTCATGCGCGACGGCCTGGCTGATGGCGAGGTTGGTGACACCGGGCTCGACCACGGCCACGCGGTTGTCGAAATCGATCTCGCGCACGCGCTTGAATTTGCCGAGCCCCAGCAGCACGCCGTCCGCGAGCGGCAGCGAGCCTCCCGACAGCGATGTGCCAGACCCGCGCGGCACCACCTTGATGCCGTTGTCGTGGCAGTATTTCAGGACCTGCGAAACCTGTTCGGTGGTATCAGGCAGCACCACGACCATCGGCGGCTGGCGGTAGGCGGTCAGCGCATCGGACTCATAGGGTGGCATTTCCCGCGTCGTGGCGATCACGCCCTCGCCAGGAACGATCTTGCGCAAAGCGGCGACGATCTCGTCGCGGCGGCCAAGCACCGCCTGATCCGCTTCAGGCATCATGATAGACATACGCGCGCTCCGAAACCGGCGTGTGGTGTCACGCTTTGTTGTTCTGATATATCAAGCACGTCCGGCGCGTTTTGAATAGTTCCAAAGCCTCGTGGCTTCAATCGGAACCCCGCACCCGGATTCCGTATGCTGGTCTAGCCGACCAGCGCGCCCAGTTCCCGGCGCACCGGCATGACAGGCATCACCGCCTGCACCACCAGACCGCGGGCGCGGGCATCAAGGACACCGACCGCACGCAGGGCGAACAGCGTGATCGCCTGCACGGAGTCCCGCAGCTTGACCGGATCGTCGATCTCGGCTGACGCCAGCGGCCCGACCAGTGATTCATGCAGCGCCCCGATCAGGGCCGTGGCGGCCAATGCGATATCCTGCGCCGGCAGGTGCCCTGCCCGCACTGCCGCTTCGATCCGCGCTTCGACCTCGGCGGAAATCTCGCGGCGGCTCGCGACCCGGGTTTCGGTGACATCGACATCGACGGGCTCGGCGAGAATGCCCCAGGCGAGCTTGCGGTTCGACACCACATGCACTGCGATGGTGGTCACGGCGGCTGCAAGGGCGGACGAAGGCCCGGGTGCCGCGTCGGCCGCACGGCGAATCGCGGTCAATTCGGCGCGCGATACGTCGGCAATCAGTTCGGAAATCAGGTCCGCTTTCGAGGGAAAATAGCGATAGACCGTACCCGCCGCGACATTGGCGCGGGTGGCGACCGGCGCGATCTGAACCGCAGCCATTCCGCCTTCAGCAGCAGCGTCGCGCGCTGCCGCAAGGATCGCATTGCGGCGTGCTGCAAGGCGCTTCACGACTTGATGAGTTCGCCTGTAAACCATTGACGGCGTTTGTCTCCCGAAAAGAAGTGAACACCAGTTCAAAAGCAGAAACAAGCGATTCGGTGCAGCCGGATTCAAATTCGCAGTGCAGCAAAATCAGGGAATTTCAGCCGCTGAATCCGAGCGCGCGTGCCAGCGCGGCCACCGCCATTCCGGTGATCACCGCGACGAACTCGTTGCGCCGGATGATGGTGATCGCGACGGCCGCACCGATCGCAAACAGGACGACGGCACCGCCATTGACGGCGACAGGAAGTGACGCCGCGACGATGATCGAGCCCGGCAGCGCATCCAGCATCCGCCGCACGCGCGGGGTGACATTGACGTACCCCATCAGCCAGTAGCCGCCGAGCCGCGAAGCGACCGTCACCGCCGTCATCACGGCGAATGCGATCATCACATCGGAGCGCATGAACTCGCTCATGCTGCCTCTCCGTGTTGCGGGGCCTGCGCGTCGCTGGTCGGCGGATCGTCCATCAATCCGGCGCAGATCGCGCCCGACACAGCGCCTGCAATGATGAACCACCAGCCGGGCATCAGCCAATGCACCGCGAGCGCCACCGCGCCCGACACCGCCCACGGGATCGCCCGCCGCGGACCTTTCCAGGCCGGAACCAGCATCGCCGCGTAGAACGCCGGCACCACGAGATCGACGCCATATTTCTTCGGGTCGCTCAATTGCCCAGCGAGCAGATATCCCGGCAACGACGACACGAACCAGAGAACGTAGAGCACGACGCCACCGCTGACGAAGAACGACGCGTCAGCCCCGCCGTGATTGCGATAGCGCGTAGCCGCGAGCCAACCGCCGTCGGTCACCAGCAGCATCGACGGATAGGACTGCCAGGACGGCAGCGTGCCGAACCAAGGGCGAAGACTGGCGCTCATCAGGGCGAAGCGGATGTTGACGGTCGCCGTCAGCAGCGCCAGCGTTGCGATCGACGACACCGTCAGCGTATCAGGCCACGATGAGACCGCGACGAACTGCGACAACCCGCCATAAACGAAGGCCATCATCACCTGCACTTCGGTGAGCGTGAAATTCTTCTGCGCGCAAAGCGCGCCGAACGCCATGCCGAAGGCGAGCGTGCCCGGCAGCATCGGCGCGATGGCGACGATGCCCGGCATGATGGCGTTGCGCGACCAGTAGGCCGGCGCATGAAAGTGGTCTGGGGCCGTCGGGGTGGTCATCGGTTCATCCGCAAGAAGATTTTCTCTGCGTGCGTCGATTGTAGCGAAGGGTCAAGCGATACGGCCGCGACCTATGTTCGGCGAGAGGGCAACTGAAAAAGTCCATGCAGATCGCGCGGAGCGCGGACATAAGTGAAAAGAAAAAGGCCGGTTCACGAACCGGCCTTTCTCAAACGTATCATATCGTTCTTTATGCCTGCGGCTGCGGCTCAAGGCCGGCATCCGGACGCGGACGCGGCTTGCCGGCAGGCGGCACCGCCGAGGTGCGCGGACCGGTCGGTTCGAGAACGGATTCGCGGTTAGGCTTCTTGCCGGCCAGAAGATCGGTGATCTCATCGCCGGAAAGGGTCTCGAATTCGAGCAGACCCTTCGCCAGGGTTTCGAGATCGGCGCGCTTCTCGGTGAGAATGCGCGTCGCTTCCTTGTAGCCCTCTTCCACAAAGCGACGGATTTCGGTGTCGATCTTTTGCACCGTCGCTTCCGATGCGTTCTGCGTGCGCGACACCGACATGCCGAGGAACACCTCGTCCTGGTTTTCGCCATAGGACACGGTGCCGAGTTCTTCCGACAGACCCCAGCGCGTCACCATCATGCGGGCAAGCCGTGTGGCCTGCTCGATGTCGGACGATGCACCGGAGGTGACTTTCTCCCTGCCGAAGATCAGTTCTTCCGCAACCCGGCCACCCATCATGATGGCAAGGCGCGAGGTCATCTGCTCGAGCGACATCGACAGCTTGTCGCGCTCCGGCAACTGCATCACCATGCCGAGCGCACGGCCGCGCGGAATGATGGTCGCCTTGTGGATCGGATCGGTGGCGATGACGTTGAGGCCGACGATGGCGTGACCGCCCTCGTGATAGGCCGTCAGCATCTTCTCGTCCTCGGTCATGACGAGCGACTTGCGCTCTGCGCCCATCATCACCTTGTCCTTGGCCTCTTCGAACTCGGACTGCGTCACCATGCGCTTGTTGCGGCGCGCGGCGGTCAATGCGGCTTCGTTGACGAGGTTCATCAGGTCCGCGCCGGAGAAGCCGGGCGTACCGCGTGCGATGGTCTTCAGGTTGATATCCGGCGCCAGCGGCACCTTGCGGACGTGGACCTTGAGGATCTGCTCGCGGCCGACGACGTCAGGATTCGGCACCACGACCTGACGGTCGAAGCGGCCAGGACGCAGCAGTGCAGGATCGAGCACGTCGGGACGGTTGGTGGCGGCGATCAGGATCACGCCTTCATTGGCCTCGAAGCCGTCCATTTCGACCAGCAACTGATTCAGCGTCTGCTCGCGCTCGTCATTGCCGCCGCCGAGGCCGGCGCCGCGA
>JAUSAX010000143.1 GCA_030652315.1 Afipia sp. | reverse complement strand
GCATCGCGCCCGGCCTGATCAAGACCGATTTTGCCAAGGCGCTGTGGGACAATCCGGATAACTTGAAGGCATCCACCGCGCGCTCACCTCTGCTGCGCATCGGCATTCCCGATGAAATCGCAGGTGCTGCAGTGTTCATGGGATCGGCTGCCGGTAACTTCATGACCGGGCAGACGGTCGTCATCGACGGCGGCGCAACGATCAGCTGATTCAGGAGCTCCGTTATTCCGGGGCGCGCGAAAGCGCGAACCCGGAATCTCGTTGCGTTGATCTGGATTCCGGGTTCAGCCTTGCGGGCTGCCCCGGAATGACAATTCATTCCACCGCCGCATACACGAGGCTGCGCACCAGCGTGCGGAAATATTCGCGCTGGCCGGGGCCCTGCGACAGAAAGATCGCAAACAGATCTTCCTGCGGGTCGATCCAGAAGAATGTGCCCGCCACGCCGCTCCAGAAGAACTGGCCAACAGAACCGGCATAAGGTGCCATGCCCGCATCGGTGCGCACCGCGAAGCCAAGGCCGAAACCATGGCCCGGCGGCAGCAGGTGCGACTCCATCTTGACGTTGGCTGCGAGATGGTTGGCTGCCATGAAGGCGAGCGTCGTGCGTCCGATCACACGGTTGCCATCGAGCGTGCCGCCGTTCAGCAGCATCTGGCAGAAGCGCGCATAGTCCATCGCGGTCGAGACCAGCCCACCACCGCCGGATTCCATCTTCGCGACTTCCAGCGGATCGAACAGGGCGACCTTGTCGCCGGTCCATGGATCGGCCGGGAAGGGCTGCGCAATGCGTGACTTGTTGTCCTGCGCGGTGTGAAAGCCAGTCTCGTTCATCTGAAGCGGGCCGAGGATGCGCTCGCTCAGGAAGGCGCTCAGTGGCTTGCCGGACACCACTTCGATGACACGGCCCAGAATGTCGGTGGAGCGGCTGTAGTTCCACTCCGTGCCCGGCTGGCACATCAGCGGCATGCTCGCGATCAGCTTGGCGTGTTCCTCATTGGTGATGTCGCGGCGGAAGGTTTTTGCCTTCGCGTACATCCGCTGCACCATGCCGGCGCCGGTGATCTCGTAGGAGATGCCCGAGGTGTGGCGCAGCAGGTCCTGAATCGTGATCGGATGCACCGGCAGCGCGAATTCCAGCGCGCCGTTGCGCTCGACACCGACCTTTTGGCTGCCGAATTCCGGAATGTACTTGGCCAGCGGATCGTTGAGCAGGAGATGGCCGTCCTCGACCAGCATCATGATGCCGAGCGACACCAGCGGCTTGGTCATCGAGAAGATGCGGAAGATGCTGTTCGTCGCCATTGCCGTGCTGCCGGAGGGGTCCTGCTTGCCCTGCGCCTCGAACCAGCCGATCTGTCCGCGCCGCGCGACCATCGACACCACGCCGGGCGTCGTTCCCTTGTCGATCTCACGCTGGAACGCGTCGCGCATCCGCTGCAGACGCTGCGCGGAAAGGCCAATCGTCTCCGGCTTGGCGGAGGGAAGGGCCGGGGTTGCCTTGGCGGCGCTTGGCGTGGCGTGGACGTTCATGTTGCCTCCGGTTTTTTCTTGTTTCGCGCATGTACCGGACATGGTTGAACCGGCAGCGTCGCGGGGCAGATTGGTACAAAAATCCGCGGTTGAACAGGGCGGTGGACGCGAAACTGGAGGCGCAGGCCGAGGGTTGCGACAGCGCCGGTAACCGACGTCCATGACGATATCGAGGCGGTTGATTTGATGACTGACGCAGGTGCCAAAAAACTGGCGAAAGACGGCTGGACTATCGTCGAGGACGACGGATTTCTCAATCTGGTGGGGCCGCTCTGGCATCGCGCCAACGATACGACGGGCGAATACGCCATCGTCGCGCAGGCCAAGCACAAGAACCGGCGCGGTTTCGTGCAAGGTGGGTTGCTGATGACGCTGGCGGACCGCTCGCTCGGCATGGCCGCGCGAGCAGGGAGCGGCTCTTCCGCCGTCGTCACGATCCAGATGGATACGCACTTCATCGATGCGGCCAAGATCGGGGAAATCCTGATCTCGACGCCGCGCGTGGTGCGCAGCACGCGCACTCTGATTTTCCTGAATACCGAACTGACGGCTGAGGGTCGCTGCGTCGTGATGGCCAGCGGCGTGTTCAAGATCATGAAGGGCGCGGACTGACCGATCACGGCCTCGCTGATGAAAAAAAAGCCGCTCCACCAAGGTGGAGCGGCTTCAATTCACCGTCGAACTGCGGCCGTATTATGCGGCGCGCACCTCGCGCAGGAAGGCATCGACCTGTGCCTTCAGCGTTTCGCCGTTCATGGACAGCTCGGCTGCCGATGCGACGACCTGATCTGCGGCGACGCCGGTTTCCCGGGCCGCATCGCGGACGCCGACAATGTTCGCCGAGACTTCGCCGGTGCCGCGCGCGGCCTCGGCAACATTGTGGGCGATCTCGCGGGTGGCCGCGCCTTGCTCCTCGACCGCGGACGCAATGGCGCTTGCGATCTCGTTGACCTTGCTGATGGTGTGGGTGATTCCGTTGATGGCCTCGGCGGAGGTCTTTGTCGCGGACTGGATGGCGCCGACCTGCGCCGAGATTTCGTCGGTTGCCTTCGACGTCTGGCTTGCCAGCGCCTTCACTTCGGACGCGACGACGGCAAATCCCCGTCCGGCCTCGCCCGCGCGCGCCGCTTCGATGGTGGCGTTGAGCGCGAGCAGGTTGGTCTGTTCGGCGATCTCGCTGATCAGTTTCACCACGTCGCCGATCTTCTGGGCGGCCAGCGCCAGTCCCTGAACTTCCGCATTGGTATCGTTCGCCTGCTTGGCGGCGTGACCGGCCACCTGCGCGGATTCATTGACCTGCTGGGCAATCTCGTTGATCGAGGCGTTGAGTTCCTCGATCGCGGCGGCAACGGCCTGGGAATTTTGCGATGCTTCCTCCGAAGCATCGGCGACCGTTGCGGTTTGTTTCGTCGCTTCTTCCGCCGTGCGCGCCATGTTTTCGGCCGTGCTGCGCAACTCGGTCGATGCCGCGCCCACTGCATTCACGACGCTGCCGACGCCGGTTTCGAACCGCTCCGCGAGGGCGAGCACGGTGTTGCGGCGTTCCGTCTCCGAGGCGACACGCTGCTCTTCCTGCGCCGCGCGCAGTCGGTCGGTTTCGACAAGGCTGTCCTTGAACACTTCCACCGCGCGCGCCATCGAGCCGATTTCGTCGCGGCGATCTCCGCCCGGTACAACGACATCGTGTTTGCCCGACGTGATCGTGCGCATCGCGCCTTCAAGCGCCACAATCGGGCGTGCCAGTCCGCGACCGACCCACGCGGCGATCAGGCCGGCGATCAGGACAGCGGCAATCGCACCTGCTGCGAGCCATTTGGCGGAGTTGGAGGCGAGCTCCTGATATTCCCTGGTGTTGCGGACGATCTCGATCACCGCGACAGGCTGACCGGAAAAGTTCTTGATCGGCCCGAAAGTGACGGCGGTCGGCTGACCATCCAGCGAGTTCGTGAGAACGATCGATTCACCGGCCAGCGCGCGCTTGAGGACGGCTGGGGATGCGGTGGCGCCCTTTATCGTGGTTGCCAGGGTCTGAATCTTGTCATCGTTAATCTGATGGATGGCGACATCGACGCCAAAGCGGGTCTTCATCGAATTCACGAAAGTCTGGCCGAAGGGCGCGCCGACATCGACCGTGCCCATCAGGGTCTCGCCGTCGAGAATGGGGGTTGCGCCGAAGATGTTGAGAACGTCACGGCCTGCCTCGACACCGCCGATCGGCTTTTTCGTCGCGAACGACTGAACAATCATCTTGCGCCGGGCAGTCACGTCGTCGCCAAAGGCTTTCGGGTTGTGAGCCCGGGCGAGGGCGATGCCGGGCGGAATCTGAATGGTGATCAACTCGATGCCGAGCGGCTTGATGTCATTCAGTGTCTTTCCGAGCAGTGCGATGATTCCCGCCCGGTCCTGTGCGCGGATCAGAGGCTTGAGCTCCGGCATGGTCGCCACCGCGTTCGCCACCGCCTGCACGGCGCGTGTATCGGAATCCATGGCACCGATCATGTTCGCGTAGTCGGATTTCAGTTCGCGCTGAAGCGCCAGATCGACCGCATTCTGTTGTTGCCAAAGGCCGAAGGCGGCGAGGCCAGCACAGGAGGCAGCCGCCACCAGTGAAATTGCGATCATAATCCGGGCAGAAACGGACCAAAGCTTGCGCATCGTGTCTCCAAAAAATCCTGAGCCATCACAGAAAACCTGCTGGCGACAACTTAGGAATTTTGAATCAACACGGCGTTAAGGGGCGTACTACGGGCTGACTTATGTCTCCCTGACCATGCGATTGTTCGTCAGGCAGACATCGGGAGTCGGCGCGGCCCCTTTGGAAGGGTTGATTGTGCACTCAGGCCGCAGTTCGAACGTCTAGCTCCTCGGCTCCGTGGCTGGCGCAATCATGCTCAGGTGAAAGACCAGCCCCGACGGCGGGTAGCGGAAACTGCAGTCGCCGCCGAGTTGCCGGCTGAGGTTCGAAATCAGCCGCGTGCCGAAACCTTCTTCGTCGGGAGGCGTGACGGCGGGACCGCCACTCTCGCTCCATATCAGGCTGACGGTGGTACCCACTTCAGAGGGCTGCGCCGTCCAGCCGATGGTGACGCGGCCGCTGTCGTTCGCCAGTGCGCCGTACTTCATTGCGTTGGTGCAAAGCTCGTGCAGGATCATCGCCATCGGCACGGCCGTCGTCGGCGGCAGATCCACCGGCGGTCCCGAAATTACGAAACGATGCCCGCGCTCCTCCTGCAGCGGGGCAATCGCGGCTTCCGCGATTTCAGACAAACCCGCGTGCTGCCAGTTCTTCCGGGTCAGGAGATCGTGGCCGCGTACCAGCGCCTGCAAGCGTTCGTGGAACTGGCGCAGGGCTTCCGGCCCCTGGCTGTGGCGAAAGCTTAAAGAAGCGATCGACTGCACGGTGGCGAGGGTGTTTTTGACGCGGTGGGCGAGTTCGTGAACCAGAATCTCGCGGCGTTCCTCGGCGGTGGCACGCTGTTCCTCGCGCATCGCGTTTTCGTCCATCAGCCGGTCGAAGGTCTGTCCGAGCACGCCGATTTCGTCGCTGCGGCCCACAATGCCGGTGCGGACGGTATCGTGACCGCGCCGCCAGGCTTCGGCCGTCGCCACCATGCGCATCAATGGCCTGCGGATGATGCTTTCGCCGACAAGCCAAGCCAACAGGAACGCGACCGCGCTTCCCAGGGCAAACAGCGCGATGCTGTTGCGCACCGCGCGGTCGATCGGCTCGAACGCCTCGCTCCGCGCGATGCCGCTGCTGACATAAAGTCCGAACGGGGTTACGGAGGCCGGGATGTAGCCGATGATGCGGGGCACGCCGTCGATACCGATGATGTCCTCGGTTCCAGGTGCCGCCGCACCGATTCTGCCGAGACTGTCGTCGATCTTCTTGCCGACATATTTTTCGGGGGCCGGTTCGCGTGAGATTACGATACCGTTGCGGTCGGCGATCAGGATGGTTCCGCCGCGTTGTACACCGCGCTGCTTCAACTGCTTTCCCAGCCATTCAACATTGAGGCCGGCGACAAGCGCGCCCGCGACCTTTCCGTCCCGAATGATGGGTGTCGCCAGCGGAATGATGTTGCGGTCGGATACCTTGCTGGCGATGAACGTCCCGATCGCGAATTTCTTCTGGTCTATGGCGGTGCGAAAATAATCGCGGGTCGCGAGATTGGGCGATGCCAGGCTTGGCTCGCTGAAACAGCGGATGTTGCCGTCCAGCCCGACCACCAGAATGGAGGTCAGCGGCTCGATATTGGGGCGGACCCGCATGATGTAGTCGGTGCATGCGGTGCTGTTAGTCCGGTGGACCTCGTCGGCCTCCGCCACCGTGCGAAGCGCGCCCTGGATACCGTCGAAAATCTGGCCCACCTCGGAGGCAACGACCTGTGCGCTGCGCAGGGCGTCGGCGCGGGCTTCCGCATATCGGGCGTTTCGCAGGTCAAATGCCCCGTAACTGACCGCCGCGAGACCGGGCAGGGACGCAACGAGAGTAAGCGCCAGCAGCCGGTGGGTGAGCGACATGCGGCGTATGGCATTGCGAAGCGGCAAACCGTTTATTTCCCCCACCGGTTGAGCTTTTCTTGAATGTACGCGGCGCGCCGGATGGCGGCAATCGCCGCAGGGCGGGTTCCGTGACCAGGCGAAAATCGCTAGGAGGGGGCGTGGACGGCGCGAAAATGGTTCGCTATAGAGGCGGCTCTGTAGGAGCGTAGCTCAGTTGGTAGAGCATCGGTCTCCAAAACCGAGGGTCGCAGGTTCGAGCCCTGCCGCTCCTGCCAGTTTCTGGCCCAATATCCGTACCTTGACCTGACGCCCGTCCCACAGTAGATAACGGCACCTGCTGTCGGCCCGTTTTGACGGATTTCCGGCGCGGCATTGAAATCCCCGGACAATCGAGCCCGCTTGGCGGCTCATCCTTCTAAAGAGGGTTGGGCGCACGAGAGGGCTGTCCGGATTCCTGAAATAATTCAATCACGCCTGGAACGACGTTCCCGGCACTACGGATGCGGACCCGACGATGGCTTTCAGCCCGTTCAAATTCCTGCAGGAAGTGCGCTCGGAGACCGCCAAGGTCACCTGGCCGACCCGCCGCGAAACCATGATCACCACGATCATGGTGTTCATTATGGTCGCGGTGTCGTCGGTGTTCTTCTTCGTCGCGGACCAGATCATTCGCGTCCTGATCACTTTTATTCTTGGCATTCAGGCCTGAGCGCGGAACCGAAACAATGAGCATGCGCTGGTATATCGTTCACGCCTATTCGAACTTCGAGAAGAAGGTCTCCGAATCCATTCGCGAGCAGGCCAAGCAGCGCGGACTGGAAGATCTGTTCGAGCAGGTGCTGGTACCGACCGAGAAGGTCACGGAAGTACGCCGCGGCCGCAAGATCGACGCCGAGCGCAAGTTCTTCCCGGGTTACGTGCTGGTGAAGATGAACCTCACCGACGAGGCGTTCCATCTCATCAAGAACACGCCCAAGGTGACCGGCTTCCTCGGTGCGGAAAACAAGCCGATGCCGATCTCCGAAGCCGAAGCCATGCGCATCCTGCATCAGGTGCAGGAAGGCGTGGAGCGGCCGAAGGCGTCGGTGTCGTTCGAGATCGGCGAGAATGTGCGCGTGGCCGATGGCCCGTTTGCGTCGTTCTCCGGTGTGGTCGAGGAAATCGACGAGGCGCGTTCGCGCGTGAAGGTCGCGGTGTCGATCTTCGGACGTGCGACGCCGGTCGAACTGGAATTCGGTCAGGTCGAGAAGGTCTGATCCATTGAGCTTGTCATGACCGGCCTTGTGCCGGTCATCCCGATGATCTGGGCACAGTGCCTTCTTCATCGAGATCACCGGGACAAGCCCGGTGATGACAGAAGAGGGAAGCGGTAGCTTCGCTCTGGAATGCCGTGGGAGGAGACAGCCGGTCGCCAGCCGTCTGTCGAACCGCACCACGGTCCTAAGAAGGTCCGGAATGGTCCGGATCGTTTGAAGGAGTAAAGTATGGCTAAGAAAGTGACCGGATACCTGAAGCTTCAGGTGCCGGCCGGTGCGGCGAACCCGTCGCCACCGATCGGTCCCGCGCTTGGTCAGCGCGGCCTCAACATCATGGAATTCTGCAAGGCGTTCAACGCGCAGACGCAGAAGATCGACAAGAACACCCCGATCCCGGTGGTCATCACCATTTATGCGGACCGGTCGTTCACGTTTGAACTGAAGACCCCGCCGATGTCCTACTTCTTGAAGCAGGCGGCAAAGATCCAGTCCGGTTCGAAAGCGCCGGGCCGCGACTCCGCAGGCAATGTGACTCAAGCGCAAGTGCGCGAGATCGCCGAAAAGAAGATGAAGGATCTCAACTGTGACACCGTCGAAGCAGCCATGAAGATGGTTGAGGGCTCTGCCCGTTCGATGGGTCTCCAGGTGGCGGGGTAACGATCATGGCTGTTGGCAAGAAACTGGTCAAAGCCCGCGAGGGAATCGACCGCGAACATCTCTATACCCTCACCGAAGCCGTCAAGATGGTGAAGGAACGCGTCAGCGCGAAGTTCGATGAGACCATCGAGATCGCGATCAACCTCGGTGTCGATCCGCGTCACGCCGACCAGATGGTCCGTGGCGTTGTCACACTGCCGAACGGCACCGGTCGCACGCTGCGGGTCGGCGTGTT
>JAUSAX010000122.1 GCA_030652315.1 Afipia sp. | reverse complement strand
AAACTGTCGCGCCTTCAGGGCAGCGAGAAACCACTGATCGTACTGACCACGGTCAACGCCATCGTCCAGCGCGTTCCTGCGCGCGATGTGGTGGCCGCGCAGGCACTGTCGGTTGCGCCCGGACATCGCGTGGCGATGGACAACATCGCGGCGTGGCTTGAGCACAACGGCTACAACCGCACCTCGACCGTGCGCGAGCCGGGCGAATATGCCGTGCGCGGCGGCATTCTCGATCTCTATCCGGCCGGGCTCGATCAGCCGGTGAGATTCGATTTCTTCGGCGACACGCTGGAATCGATCCGCACGTTCGATGCGGAGTCGCAGCGCACGCTGCACGACATGCGCGGACTCGACCTCGTGCCGGTGTCGGAATTCCAGCTGGTGACGGAGACCATCAAGCGCTTCCGCATGGGCTATGTCGCGACGTTCGGCGCACCGGACCGCGACGACATGCTGTATGAAGCGGTGAGCGAAGGCCGTCGCCATCCCGGCATGGAGCACTGGCTGCCGCTGTTTCAGGAGCGGATGGACACGCTGTTCGATTATCTCGGTGCTGCGCCTATCGTGATGGAGCCGCTGGCCGAGGATGCCGCACGCGAACGCTTCACGCAGATCAACGACTACTATGAGGCGCGGCGCGAGGTGATGGACACGCCGGGTGGCGGCGCGATCTACAAGCCGCTGCCGCCGGACCGGCTGTATCTCACCGAAGCCGAATGGGCCTCGCAGCTTTCCGACAGTTCACTGGCGCGGCTGACGCCGTTCGCCTTGCCCGAGGGCGAGGGCGTCATCGATATCGATGCGCGACAGGGTCGCGACTTCGCGCCCGAGCGTGGAGACACCAAGGTCAACGTGTTCGAAGGCGTGGTGGCGCATATCAACGGCCTGCAGGCGGCGCGCAAGAAAGTCGTCGTCGCGCTGTGGTCCGAGGGTTCGCGCGATCGTATGGCGAGCATGCTCAAGGACCACAAGCTGCTCAACACCACGAGCGTCAATTCGTGGCGCGCGGTGCAGGCGACGCCACGCAACGAGACCATGCTGGCAGTGGTCGGCCTCGAATCCGGCTTCGAGACCGAGAACATCGCACTGATCACCGAGCAGGACATTCTCGGCGACCGCCTTGTGCGGCCGCGCAAGGCGACCCGCAAGCTCGAGAACTTCATCTCCGAAGTCACCAGTCTCGCCACCGGCGATCTTGTGGTGCACGTCGAGCACGGCATCGGGCGCTTCGTGGGCTTGCAGACCTTGCAGGTCGGCGGCGCGCCGCACGATTGTCTCGAACTGCATTATGCGAACGAGACAAAACTGTTTCTTCCGGTCGAGAACATCGAACTGCTGTCGCGTTACGGCTCCGACCAGAGCAATGTCGAGCTGGATCGGCTCGGCGGCGGCGGATGGCAGGCGCGCAAGGCCAAGCTCAAGAACCGCATTCGCGAGATTGCGGGCGACCTGATCAAGATCGCGGCGGAGCGGCATGTCCACGTCGCGCCGAAGTTTCCGGTGCATCAGGGCACCTACGACGAATTCTGCGCGCGCTTTCCGTATGAGGAGACTGAAGACCAGCTTGGCGCGATCACTGCCGCGCTGCATGACCTTGATGCCGGACGTCCGATGGACCGGCTGGTGTGCGGCGACGTCGGCTTCGGCAAGACGGAGGTCGCGCTGCGCGCGGCGTTCGCCGTGGCGCTGGACGGCAAGCAGGTCGCGGTCGTGGTGCCGACCACGCTCTTGGCGCGGCAGCACACCAAGACCTTCACCGAGCGCTTCAAGGGCTTCCCCGTGAACGTGGCGCAGGCGTCACGTCTTGTTGCGCCGAAGCAGATGACGCAGGTCAAGAAGGACCTCGCGGACGGCAAGGTCGACATCATTGTCGGCACCCACGCGCTGCTCGGCAAGAGCATCAAGTTCAAGGATCTCGGCCTTGTGATCGTGGACGAGGAGCAGCACTTCGGCGTGTCCCACAAGGAACGGCTGAAGCAGTTGCGCGCGGAAATTCACGTGCTGACACTAAGTGCGACGCCGATCCCGCGCACGCTGCAACTGGCGCTGACGGGTGTGCGTGAACTGTCGATCATTGCGTCGCCGCCGGTTGATCGCCTTGCGGTGCGCACGTTCATCGCGCCGCACGATCCATTGATGATCCGCGAAGCGCTGCTGCGCGAGCGCTATCGCGGCGGTCAGGCGTTCTATGTCTGCCCGCGCATCGAGTATCTCGCCGAGGCCAAGGACTTTCTCGACAAGCATGTGCCGGAGATGAAGGTCGCGGTCGCGCACGGCCAGATGCCGCCGACCGTGATCGAAGACATCATGTCGGCGTTCTATGACGGCAAGTATGACGTGCTGCTTTCGACCACGATCGTCGAATCCGGATTGGACATTCCGTCCGCGAACACGCTGATCGTGCATCGCGCCGACATGTTCGGCCTCGCGCAGCTTTATCAGTTGCGCGGACGTGTCGGCCGCTCGAAGCTGCGCGCCTATGCGCTGTTCACGTTGCCGTCCACGCACAAGATCACCGCGCAGGCCGAGCGCCGCCTGAAGGTGCTTCAGTCGCTGGACAACCTTGGCGCGGGCTTCCAGCTCGCGTCGCACGATCTCGACATTCGCGGCGCGGGCAATCTGCTCGGCGAAGAACAGTCCGGCCACATCAAGGAAGTCGGCTTCGAGCTTTATCAATCGATGCTGGAAGAGGCGATCCTCTCGCTCAAGGCCGGCATCTCCGAGCCGGTCGCGGATCGCTGGTCGCCGCAGATCACGCTCGGCATGCCGGTGCTCATTCCTGAAGATTACGTGCAGGATCTCTCGATCCGTCTGTCGCTGTATCGCCGTCTTGCGGACCTCGACACCGACGACGAAATCGAGAACTTCGGCGCGGAACTGCGCGACCGCTTCGGTCCGCTGCCGGACGAGGTGCGCTATCTGTTCCAGATCGCTGCGATCAAGTCCTATTGCCGCCGCGCGAACATCGAAAAGGTTGATGCCGGTCCGAAGGGCGCGGTCATCACCTTCCGCGACAACTCGTTCGCGCAGCCGGAGAAGCTGATGTTCTTCATCAGCCGCCACGGCAAGGCGGCGAAGGTGCGTCCGGACATGAAGGTGGTGTTTTTCCAGGAATGGGAGACCGTAGACGAACGTGTCGAGGGTGCGACCACGATCCTGCGCGATCTCGCCAATCTGGCGGAAGGCAAGAAGGCGGCGTGAGCGACTATCCGCTCATTCCCGCGCAAGCGGGAATCCAGCTCTCATATTCTCGATAGTTAGCTCTGGGTCCCCGCTTTCGCGGGGACGAGCGGAGGTATTGACGTCGTCATTGCGAGGAGCGCAGCGACGAAGCAATCCAGTTCTTGCTTGAAGCTCTGGATTGCTTCGCTTCGCTCGCAATGACGATCAGCAGTTAGGGCATTGAAGGCAGGAACGCTGCCCCTTACGACGCCACGCGATGTCCTTCGGCGTGTAGCCGCCCGAGCACCATCGATGCCGTATCGCCGGGCATCAGCGTTGCGACCGTGACCTGCGGATCGAGCCGCTGGTCGCGCTTGGTGCTGAACATGGTGTGTTTCAATACGCTGGTCAGCCGCCGCGCGATGGCGTGCGCGTTGCGCAGGTCGGCCTCGGCGAACACAATGATGATCGCGCCATATTCATCGAGCGTGGCGAAATCCATCCGCCGCATCAGGCGGCTGAGAATGCGCGCAGCATCAAGGCGCATCCGCTCGGAGATCGAGCCTTGCGCGAAGGAAATGCGGGCGACGGACAGTCCCGCACCGCGAGTCAGGCTCTCCGTGACGGCAGTCTCGAAGTCGCGGCTGAAGGCGTCCTCGTTCAGCAAGCCGGTGCGCGGATCGAGCAGCCCGCCCACATCGATCGACTTTAGCGCGCGGCCGATGCGGGACTCGAACGCCTGCTGCCTGATCAGCGGAACGGCATGCGCGGCAAGCATCGCGGGATCGGCGTCGGCGACCTCGAGGTTCGGCAGATCGTAGTCGGCGGCGAGGCCAGACAGGCTTCTCACCACGACGGGAAGATTGCGAAAGCGGGAATCTTCCGAGAGCACGGTCAGGAAAGCATCCAGAACGCGCGGCGTGAAGCCGTCGCCCACAATGATGCCGTCGAGTTCGCGCGCATTGAGGTGCTTGGCGGCGGCTTCGATGCTGAGTGCGCCGACAACGCCCATCTGTTCGCCGAGTGCGACCGACAGGGCCGGGTACGCGCCGCCGCGTCCCAGCAGCAGGACGGTCGCGTCATCGATCGGATCGCTCGTCGCGATACGTGTGGAGGTGCCGCGGTTGTTGGACAGGCGGCGGAGCAGGGTCGCGTGCAGCGCGCGGACGCGCAGCGCGGCGTTGAGGCGGCTGACGAGGCGTTCCGGGATTCGGCCTGCCTGGGTGAAAGGAAGAACATTTCGCGGCAAAACTGTGCCGGGGTCGAGGGCGATCAGCGGCACATAGGGATCGATGTGGGCGGTGCGTTCCGCGAGATCCGCCAGCATGTCCTCGTGACCGTTGAGATCGGTTACGATCATTGCGGCGGGCCGCAGCCGCGCAACGGCATCCATGGCGTCGGACCAGCCGACATCCACCATCGGAAAGGCCTTGACCCGCGTGATCGCTCCCGAAAGCGCGTGGCCTTCCCGATTTGAGACAATAACGATCGGGCCCTGCTGCGACATGGTGCTGCAAACTCTTGAGAAACGCGGTTTGCCGAACGTGTCGGCGCTGCGCGAAACCTTAACCCGCGGCTCTTAATGGCAGGTCAATGCAATCGATGAAATGACGGGGTTCAGGTTCCGCTGAATTGAAACACGTTCTCTCCATTCATTCCCGCGAAAGCGGGAATCCAGCGCTGGGTCCCCGCGTTCGCGGGGACGAGCGGCGATGGAATCTGATCCAATACACACGGATCGGATTCGTATCTCCTCAGGTTCCGCTGGATCGGTCGCGAAACGCTTCGACCATCAATGGATTAAGTCCCAACTCGCCCAACGCTTCGCGGGCGCGGCTGTTGTCGCCGGTGCGTCCGGCGAGGCGGAAGCCGTTGAGTTGATCCGGCAACGCGGTCAGCATGGCGCCGGCGGTCAGCCGTTTCGCCCATGCATCGAGATCCTGCGACAGGAAACGATAGCCGCCGACGCCGACGATCCCGACAGGCGGCGCGGTGATGCCGATGGCGCCCGTGGCGCGATCGACATGCGCGGCGTAACCCGTATCGACGTAATCGAAAACGGGTGTTTCGGTGAGAGAGTCCTCGGACGAGATGCGATAGGCCGCGACCGGCACCATCGCGCCGCGCAGCGCGAGCGTGGCTTTCGGCGTCACGATGATCTCGCCGATGGTCTTCGAGCTTGCCGCACCGCGCGGTGCACCGAATGCGCCCGGCGTAATTGGTGCGGCGGAGCCGTCCGCGAGGCGCCGCGCGCCGAACAGTCCGATCTCGCCGAACAGATAGATGTCGGTCAGCGTCGTGCCGGTGTCCTGCCAGTCGTTGCTCGCGGTGACGCGATCCGGCGTGCGCCACAGCCCGATGACGTGCCGGATCGCAACTTGCGGGCGCGCGAGCGTGCCGCTCTCGGCCAGCCGGATCGCCAGCGGACCGGGCACGATCAGCGTGTCGTGACGGTCATCGACGATCTGCTGCTCAAGAATCTGCAGGTCGGCCGGATGATGCAGCGCCAGCGATCCACCGCTCAGCAGCCATGTCACCACCGTCGATGCGAAACCCGCGAACGAGGCCGGTGCAATTGACGACAGCAGGCGTGCACCCTGCGGCAGTCCGGCTTCAAGAAAAACCGCAAGGCCGCCCGAGATCAGCTGAAGATGGTTGCGCGGGATCGCGCGGAAACCGTCCGGCGTGACGTCGAATGAAATGATCGCGGGTCTGCGCGCATCCGGCAGAGTGGGCGACAGCCAGCCGTTCATGCCGCTTGTGGTGATTTCCAGCGGCGTCATGCCTTCGGGCAGATCGTTGCCGAACCCGAAAACCTGCCTGATGGAAAACGCTTCCGCCGCCGCGTGGAGCGCGAGCTCGCCGTGATCGACGATCTCGATGCGGCTGACGCCGGCAATCGCTCGCGCGCCGATGCGGTTGAGCGCAATGGTCAATTCGGATTGCCGCCAGAGTTGCGGCAGCAGCGCCACCACCAGACCGGCGCGCAGCGCAGCCATCACCGTCACCACGAACTCGATGGTGTTCGGCATCTGCACGGCGATGATCGAGCCCGACGGCAGTCCGGCTTCGACGAAACGCGCGGCAACGCCTGAGATGGCGTGGTCGGCCTGCGCGAAGGTCAGTTGCCGGGGCGCATCGCCGGTGATGCGCTGCTTGTTCGGTGGATCGATCAGCGCGACGGCATCGGGCTGGCGCAACACGGTGCGGCGAAACAGATCGTCGAGCGTCAGCGCCGTGCCGGATGATGTCGCTGCTGAGGATGGCGCGGTCTGCAAGGTCTCGCTCACATGGTCACGGCGTTACTGTCATCACGGCTTCGCTGATGGCGGTTTCGCGCCTGGCTTGTGCCACCACGTTTCCGGCAGGTAGCCGGTGAGCGCGGTGGCCTTAGGCCGTTCTATCCGATTCCATCGTGCGATCCATTGCTGCCGCGCATTATAAATCGGGATTGCGTAGAAGCCCGCCATCAGCGCCCGGTCGAGCGCACGCACGGCGGGAACAAAGTCGGTCCGCTCTTTTGCCTCGAGAAGTGCGGCGATCATCGCGTCAACGGCCGGGGACTTTGCACCCATGTAGTTGCGGGTGCCTTGGTTGTCGGCGGCGGCGCTGCCCCAATAGAAGGCCTGTTCGTTGCCCGGCGACAGCGACTGGTCCCAGCGATTCTGGATCATATCGAACTCGAAGGAGAGCCTGCGCTGGTCGAACTGCACCCCATCCACCGCGCGCACCGTTGCGGTGATTCCGGCGCGCTTGAGATCACGCTGATAGGCCAGCGCGATGCGTTCCTGATCGCGCGTGGTGACCAGAATCTCAAAAGCCAGCGGCGCCCGGGTGGCTTTCTGCCGCAGCGCCACACCGTCGAGCTGGTATCCGGCCTGTTCCAGCAGCGCGAGGGCGGCGCGCAGCGAGACGCGGTCGCGGCCCGACGCATCGGTGACCGGCAGGCGATAGCTGCCGTCCACGATGTCGGGACGGATGCTCGCCGTGTAGGGGGCGAGCAGCGTCTTTTCGCGCGCATCGGCCGGGCGGGTGTAGGCGGACAGATCGGAACCTGCGAAGAAACCCGCCGATCGCCCGTACAGGTCAAAGAAGTAATTGCGGTTGATCCATTCGAAGTCGAACAACAGCGTTAGCGCCTGCCGCACGCGGATATCCGCGAACACAGGGCGGCGCGTGTTGAACACCAGATACTCCGACGGCTGCGGCGTGCCGGGTTTGATTTCGTCGCGGATCACCTCGCCGCTGCGTGCGGCCGCGAAGTCGTAACCCTCGTGCCAGCGTAGCGGTTCGTTCTCGGCGCGGAAGTCGTAGAGGCCGCGTTTGAACGCTTCGAACGCGCCGTTGGCTTCGCGATAGTAGTCCAGCCGCACCTCATCGAAGTTCCACTGGCCGCGGTTCACCGGCAGGTCGCGGCCCCAGTAGTCGGGATTGCGCGTCAGTGTCACGCTCTGGCCCGCGCGCACGCCGGTGACCCGGTAGGGGCCGGAGCCGATGGGGCCGGTGAGGGAGGTATCCTCGAAGGTCGCGACATCAACCGCGTGTTTCGGGAAGATCGGCATCAGGCCGAGGATGAGCGGCAGTTCGCGGTCATTGGCCCCGCTGAAATCGAACCGCACCGTGCGGTCGTCCAGCGCCTCGGCTTTTTCGACCTTGGCGTAATACAGCCGGTGATTGGGCCGGCCCCTGTCGCGCATCAGCTGCCATGAAAACAGAACGTCTTCCGCCAACACCGGCTTACCGTCGGAGAATGTCGCCAGCGGATTGAGCCGGAACGTCACATAGGTTCGGGCGCTGTCGGTTTCGACGGTTTGCGCCAGCAGGCCGTAGAGCGAGAACGGCTCGTCGTTGCCGCGCGCCAGCAGGCTCTCGACCACGTAGCCGCGGATGTGCTGGACCGCGAGGCCCCTGACGATGAAGGGATTGAGGCTGTCGAAGGTCCCCAGCAGCCCAAAGATGATCCGGCCGCCCTTGGGCGCGTCAGGATTGACGTACGGCATATGGGCGAACCCCGCAGGGAGCGCCGGTGCGCCGTGCATGGCGATGCCATGAGATTGGACGGGGGTTGGAACGGGCGACGGCTGAGCCGCGGCGGGCAATGCTCCGAGGCCGGACCAGACCAGACCCGCGCAACAAAGTTTCCACACAACGGTTCTGCCGTTGTGGCGCAACGAGCGTGGTACGGCGTTTGATTCGGCGGACTTCACGCCAAAATTTACCACGTTGAGACCCGATATTGCGGGTTGCGACCCGCAAATATCACTGTTGGCATTGATCTTTTCATCTGCCGTTGTATTGAAGGCGGGCTATTCGAGGAAGGCTGCGCGGACTGTCACGTATCCGCCTCAATTGGCTCAGAGACAGCCGCCGAACAAACAGGCATCCGCGCCCCCAAGCGGGAGCGGGCGTTAAGGTTCAGAAAGGGTTTTCCACAATGAATTTCCGTGTCTTGGCCGCGCAGGCCTCGCCGCGCGGCCGGATGGTCGCCGCTTTGACCGCTGGCGCTTTTTTGGCTGCAGCGGCCGTTTCCGGCGCACATGCGCAGGCCCCCGCACCAGCTCCTGGCGCTCCGGCGCCGAAGGCTGCTCCCGCTCCCAAGGCTGCTCCGAAGGCTGCGCCGAAAGCGCCGGCTGCCGCCCAGGCTCCGGCCGCAGGCGCTCCGCAGCAGGCTCCGGCCGACCAGCAGGTCCAGCTGATCTATCAGCCCTGGACCAAGTTCTGTATGAAGGGCCAGGACGCCAACGCCAAGCAGGTCTGCTTCACCGGCAAGGACGGCCGCATTGAATCCGGCCAGCCCGTCGTCGCCGCCGTTATCATCGAACCGGAAGGCGAGCCGAAGAAGCTTCTTCGCGTCACCCTGCCGCTCGGCATGCAGCTCGTTCACGGCACCCGCATCATCGTCGACGCCAACGCGCCGCTGCAGAGCCCTTACGTGATCTGCTTCGCCAACGGCTGTATGTCGGACTACGAAGTGACCCCCGACATGCTGGGCCAGATGAAGAAGGGCCAGAACCTCGTCGTGCAGGCGATCAATGCCAACGGTGCGCCGCTGACGCTGGCGCTTCCGCTCGCCGAATTTGCCAAGGCCTATGACGGTCCGCCGACCGATCCGAAGGTTTTCGAAGAGTCGCAGAAGAAACTGCAGGAAGAGCTTCAGAAGCGCGCGGCGGAAGCCCGCCAGAAGCTGGAAAACGCGGCACCGACCGCCAATCCCGCCGCGAAGTAACGCGGGTCTCCGCAGAGAAACAAAAGGGCGCGCAGCAATGCGCGCCCTTTTTGTTTGCGTTGAGGGGAGCATAAATCAACCGCCGGTCTTATCTATGTAAGGCAGCATCAACCGCCCGGAGATGATGCACGTCACAGGAGACCATGGCATGCCCGACTACAGCTCGCTCTCGCTTCCTGAAATCGAAGACCGTATCGCAATCCTGCGGGACAACATCCGGCAACTGATCGAGCAGGCCGCGGCGGTGTCCGGCGGCCAGAACGAGGAGCGCAATGCCGACCGCATCGCGCAGCAGACTGAAGAACTCGAAGCGCTGGTGAAGGAGCGGGACGGGCGCAAGCGGGGCTAGAGAGCGGCCCGCGTTTTGCTCGAACGGGGTCGAAGCAAGTCCGTCTCGTTCAAGCACCGTCATGGCCGGGCTCGTCCAGGCCATCCACGTCTTGTTTAGGTTGATCCAGACAGCGTGGATGCCCGGAACAGGTCCGGGCATGACGAACGAGAGATCACGCACTTAGGGATGCTAGTTCAGCGACGGATTGCGCGGGCGATAGCTGCCGGATTTATCCTTGACGAAAATCTCGGCGACCTGCGAGTGGCGGATCGGCTCACCGGAGTCATCAGGCAGCAGGTTCTGTTCCGAAACGTACGCGACGTATTCGGATTCGGAATTCTCGGCCAGCAGGTGATAAAACGGTTGATCCTTGTGAGGCCGCATTTCCTCAGGAATCGACAACCACCATTCCTCGGTGTTGTTGAATTCCGGATCAATATCGTAGATCACGCCACGGAAGGAAAAAATCCGGTGGCGGACGATCTGGCCGATCTGAAATTTGGCGGTGCGCGCTTTTATCATCCTCCGTCGAATAGACCATGATTGTGGCCGATGCTAGGGGTTAGGCCATGAATCCGCGATGCGGGAGGCTCCTCTGCGCCGCAGTCGGTTCTCTGGTGCCGCGCGGCATAATAAGCGTATCCCAATGATCGATATTCTGAATCTTGCTTTGCCGTATTTCGGGCTGATCTTCATCGGCTATGCCTGCGGCAAGTACAAAAAGCTGCCGGAAGCCGGGCTGGAGTGGATGAATTTCTTCCTGCTCTACGTCTCGCTGCCGGCGCTGTTCTTTAGAACGCTTGCAAAAACACCGCTCGAGGAATTGAACAATCCGCCTTTCGTGATCGCCACGACGCTCGCGACCGCGAGCGCGTTCTTCCTGTCGATGTTCGGCGTGAAGTTCATCGCGAAACTGTCGACCCGAGAGTCCGCGATGGCGGGCCTCGGCGGCGGCTACGGCAACATCGGTTACATGGGGCCGGGGCTTGCGCTGGCGACGCTGGGTGCGAAGGCGACCGCGCCGGTCGCGCTGATTTTCTGTTTCGACACCATCTTCCTGTTCACGATCGCGCCGCTGTTGATGGTGCTGACCGATGGCGAGCGCCGTCCGTTGCTGCCGACGATCTTGCTCGTTGCGAAACAGATCCTGCTGCACCCGCTGATCGTCGCGTCCTACTTCGGTGTGCTGGTTGCAGCCTTCCATGTGCCGGTGCCGGTTGCGCTGGACAACATGTTCCAGTTTTTGCAAAGCGCCGCAGCACCCGTCGCGCTGTTCGCGCTCGGCGTCACCGTGGCGCTGCGCCCGTTCGAGCGGGTGCCATGGGAGGTGCCGGGCGTCATCCTGGTCAAGCTGATCCTGCACCCGCTGATCGTGGTCGGTCTGCTGCTGCTGCTCGGACCGTTTCCGCCGGTATGGGCAGCGACCGCGTTGCTGCTGGCGTCATTGCCGCCCGCGCTCAACGTGTTCGTGATCGCGCGCCAGTATGACACCTGGATCGAACCGGCATCGACGCTGGTGCTGGTCGGTACGTTCGTGTCGGTGGTGACGCTGACCAGCGTGATGTGGATGATCAAGACCGGGGTGATCGTGTTTCCGTGAGGGGACAGCCCTCCCGGGTCATCGGCGGCCCGCGTCCCGCTGATGCCGGGCGTGTTCAGGCCGCGGTTGTGGTATGCTCCAGCGGACCGCAGGGAGTACTCCGATGACGATTACTCATCCCAATGCCAAGAATATCTGGACCACGATTGAAATCGACAAGGATGGCGTGGAGACAGTGCTGGTTGTCGAAACCGATCTTGAATTGAATGCTGCCGATCCCGCCTTCAATGTCGCCAAGGTCGATGCCTTGATTGACGCAGCTACGAAAAGTTTTGCCGCCAGTGGCGGAACGATTGATCGCGTTCATCTGGTTCCGGTTCGATAGGGACGGTAACCGCGGTCCCGAGCGAAGCGAAGCAATCCAGTCTTGGGAACAGCAGGGACTGGATTGCTTCGTCGCAAGTGCTCCTCGCAATGACAAAGCGAGAGCCCGGCTTGTCTGAATTGACCCCGCTCATTCCCGCGAAAGCGGGAATCCAGCCTTCAAAAATGTGGACCCCCGCGTTCGCGGGGATGAACGGGGACGGATCGTGCTTCAAAGGACATGGATCAGATTCTATCGGCCGCGCCATGACGGCGACAAGCCTTCGCGCATCGCAAGGCGGCGGATCGGGCCGAAGGTGTTCAGCACGTGCATGCCGGCGGCGCGGAGCGATTGCGCGGGCAGGAAATCGCTCAGCAGCGTGCGGTTCGCCATGTCCACCGCGAAGGTGCGGCTGAACACATCGGCGCGCCGCGCGCGCGCATAGCGTTGCAGAACGGCGTCGTCGCCGGGATCGGTGCCCATCAGCAATGTATCTCGCACGATCTCCGCCAGATCGGCGGCATCGCGCAGGCCCATGTTGAGACCCTGCGCGCCGATCGGCGGCAGCACGTGCGCGGCTTCACCAACCAGCGCGATGCGTTTAGCGGCAAGATGATCGGGGTTTTCAATCGCCAGCGGGAACACATGACGGCCGGGTGCGATGGTCAGCTTGCCGAGGATCGAATGCGATTGCCGCTCTGCGGCGAGGGCGAGCGCCTCGTCGTCGAGGCCCTTCAAGCGTGCTGCCTCATCCGGCTTCACCACCCAGACGATACTCGAACGCTCGCCGGGCAGGGGCACGAACACACACGGACCGGACTCGGTGTGAAACTCCGTCGAGCAGTTTCCGTGCGGACGCGTGTGCGTCACGTTCAGCGTCAACGCCGACTGGCCGAGGTCGCGGCGCTTGACGCCGATGCCTGCGGCTTCGCGGCACAGCGAATGCCGCCCGTCGGCGCCGACGACGAGGGCAACTGAAAACGACTGGCCTTGCTTCGCGGTGATCGCGACCGATGACTCGCCGGTGACGACCGACTCCGCTTCGTCATCGACGCGCACGAGGTTTTGCAATTCGGCGGCGCGCGCTTCCATCGCGATCATCAGGAGGCGGTTCTCGATGTTGTAGCCGAACGCTTCCATGCCGATTTCGTCGGACGAGAATTTGACTTCGGGCGAGCGGATCAGGCGGCGGGTGTCGTCCACCAGCCGCATCGTGCGCAGCGCGGCCGCGTCGGCGCTGCAGCGCTGCCAGACATCGAGCGATTGGAGGAAGTCCACCGAGCCGCCGAGCAGCGCCGTTGTCCGGTTATCGGCATAGGGCGAACGGCGGGCGATCAGGACGGTGTCGACGCCCGCCTGGGCCAGCGCGATGGCCGTGGCGAGCCCGGCGGGCCCGCCGCCCACCACGGCGGCCTGATGGAGATGTGAAGCGGATCGAGGCTCGGTCATGGCTATACCTATGGTCGGAATTTTCCGGCGTCACAATGGATTTCCGGTTGTCGTTCTGACCCGCATTTGAGGCAAATCCGCTTCGCGCTCCGTCACAATGGACGGTGGCAAAGCACGGATATGCAAAACCAAGGGAATCCTGTTAGTGACGGCTGCATATGAGTGAGCCCGGCCCGCAGGACCAGCCCCCGTTTCCCGCCAGAGCGCGCGTGCGCGCGTTTGGCGTCCACATCTTCACGGCACTCGGCGGCGCGATTGCGCTGATCGCCATGCTGGAGGCGGTGAGGGAACACTGGGCCGCGATGTTCGGCTGGCTCGGGCTGGCGCTTCTGATCGACGCTCTCGACGGTCCGCTGGCGCGGCGGCTCAAGGTCGGCGATGTGCTGCCGAACTGGTCCGGCGACACGCTCGATCTGGTGGTCGACTTCCTGACCTATGTGTTCGTGCCGGCCTATGCGATTACCGCCAGCAGCCTGCTGATCCCGCTGGCCACGCCATTGCTCGGCGGCGCGATTGTCATCTCAGGCGCGCTGTACTTCTCGGACCGGCGCATGAAAACCGATGACAATCATTTTCGCGGCTTTCCGGCGCTGTGGAACGGAGCGGCGTTCTATCTGTTCCTGCTGAAGCCGCCGGCGGCGGTCGGGAGCATCGCGCTTGCTGTTCTCGTCGTTCTCACCTTCGTGCCGTTCAATGTGATGCATCCGCTGCGCACCACACGGTTCCGTATGCTGAATATCGCGCTGCTGGTGGTCTGGGCGATCCTGGCAATGATCGCGGTTGCCACCAATTTCGAGGCGCCGATGTGGGTCACTGCCGGGCTCTGCGCCATCGGCGTGTACATTCTTCTGAGTGACGTCCTGATCCGATTGATAAGCGGGAAACGCGCATGATGGAATTACTGACGAGTCCGGAAGCCTGGGTCGCGCTGCTGACACTGACGGCGCTCGAAGTCGTGCTGGGCATCGACAACGTGATCTTCCTGTCGGTGATCGTGTCGCGCATTCCGCCCGCGCAAGCCGAGAAGGCGCGCAAGATCGGCCTCGCGCTGGCGCTTGTTTTCCGGATTGCGCTGCTGAGCATTCTGGTCTGGCTGATCGGCCTGACGGAGCCTGTCATCACCATCGCCAAGTTCGCGCTGTCATGGCGCGACATCATCCTCATCGTCGGCGGTCTGTTTCTGATCGCCAAGGCGACCCATGAGATTCATGCCGAGGTCGAGGCGCGGGATCACGACGAAGAAGCCAAGGCGACTCCGAGTGCGTTCTTCTGGGTAATCATGCAGATCATTGTGATCGACCTCGTGTTCTCGGTCGACTCCATCATCACCGCCATCGGCATGGTGCAGGATATCGAAATCATGGTCGCCGCGGTCATTATCGCCGTCGGCGTGATGTACCTGTCATCGGGACCGGTCGCAGCGTTCGTCGCCGAGCACCCCACCACCAAGATGCTGGCACTGGCGTTTCTGGTGCTGATTGGCGCGGCGCTGGTCGCGGACGGTTTCCACTTCCACATTCCGCGCGCGTTCATCTACGTCGCGATCTGCTTCTCGGCGGCGGTCGAGTTCTTCAACATCCTGGCCAAGCGCAATCGCAAGAAGCGGGTGAAAAGCGCGTAAGCGTGAACGCGCAGGGAGGTTAGTGGCTGTTTGGCGCAAATCTATCCCGTCATGCCCGGCCTTGTGCCGGGCATCCACGTCTTTTTGAAAGCATATAGAGTAAGACGTGGATGGCCGGGACAAGCCCGGCCATGACGTCTGATGCCTTTAAGACGTAGCTTTGGTCCGCGTTGACAATTTGCTGCCGATGGACTTCGCTCCCGGTTGAGATTGCTTGAGAAAAAGGTCGGGAGAAACCATGAGCAAGGCTGTGCGCGTCCATCAGGTGGGCGGTCCGGAAGTGATGATCTATGAGGATGTCGATGTGCCCGCGCCCGGCAACGGCGAGGTCCGCATCCGCCAGCACGCCATCGGTCTGAACTTCATCGACACGTACTATCGCACCGGTCTGTACAAGGCACCAAGCCTGCCGTTCATCGTCGGCAATGAGGCATCCGGCGAGGTGGTGTCGGTCGGACCGGGCGTGACCAATTTCCATCCCGGCGACCGCGTCGCTTACTACTTCAATCTCGGCGGCTACGCGACCGAGCGAAACATTCCCGCCGACAAGCTGGTGAAGCTGCCCGACCATATCTCCCACGAGCAGGCGGCGGTGCTGATGCTCAAGGGACTGACGGTCTATTATCTGCTGCACAAGACCTTCAAGGTTGAGCCCGGCCATCGTGTGCTGATCCATGCGGCAGCCGGCGGCATCGGTTTGCTTGCGTGTCAGTGGGCCAAGGCGCTGGGGGCGAACGTCATCGGTACCGTCGGCACCGAGGAGAAGGCGAAACTGGCGTTATCCAACGGATGCGATCACGTCATTCTCTACAAGCAGGAAGATTTCGCCGAGCGTGTGAAGCAGATCAGCCGCGGTGAGTTGTGCGACGTGGTCTATGACGGCGTCGGCAAGGATACGTTCGCGGGATCGCTGAAGTCGCTCAGGCCGCGCGGACTGTTCGTGTCGTTCGGCAACGCCTCGGGGCCGGTGCCGCCGTTCTCGATTGCGGAGTTGAACAATCACGGTTCGCTGTTCGCGACGCGCCCGAAGCTCAACGACTATGTCGGGACGCGCAAGGAATTGATCGAGGGCGCGGATACGCTGTTCGCCGCCGTCATCAGCGGCACGCTGCATGTGCCGATCAACCACGCCTATGCGCTGAAGGATGCGCAGAAGGCGCACCGCGAACTCGAGAGCCGGATGACGACGGGATCGGGAATTTTGAAGCCGTAGTTTTCCATTCGTCATTGCGATGAGCGCAGCGACGAAGCAATCCAGTCTTGTGCTTGTTGCTCTGGATTGCTTCGCTTCGCTCGCAATGACGGGAAGGTGGCTACATACTCGGCGTCGTCCCGGCGAAGGCCGGGACCCATACTCCCTGCATTCAGGTCTAATGCAGGGGCGGGCACTTTTTCTGCCGATAAGCTGGTGGTTATGGGTCCCGGCCTTCGCCGGGACGACCAGTTGAATGGTCGGCTTTCTTAAAACCCCGCCACAGTCCCATGCAGGTCGTACTGATCCGCGCGGTCGATCTTGGCGGTGACGATGTCGCCCACCTTGAGCGGACGGCGGCTCGACACGTAAACATTGCCATCGATCTGCGGCGCGTCGGCCTTCGAGCGGCCCTTTGACACCGTCGGGCCGACCTCGTCGATGATGACCTGCTGGCGCGTGCCGACTTTTCGCTTCAGGCGCTGTGCGGAAATCTTCTGCTGCCGTGCCATCAGCGCGTTCCAGCGTGCGGTCTTGATCTCTTCCGGCACCGGGTTCTCGATGGTGTTCGATGTCGCACCCGCGACCGGCTCATACTTGAAGCAGCCGACGCGGTCGATCTGCGCTTCATCGAGCCAGTCGAGCAGATACTGGAAATCGGAATCGGTTTCACCGGGGAATCCGACGATGAAGGTCGAGCGCAGCGTGAGGTCCGGACATTCCTCGCGCCACTTCTTGATGCGGGCGAGCGTCTTGTCCTGCGCGGCGGGGCGGCGCATCTGCTTCAGCACATCAGGCGATGCGTGCTGGAACGGGATGTCGAGATAGGGCAGCACCTTGCCTTCGCTCATCAGGCTGATGACTTCATCGACATGCGGGTAGGGGTAGACGTATTGCAGACGCACCCACGCGCCGAGTTCGCCGAGTTCGCGTGACAGATCGAAGAACTTCGCGCGGACCTCGCGGTCTTTCCACATGCTGGTCGCGTACTTGATATCGACGCCGTAGGCGGAGGTGTCCTGCGACACCACCAGCAATTCCTTGACGCCGGCGGTGACCAGCTTCTCGGCTTCGAGCAGCACGTCCTTGGCCGGGCGCGAGACGAGGTCGCCGCGCAGCTTCGGGATGATGCAGAAGGTGCAGCGGTTGTTGCAGCCTTCGGAAATTTTCAGATACGCATAGTGGCGCGGCGTCAGCTTGATGCCTTGCGGCGGCACGAGATCGAGATGTGGATTGTGCAGCGGCGGCAGCGCGCTGTGCACGGCGTCCATCACGCTTTCATATTGCTGCGGTCCGGTGATCGACAGGACGTTCGGGTATGCCTTCTCGATCTGCTCGGGTTCCGCGCCCATGCAGCCGGTGACGATGACCTTGCCATTCTGGGCCATGGCTTCGCCGATGGCGCCGAGCGACTCCTGCTTGGCGCTGTCGAGGAAGCCGCAGGTGTTGACGATGACCAGATCCGCGCCGTCATGCTTGCGCGCCAGCTCATAGCCTTCGGCGCGCAGGCGCGTGATGATCCGCTCGGAGTCCACCAACGCTTTGGGGCATCCAAGCGACACAAAACTGACTTTTGGGGCGACGCCCTGTTCCATACCATTCAACCTGTTGGGAGAACGCAGGAGCTAGCCCTGATTACCCGTAAATACAAGGCTTTAAGCCAATCGCTGACGCGTGCTAGGGTTGTTTTGCCGGAATGTGGGTGCGAATGGTTGCGGATTCGTCGTTTAAGATCGTCATTGTCGACGAAAGCCCGATCCGCGCGGCGATCCTGAAGGAAGGGTTGCGGGACGCGGGCTTTACCAGCGTCGAGCACATTCCGGAGATGCACAACCTCCTGGCGCGAATCTATGCGCTCGATCCCGACGTCATCCTGATCGATCTCGAGAACCCCAGCCGCGACGTCCTGGAACAGATGTTCCAGGTCAGCCGTGCCGTGCGGCGGCCAA
Source organism: Afipia sp. (assembly GCA_030652315.1). GTDB lineage: Bacteria > Pseudomonadota > Alphaproteobacteria > Rhizobiales > Xanthobacteraceae > Afipia. The sequence goes on along the minus strand of JAUSAX010000122.1, from coordinate 53,433 downwards.
TCGCAATGTTCGTGGACCAGAGCGACGCTGCATCGATCCAGCAGTCCGTCGAGGCGGGGGTTTCGGCCTACATCGTCGACGGCCTGAAGAAGGAGCGGATCAAGCCGATCCTCGACCTGTGCATTTCGCGCTTCAACGCCTTCGCCAAGCTGCAGGACGAACTGGACCGCACAAAATCAGCGCTGGAGGACCGCAAGATCCTCGACCGCGCCAAGGGTCTTCTGATGAAGGCGAAGGGCCTGACGGAAGAAGAGGCCTACGTGCTGATCCGCTCGACCGCCATGCGCGAGAAAAAGAAGATCGGCGAGATCGCCCAATCCATCGTTACCGCGGCGGAGTTGTTGAAATGACCGGTACACCGCTCACAATCGGTTTCATCCCGCTGGTCGATGCCGCTGCGCTGATTGTTGCCGTCGACAAGGGCTTCACCGCCGCTGAGGGTCTCAATGTCGCGCTGGTGCGCGAGGTGTCGTGGTCGAACGTCCGCGACAAGCTCAATATCGGCCTGTTCGATGCGGCGCATCTGCTGGCGCCGGTCGCCATCGCATCGAGCCTCGGACTCGCGCAGGTCAAGGTGCCGATCGTTGCGCCTTTTAATCTCGGCCTGAACGGCAACGCGATCACGGTATCACCTGCGCTGTATGCGGCGATCTTGGGCGAGGCCGACGGCGATCCGATCAACCCGATGGTGACAGCGAAAGCGCTGGCGCGGGTGGTTGCCGCGCGCCGGAAGGACGGCGGCGAACCGCTGACCTTCGGCATGACGTTTCCGTTCTCGACCCATAACTACCAGCTCCGGTTCTGGATGGCTGCCGGCGGCGTCGATCCGGATGAGGACGTGCGGCTGGTGGTGCTGCCGCCGCCCTACATGGTGAACAGCCTCGCCAACGGCCATGTCGATGCTTTTTGCGTCGGCGCGCCGTGGAATTCGGTCGCGGTCGATCTCGGCGTCGGACACATCCTGCATTTCGTGTCGGACATTCTGGAGCGTGCGGCGGAAAAGGTGCTGGCGGTCCGCGAGACGTGGGCGCTGGAAAATCCAGAGATCGTCGCAAAACTCACGCGCGCGCACGGGAAGGCCGCGGATTTCATCGAGAACCCGGACAACCGGGCCGAGGTGGCGGGCATCCTCGCAATGCCCGACCGGATCGATGTCGATCCGGAGGTGATCCGGCGCACGCTCGACGGCCGCCTGAAAATCTCCCCGGACGGAACGATGCGGCAAAGCGACCGCTACCTGCTGGTCGGACGCGAGGGGGCGGCCCGGCCCGATCCCGCGCAGGCGGCCTGGCTTTATGCCCAGATGGTGCGCTGGGGACAGGCGGCTTATTCGCCGGAGGCTTTGGAGCGAGCCAAGAAGGTGTTTCGGCCTGATCTTTATGACGCTGCGCTCGGAGCGTCAGCGAGGCCTTCGCATGGTGTAGAGGACGGCGTGGGAGCCTTCGACGGCGCGCCGTTCGACGCCAATGACATCGTCGCGCACCTCGGCTCGGTCGCGATCAAGCGCCGGCTTCCCTAACAACGATTCCCGGTTCAATACCGACTGCCCAATTGTTGTGCGACGCGCAAAATGTGGGCACTTGCCATTTGGAGAGGCCGCGCAGGCGGCCTGCTTCATATGAAGGCATCATCATAAACTACTGGAAAATATGGATTTGCTGCGCCGCACGCGGCTGGCACGATCCTTGAATAGCTGGGGTAGGCCGAGACGAAGGCCTGCCGGGTCCGCGATGACCCAAACAGCAATGCCGCTGTCTCGAGGAGCCTCCGTGGGCGCGTCTCGAGGTGGCGGCTTTTTGTTTTGGGCGGCGAGGAGACCTCTGCGCAGGACGATTGAACGGCAGTCAAACAGCGACACGGTCGAAAGGACGACAGACACGATGACCAAGACCACCAAACAGGGCGAAAAGGGAATCGCGGACCGCAAGATGAGCCGCCGCGCATTGCTCAAGGCTGGTGCGGGAACGGCGGCGCTGCTGGCCGCCGCGCGCTTGAATTTCCCCGGCGGTGCGTTCGCGCAGACCGCCGGACCGGAAGTGACCAAGGCGATCTTCGGTTACATCGCGCTGATGGATGCGTCGGCGCTGGTGATCGCGAAAGAGAAGGGACTGTTTGCCAAGCACGGCGTGCCGGATGTCGAAGTCAACAAGCAGGCCTCGTGGGGCGCCACGCGCGACAACCTTGTGCTCGGCGGCGAGAAGAACGGCATCGATGGCGCGCACATCCTGACGCCGATGCCGTACCTGATCTCGGCCGGCAAGGTGACGCAAAACAACGTGCCGACGCCGATGTACATCCTGGCGCGGCTCAATCTCGATGCGCAGGCGATCTCCGTTTCCAACGAATACAAGGACCTGAAAGTCACCAGCGACGCATCTCCGCTCAAGGCGGCCTTCGCGAAGAAGCGGGCTGAGGGCAAGGAAGTGAAGATCGCCATGACCTTCCCCGGCGGCACGCATGATCTGTGGATCCGCTACTGGCTCGCCGCCGGCGGCATCGACCCCGACAAGGACGTCTCGACCATCGTCGTTCCGCCGCCGCAGATGGTGGCGAACATGAAGGTCGGCAACATGGACGCCTTCTGCGTCGGTGAGCCGTGGAACGAACAGCTCGTCAATCAGGGCATCGGCTTTACCGCCTGCTCCACGGGTGAAGTGTGGGCGAAGCACCCTGAAAAAGCGCTGAGCATCCGCGCTGAATATGCCGACAAGTATCCGAAGGCGACGCAGGCCATCCTGATGGCGGTGATGGAAGCGCAGCAGTGGTGCGACAAGCCCGCGAACCGCGCCGAGATGTCCGAGATCGTCGGACGCCGTCAGTGGTTCAACGTGCCGGTCGCCGACATCATCGGCCGCGCCAACGGCGACATCAACTATGGCAACGGCCGCGTCGAGAAGGGCACCAAGCAGTTCATGAAGTTCTGGCAGGACCATGCGTCCTACCCGTTCAAGAGTCATGACGCCTGGTTCGTCACCGAAGACATCCGCTGGGGCAAATTCGAGCCTACGACGGACGTCAAGGCGCTGGTGGACAAGGTCAACCGCGAAGACATCTGGCGGTCGGCGGCGAAGGCGCTCGGCGTTGCCGCAGCCGACATTCCGGCCGGCACGTCGCGCGGCAAGGAAACCTTCTTCGACGGCAAGGTCTTCGATCCCGAGAATCCGTCGGCGTACCTCAAGAGCTTGTCGATCAAGCGTATCGAAGCCTGAGATCCTGCGGGCCGCCCCATGCAGGGGCGGCCTCGCACCTAACATAACCGAGGCAATCTCATGAACATGCCCCTCGCCAAAACCACCAGCGCCGTGTCAGTCGCCGCAGCGTCACCGGCCACGACTGCCGCTGTGGTTTCGCTGCCGAAATCATCCCGCAATTTTCTGACGGATACGCTGGCTCCCAATTTGCGAGCGCTGGCGGCCCGCGTCGTTCCGCCGTTCATCATGCTCGTGCTGATCTTCGGCGTCTGGCAGATTCTCTGCATGAAGCCGGGCGCGACGCTGCCGTCGCCGTCGCGGATCTGGGCCGACGCCAAGGATCTGATCGTCGATCCGTTCTTCGTCAACGGCCCGCAGGACATCGGTCTCGGCTGGCGCGTTCTCACGTCGCTTCAGCGCGTGGCTGTTGGTTTCGGCCTTGCGAGCATTGTCGGCGTTCTCGTCGGCGCGATCATCGGCCAGTCGATCTGGGCGATGCGCGGTCTCGATCCGATCTTTCAGGTGATGCGCACCGTGCCACCGCTGGCATGGCTGCCGATTTCGCTCGCTGCCTTCCGCGACAGCAATCCCTCGGCGATCTTCGTGATCTTCATCACCTCGATCTGGCCGATCATCATCAACACCGCCGTCGGTATCCGCAACATTCCGCAGGACTACCGCAACGTCGCCGCCGTGGTCCGGCTCAACCAGCTCGAGTTCTTCTGGAAGATCATGATCCCGTCGGCCGCGCCGTACATCTTCACCGGCCTGCGCATCGGCATCGGCCTGTCGTGGCTCGCCATCGTCGCCGCTGAAATGCTCACGGGTGGCGTTGGGATCGGGTTCTTCATCTGGGATGCGTGGAATTCATCGCGGCTGTCCGACATCTTCGTGGCGCTCGCCTACATCGGCGTCGTCGGATTTGTTCTCGACCGCATCGTCGCCTTTGTTGCGAACATCGCAACGCGCGGCGCCCAGGCAAGCTAGTGATCCGGTTCTGACATTCGTATCGTGATCTTCCGCAGGCACTTTTACGAATGTCAGAACCAAAGGATCACTAGAATTATTACTTGCTAGTGTCCTTTCGTATCCGACGTTCGCTCGGAAGGCGCTGCAGACTGAAGCGAACGTCGGATACGGGACACTAGGGGAGAATGACAATGGCTTATCTCAAGATCGACCACGTCGATAAGGTCTTCACCCGCGGCTCGACGCAGAGCGAGGTTCTCAAGGACATCAACCTGACCGTGGAGAAGGGTGATTACGTCTCGATCATCGGTCACTCCGGCTGCGGCAAGTCCACGCTGCTCAATATCGTCGCCGGGCTGACCAACGCCACACAAGGCGGCGTGCTGCTCGAGGGCCGCGAGGTGAACTCGCCGGGACCTGATCGCGCCGTGGTGTTCCAGAACCACAGCCTGCTGCCGTGGCTGACGGTCTACGACAACGTCCGTCTCGGCGTCGACAAGGTGTTCGGCAGGACCAAAACCCGGGCCGAGCGCGACGAATGGGTGATGCACAACCTCAACCTCGTGCAGATGACCCACGCGAAGGACAAGCGCCCGTCGGAAATTTCCGGCGGCATGAAGCAGCGCGTCGGCATCGCCCGCGCGCTGGCGATGGAGCCGAAGGTGCTGCTGCTGGACGAGCCGTTCGGTGCGCTCGATGCCCTGACCCGCGCCCATCTTCAGGACTCGGTGATGGCGCTGCACCAGAAGCTCAACAACACGGTGATGATGATCACGCACGACGTCGATGAAGCCGTGCTGCTGTCCAATCGCATTGTGATGATGACCAACGGCCCGAGCGCACGGATCGGCGAAGTCCTTGACGTGCCGCTTCCGCATCCACGCAAGCGGCTCGAACTGGCCGCCAACCCGATCTACCTCAAGTGCCGCCAGCGCGTGCTTGAGTTCCTCTATGAGCGTCATCGGTTCGTCGAGGCGGCATAGGAGCGCGGCATGAGCGAACCTCTTGTCATCATCGGCAACGGAATGGCCGCCGCTCGCTTTGTCGAGGAGATGGCGAAGCGCGCGCTCGGCCGCTACGCCATTGCCGTGATCGGTGACGAGCCGAGGCTCGCGTACAACCGCGTGCTGCTGTCATCGGTGCTGGCGGGTGAAGCGACGTCGCAGGAGATCGAGCTGCGATCGGCATCATGGTGGCGCGACCGGGGCGTGACACTGACCTACGGCTGCGCCGCCAGTTCGATCGACCTGAACGCGCGCACGATCCATCTCGCGAACGGCGCAGCCGTTCCGTACTCCAAGGTGGTCATCGCCACCGGTTCGACGGCGATCCGGCTGAACGTCCCCGGCGCTGACCTGCCGGGGGTCCATACGTTCCGTGACAGCCGTGACGTCGATCTGTTGCTGAAACTCGCGCACGAGAAAAAGCGCGTCGTCGTGGTCGGCGGCGGGTTGCTCGGCTTGGAGGCGGCTTATGGACTCGCCAAGGCCGGCTCCAGAGTGACGCTGCTACATTTGATGGACCGCCTGATGGAGCGGCAGCTCGATGCGCCGGCCGCAGCGCTTCTGAAACGACTCGTTGAAGGGAAGGGCATCGAGGTTCTACTTGGCGCCAATACCAAACAGATCATCGGCGAAGAGACGACGCAGGGCATTGAACTTGCCGACGGACGGATCATCGCCGCCGATGCCGTGGTCTTTGCCGCGGGCATCCGGCCGAATGTTGCGCTGGCGAAAGACGCAGGCGTGCCGGTCAATCGGGGTATCGTCGTCGACGATCAGTTGCGGACGGGCAGCGCCGACGTGTTTGCGCTCGGCGAATGCGCCGAACATCGGGGAACGTGTTACGGGCTCGTCGAACCCGCCTACGAACAGGCCCGCGAGCTGGCAGGTCATCTTGCAGGGCGTCCGGCGCAGTACGACGGCAGCGTTGTTTCCACGAATCTCAAAGTCTCCGGCGTCAGCGTGTTTTCGGCTGGCGATTTTCTCGGCGAGTCCGGCGCCGACACGCTCGTGTTCAATGACGAACGGCGTGGCACTTACAAGAAGCTGGTGGTGGCCGACGGCCGCCTCACGGGAGCGGTCCTGGTCGGCGATACGCAGGATGCGCTCTGGTACCTTGAACTGATCAGGACAACGGCGTCCATCGAAGCGATCCGCGGCGACATGATGTTCGGCCGCGCGCTCGCACAACCCGACCCGTCCCGATCAAAGGCCGCATGAGACATGTCCAGCGATTTTTCTCCGGATCAGAAGCGCTATCTCGAAGGATTCGTATCGGGACTCTCTGCCTCGCGCGTCGCGCGCACCAGCGCTCCGGCGAGGTCGGAACCAGTCGGGCCTGACGCCATTCATTTCAAGGCGCAGGATCGCACCGTTGCGGCAGGCGGCAAGCTCAACGATCAGGAAAAATTCAAGCGCGACGAGCATCCGTTCGATGCCTATCCACGGCTGGTCAAGCAGGCGAAGATCAACGAAGCGCCGAAGCCGCAGGACAATTTCCGCTGGCGCTATTACGGCATCTTCTACGTCGCGCCGACACAGGCGTCCTATATGTGCCGTCTTCGTATTCCAAACGGCATCCTCAAGCACTGGCAGTTCGCGGGCGTCGCGGACCTCGCGGAAAATTTCGGCGGTCCCTATGCCCATGTGACGACGCGCGCCAATCTTCAGCTTCGCGAAATCGAACCGAAGAATGCTGTCAACGTCATCGAGGGACTTCAGGATCTCGGGCTGTGCTCGCGCGGTTCAGGCGCGGACAACATCCGCAACGTCACCGGCACGTCGACCGCTGGCATCGATCCGCAGGAAATTCTCGATACAAGGCGCTACGCCCGCGACTGGCATTTTCACATTCTCAACGAGCGCGCGCTGTACGGCCTGCCGCGCAAGTTTAACGTGGCGTTCGACGGAGCAGGGCGCATCGCCACGCTTGAGGAAACCAACGACATTGCCTTTCAAGCGGTCGAGGTGCTTGAAGGCTTTGGCGTCGATCCGGGAATTTACTTCCGGCTGGCGCTGGGCGGCATTACCGGCCACAAGGATTTTGCCCGCGACACCGGCGTCATTCTGAAGCCGCAGGAAGCGACCGACCTTGCCGACAAGATCGTGCGCGTCTTCATCGAGCACGGCGACCGGACCAACCGCAACAAGGCGCGGCTGAAGTACGTGCTCGACGCGTGGGGTTTCGACAAGTTTCTCGCTGCTGTCGAGGAGAAGCTGGGCCGCAAGCTGGCGCGTGTCCCGGCTGAAGCCCTTGCGCCGCGCCCGGCCTATGACCGCTTCGCGCATATCGGCGTGCATCCGCAGAAGCAGGCCGGCCTGAACTGGATCGGCGTTGCGCTGAAACTCGGCCGGTTGTCTCCCGAGCAGATCCGCGGGCTTGCCAAACTCGCTGCCGATTTCGGCGATGGCGATATCCGTCTCACGGTCTGGCAGAACCTGCTGATCTCCGGGGTAGCCGACGCAAACGTCGCGACGGTGACCGCCGCCACTGAGGCGTTAGGCCTCGCAACCGAGACCTCGGCTCTCCGCGCGGGTCTGATCGCCTGCACCGGAGCGACCGGTTGCCGCTTCGCGGCTGCCCACACCAAGGAGAATGCCGACGAAATCGCCGCGTGGTGCGAGGAGCGCGTGCCGCTGGAGACGCCGGTGAATATTCATCTCACCGGATGTCATCATTCCTGCGCGCAGCATTACATCGGTGACATCGGCCTGATCGGAGCACGTGTTCCGATCAACGACGATGGCGACACCGTCGACGGTTATCACCTGCTGGTCGGCGGCGGGTTCGGCACCGAGGCGACCATGGGGCGCGAGCTGTTCCAGAACGTGAAAGCCGAGGATGCGCCGCGCACTGTCGAGCGCGTGCTGAGAGCCTATGTCGCCAATCGCGCCTCCGATGAGGAAACCTTCATCAGCTTCGCCAGCCGCCACGATGTTGATGCGCTGCGCCAGTTGATCGGCGAGGGAGTGGCAGCATGAATCAGCTTTCTCCAACACCGAACTTCGAGATCATTCCCGAAACAGCGCCGTTCTCGCAGGAACAGCGCTCGTGGCTGAACGGCTTCTTCGCCGGTCTGGTTTCGCTAGATAACGCCGTGACGCCGTTGTCGGCGGAGCAGGGCGCGGCCGTCATGAAGGGAGCCGCCGGCGACGGCGATGACGGCGAAGCGCCGTGGCACGACCAGACCATGCCGATCGCTGACCGCATGAAACTCGCGGAGGGCCGTCCCGTCCGGCGCAAGATGATGGCGGCGATGGCGCAGCAGGATTGTGGCCAATGCGGCTACAACTGCCACGACTATTCCGAGGTGATTGCCAACAAGTCCGAGGCGCGCCTCAATCTCTGCGTTCCGGGCGGCAAGGAAACCGCGCGGATGCTCAAGTCGCTTTATGAGGAATTTGAAAAGGAACCGGCTGCGGCATCGTCTCCCGCAACCCCACCAGCCATCGCACCTGTCGCTGCTGCACCAGCAGAGCCGGGACGGTCGCGCGACAATCCCGTGAAGGCCTCGTTTCTGTCGCGCCGTCCTGTCAACAAACCGGGCTCCGAGAAGGAGACCTGGCATATCGAGTTCGATCTCGCGCAGGCGGGCCTCGATTATGTGGTGGGCGACTCATTCGGCGTGTTCGCGGCCAATGAACTCGGCCTTGTCGATCAGATTATCGCCATGCTCGGCGCGTCGCACATGGTTGAGGTCAACGGCAAGCCACTGCGCGAGGTGCTGCTTAATGATGTGTCGCTTGCTCCTGCACCGGATACGCTGTTCGAACTGATCTCGTTCGTGACCGGCGGCGCGCAGCGGGAGAAGGCGCGGGCGCTGGCGTCCGGCGACGATCCGGATGGCGACGCCGCCAATCTCGATGTGTTGGCGGCGTTGCAGAAGTTTTCCGGCGTGCGACCGCACCCGGAAGCCTTCGTCGAAGCGCTCGAACCGTTGCAGCCGCGTCTCTATTCGATATCGTCGTCGCACAATGCCACGCCGGGCAAGCTGTCGCTCACCGTCGATGCGGTGCGTTATGTGATCGGCAAGCGCAAGCGGCTCGGCCTTGCGTCGACGTTCCTCGCGGAGCGGATTAATCCCGGCGAACAGCTTGGCGTTTATGTGCAGAAGGCTCACGGCTTCGGGCTCCCGCAGGACCCGAATACGCCGATCATCATGATCGGCCCCGGCACCGGCATCGCGCCGTTCCGCGCGTTCCTGCACGACCGTCAGGCCACCAAGGCGCCGGGCCGCAACTGGCTGTTCTTCGGCCATCAGCGCAGCGAATACGATTTCTTCTATTCCGACGAGTTGAACGCGATGAAGGCGTCCGGCGTGCTGACGCGATTGTCGCTGGCATGGTCGCGTGACGGCGCGGAAAAGTTCTACGTGCAGGACCGCATGCGCGAGGTCGGCCGCGAGTTGTGGAACTGGCTCGCGGACGGCGCACACGTTTACGTTTGCGGCGACGCCAAGCGGATGGCGAAGGACGTCGAGCGCGCGCTGGTGGACATCACATCCCAGTTCGGCGCGCGATCCACCGACGAAGCAATCGCCTTTGTGGCCGATCTGAAGAAAAAGGGCCGCTACCAGCAGGACGTCTATTGATGGCGGGCAGGGGCAAATCACCGGTTCCGCCGGAGACAGTTTGTTCTCCGCAGGCTGCAACGGGAGGAATTTTCTCTCTCCCGGCGCAGGCGAAGGCAACTTTATCGTCTTTTTCCGCCGCTCCTTGTAAGTCACTGACAAAGCAATTCAATATCGCATCACGTGATCGATTGGAGATCGGCGATGCGCGATGTTGTGTCTGGAATAGAAGCCCATGCCCGGGCGGCCTCCGCTCAAGCGGAGCCGGACAACCGCATGCATATGTTCGCGGTGTACGGTTCGTTCGCACTGATCGCAGCCATCGTGTTCGGCACGCTGTCCTATCATCCGTTCTGACCTTTGATCCGTTAGCCATGCGGGGAACCGCATGACGAACGTGGATCCGTCCCTCGCTCCCACAAAAACCACGTGCCCCTATTGCGGCGTCGGCTGCGGCGTGATCGCCACGCCTGACGGCAAGGGCGGTGCGACGATTGCCGGCGACCCGGCGCATCCGGCCAATTTCGGACGGCTATGCTCCAAAGGTTCGGCGCTCGGCGAAACGCTTGGCCTGAGCGAACGACTACTGAATCCGATGATCCGCTGTTCGAACGGAAAGTTCGAACAGGTGGCGTGGACCGACGCGCTCGATCACGTCGCCAGCCGGCTTCAGCACATCATCGCAAAGCATGGGCCGGGTTCGGTCGGATTCTATCTGTCGGGTCAGTTGCTGACGGAAGACTACTACGTTGCCAACAAGCTGATGAAGGGATTCATCGGCACGGCGAATGTCGACACCAATTCGCGGCTCTGCATGTCCTCGTCGGTCGCGGGTCACCGCCGCGCGTTCGGCTCCGACACCGTGCCGGGCTGTTACGAGGATCTCGACGAGGCAGACCTGCTGGTGCTGGTCGGATCGAACGCGGCCTGGTGTCATCCGATCCTGTTTCAGCGCATGATCGCCAACAAGCAGACGCGCGGCGCACGCATCGTCGTGATCGATCCGCGGCAGACCGAGACCTCCGGCGACGCCGATCTGTTTCTCGGGCTCAAGCCCGGCACCGACACGGCGCTGTTCAGCGGATTGTTGTCGTACCTCGCGGACAATGGCGCGCTCGATCACACCTATATCGAAGAGCACACCGCTGGTTTCGCTGAAGGGTTGGCGAAGGCGCGCATCATCGCCGGTAGCGTGACCGCGACCGCCCTGGCGACAGGACTGTCAGAATCCGACGTCGCGGCGTTCTTCCAGATGTTCGCGAAAACGCCGCGCGTAGTGACGCTGTATTCGCAGGGCGTCAATCAGTCGGCGCAGGGCACCGACAAGGTCAACGCGATCATCAACTGTCATCTCGCGACCGGACGCATAGGCAAGCCCGGTGCATCGCCGTTCTCTCTGACTGGCCAGCCGAATGCCATGGGCGGGCGCGAGGTTGGCGGTCTTGCCAATCAGCTCGCGGCCCATATGGGCTTCACGCCGCCGGACATCGACCGCGTGCGCCGGTTCTGGAAAGCGCCGCGCATCGCCACCCATGAGGGCCTCAAGGCCGTTCAGATGTTCCAGGCAATCGGGCGCGGGGAGATCAAGGCGCTGTGGGTGATGGGCACCAACCCGGCGGTGTCGCTGCCGAACGCGGACGCGGTTCGCGCGGCGATGCGCAAGCTCGATCTGCTGGTGATCTCGGAGAACGTGCAATCCAACGACAGCATCAATTCCGGCGCGCATGTGTTGCTGCCCGCGCACGCCTGGGGCGAGAAGTCCGGCACGGTGACGAATTCCGAGCGCCGGATCTCACGCCAGCGCGCATTCCTTCCGCCGCCGGGACAGACGAAGTCGGACTGGTGGATCATGAGCGAGGTGGCGAAGCGTCTCGGTTACGGCGCGGCGTTCGCCTACAACTCCGCCGCCGATATCTTTCGCGAACATGCCGCGCTGTCCGCGTTTGAAAATCGCGGTAGCCGCGATTTCGATATCGGTGCGCTCGCATCGATCGAAGATGACGGCTTTGATGACATGCCGCCGATGATGTGGCCGATGCCGGATGGGGCGACTGAACCGCAGCCGCGTTTCTTCGCCGAGGGCAGGTACTACACATCCGACCGCAAGGGACACTTCATTGCGCCAGACATTCCAGTGCTGCGCGGCGCGACCTCGGCGGCGCGGCCGCTGCGTCTGAACACCGGACGCATCCGCGACCAGTGGCACACCATGACGCGCACCGGTCTCAGCCCACGCCTTGGACAACACTTACCCGAGCCTTACGTCGAGATTCATCCGGCGGATGCCGCGCAGGCGGACATCATCGACGGCGGTTTCGCGCGGCTTGCGACCGATCTCGGCCAGTGCATTCTAAAGGTGGTGGTCTCCGAACGGCAGCAGCGCGGCATGCTGTTCGCGCCGATCCACTGGAGCGACGAAAATTCCGCATCGGGGCGGATCGGCGCGCTGGTAGCACCCTTCACCGATCCGTTCTCCGGGCAGCCGGAGAACAAGGCGACGCCGGTTGCGATCGAGGCTGTGACGTTTGCCCAGCGCGGTTTCGCGCTGTCGCGCAAGCCGATGTCGTTTCCGAAAGGCGTGTGGTGGTCGCGCGTGGCGGTGTCCGGCGGCTATGGTTATCTGCTTGCCAGCAATCTCGATGCAGTGAGCTGGAGAACTTTTCTCACACCGCTGGGTGAAGCCGGACAGATCGCCGAATATGAAGACGCCGCACACGGTGTCTATCGTGCGGCGCAGTTCTCTGGCGACACGCTGGAGGCTTGTCTGTTCATCGGCCCGGCGGAAGCTGCACCCAACTGGGACGCGGTGAAGGCGGCGTTCGCAGCGGAGACGATCAGCGACGACCAGCGGCGGTTGCTATTGTCGGGGAAGTCCGCGGATGGCGTCGCGAGTAATGGCCCCGTGGTGTGTGCGTGTTTCGGCGTCGGACGCAACGCGATCTGCGGCGTGATCGCGGAAGGCTCACGCACCGCTGCCGAGATCGGCGCGAAGCTGAAGGCCGGCACCAATTGCGGCTCGTGTATCCCCGAACTGAAGCGCCTGATCGCACAGACCGACGTGCAGCAGCCGATGGAAGCTAGCGCCGCGAGCTAACCTGTTGAAGTCTTAGTTTGTCATCACCGGCCTTGTGCCGGTGATCTCGATTGATTGGACACTGCGCCATGATGATCGGGATGCCCGGGACACGCCCGGGCATGACATTGAAAATGTTGAGGGGGGGGGCGAATTCGTTCAAGCTTAACGACGAAGCAATCCAGTTCTTTCTTGTGGCTCTGGATTGCTTCGCTTCGCTCGCAATGACGGGTGGAGATCTATCGTTTACTGAACGGCGCGACGGCGATGCCGTTACTTTCCAAATCCGCACGCACCTTGCGCGCGATGTCGACCGCGCCCGGCGTGTCGCCGTGGATGCAGACGGTATCGATCTTCACCGGGATGATTTTGCCAGATGCTGCGGTAATGGCGTTGTCCTGCACCATGCGCACCACGCGCTGCGCGATCTGCGCCGGATCGTGCAGCACCGATCCGGGCTTGCTGCGCGCCACGAGCTGCGCGTCGTCCTCGTAGGCGCGGTCGGCGAACACCTCATAGATCAGTTTCAGCCCGGCGGCTTCGCCGGCGCGGACCAGCGCGGTGTTCGGCAGCACCACGAAATACAAATTCGGATCGACGGCCTTGATCGCAGCGGCGATGGCGCGCGCCGTCATGTCGTCGACACACCCGACATTGGAGAGCGCGCCATGCGCCTTGACGTGGGTGACCTTGTGACCGGCCAGCGCGGCGACCGCCTGCAACGCGCCGATCTGGTAGGCGACCATGGTTTCGATCTCTGATGATTTTAGTCCGGGGACCGGCCGGCGTCCGAAGCCGTGCAGGTCGCGGTAACCGGGATGCGCGCCGATGCTGACGCCACGCTCCTTCGCAAGCTTTGCGGTCTTGAGCATGATGTCGGAATCGCCGGCATGGAATCCGCAGGCGACGTTGACGCTGCTGGCGAGGCCCAGCATCGCGTCGTCGTTGCCCATGTCCCATGTGCCGAAACCTTCGCCGAGATCACTGTTGAGGTCGATGGTCATGGATACGCCTCGCTAAGGTTCGTTTTACTTTGACGCGTTTTCTTGACGCGAACCGGTTCCCACCCCCGGGTCAAACCCGAGGGCATGCTTCGCTTGAAAACGCTATGGCTCGTCGATAGCATTCACGGCGACGCCTGCAACATTCGCCTTCTGCAGTTCGACAAGATTGAGGCTCGATCCGCCAGCCGCGTGAATGCGGCCGGGCAGAGCGTGCATGAACTCAGCCAGGTTGCGCGCTTCGGTCTGCGCGTCCTCGACGCTGATCGCCTTGAAGCGGATGATCGCGCCTGACGGCATCTGCGCAAACCGTCCGAGGTCGGCGCTGATCACCGTCGCGATCTTGGGATAGCCGCCGGTCGTGCCGTGATCCGCCATCAAAACGATGGGCTGGCCGTTGCCGGGCACCTGGATGCTGCCGTGTACCGCGCCGTCGGAGACGATGTTGTGCCCGCCAGGATGAACCACTTTCGGACCTTCGAGCCGATAGCCCATGCGGTCGCTGGTGGCGGAGATGCGCCATTCGCTGTTGAGAAACACATCGCACGCCGCGCCGAACTCGTCATCCTGTGGCCCCATGACGACGCGGATCGGCGACTGCGGCGTATCGAACGTGTCCAGCGCGCGCTCATAGGGAGCGACCTGTGCGGTCCCGACGTCCAGTGCATCGCCGTCCTGTAGCGGCCGCGGGAAGGGGCTGCCTAGATCGGCACGCGCGTTCACCGACAAACTCCCGAACACGGGTTCGCCCGCGATGCCGCCCTCGATCGCGAGATAGCTGAACATGCTGTTGCGCGCGGCGCCGAGCTTGAGCGTTTCGCCTTCCGCGATCAGTGCGGTTTCATTCAACAGCAGCGGCGATCCTGCGATGTCCGCAACACGCGCCGCACCTGAGAGAGCCACACGGACCGCGCCGTTGCGTGCCGTGAACGACGCGCCGAATGGTCCGATTTCAATCGCTGCGGCGAACGGCGCATTCCCCGCAAGGCAATTGGCCATTGCCAGCGACACGCGATCCATCGCGCCGCTGGTGGTGAGGCCATAGCGTTGCGCGCCGAAGCGCCCGGCATCCTGAACCGACGTCGCGGGTCCTGTTGTGACGACGACGAGCTTGCTCATGACGCGATCAATTCGGCGACGGTCTCGCCGCGCTCAGCCGCGCGATCGAGCGCGGCGAATTCGCTGGCCGCGATGGCATGGAAGATCACGGCATCGCCGGGCTCCATCAGGAACACCGGATCGCGTTGCGGATGAAAGGTGCGGACCGGCGTTCGTCCCAAGAGATGCCAACCGCTCGGCGCGGCCAGGCATTGCACGCAGGCCTGCACGCCGCCGATGGATATGGTGCCGGGCGGCGTATGCGTCCTCGGACTTTCGCGGCGCGGCGTTGCAATGGCGGGATCGAGGCCGCTCAGATAGGCGAAGCCGGGCGTGAAACCGATCATCGCCACGCGGTACTCGCTGCCGGTATGCTTCGCGATCACGTCGGATGTCGAGATGTTGTGCGCGCGCGCGACATCGTCGAGATCGATGCCGTAGTCGCCGCCATAGACCACAGGAACGCGCCAGCGCCGCACGCCGGTTTCGGCGGGAACAGGTCGCTGCGCCAGCGCGAGCAGCTTTTCCGACAATGCTGCGTAACCGACCAGCAGCGGATCGTAGTGGACCAGAAGCGAACGGTAGGTCGGAACCGTCTCCAGCACGCCGGTCACAGCCTCGCTCGCGACGCTGCGGTCAAGCGCCAGAACCTGCCGGTTGATTGCCGGATCGATGCTGCGCCCGAACTCGACCGTCAGGGCAGTATCTCCGGACGGGAGGATGCGGGGCGAGGCGGTCATTGACGGGCCGGAAATCTGAAGGATCGGTCGCCATTTGTCCGACACTGGCGTCCAAATGGCAAATAAGTTGGCGTTATCGCAGCGCATAAGCGGGGATTACCGCTCACGCGATTGTCGCCTTGACGCGCTGCCTGGCTTTCGCAACAAGGCGTGGCCACCTCATCGGAGTCCGCCTCATGTCGCTCTCGCCCGAAGCCGTCGCAACGCTCAAGAAGATCACGACCGCCACCATCACGACCATTCTTCTCAAGAAGGGGCTTCGCAATGTCTGGCTGCGCGGGTCGCGTCCGCTGCGTCCGGGGCAGGAGCGTCTGGTCGGTCCGGCTTTCACCCTGCGGTTTGTCCCGGCGCGTGAAGATCTCGCGACGCCGGAATCGTGGTCGAAGCCGATTTCGACCCGTACCGCCATCGAAGCGATGCCGGCGGGCTGCATTGCCGTGGTCGATGCGATGGGAATTACCGACGCCGGAATTTTCGGCGACATCCTGTGCGCGCGGATGGCCAAGCGCGGCGTCACCGCTCTGGTGACGGATGGCGTGGTGCGCGATCTCGAAGGCGTGCTCGGCACGGGCCTGCCGGTGTGGTGCGATGGCGCTTCTGCACCGCCGTCGGTTGCTGGATTGACGTTCGTCAATTGGGGCGAGCCGATCGGATGCGGCGGGGTTGCCGTGTTCCCCGATGACGTCATTGTGGCCGATCAGGACGGAGCGGTGCTGATCCCGCAGGCCTTCCTCGAACTGATCCTGACCGAAGGTCCGGAGCAGGAGGCGATGGAGGGCTGGATCGTCAACGAGGTCAACAACGGCGCAGAACTGCCGGGCCTCTATCCGATGAATGCCGAGACCAAGGCGCGGTACGCCGCCTCAAAGGCGAAAAAGTAATCGTCAGATTTCCGGGGACATGATCTTTCGGATCATGTCGCTCTGGGCCGCCGCCACCCAACGACCATTGCTTCAACGAGGCTTCCGGATTCGCTGTTACGCCATTCGCCGTTGATGCGGCGGCAAGCGAATGGCAACTGATAGGTTCCACTCTTGTCTTCACAAAGAACCTGAACCGCCTCTTCAGGTGACGGTTCACCATTGCCGTCAAATTCCGCGAGTCGCTGTATGCGTGTCGCCATCGGCAAATCCCTTCCGCGATAAATCGGCCGGTGTGTTGGCAGTTCCACCGGCACGAAGGCGTAAAAACAAATTAAGACGCGCGCGCGTGTCCATTTTAAGACGCCGCACGAGCGGCGATATTTGCGGGTGGCGATCACTTGCGATCCGGCTTCGGTGATCACGCTGGTTTTAGCTCACCCGATTATGACATGATCGGCTTCGATAGAAAAATCGCGGGGGAAATATGCGCGATCTTGCCGGCAAGACTGCATTCGTCACGGGCGGAGCGAGCGGCATCGGATTCGCGCTCGGGCGGGCCTTTGCGGAGGCGGGCATGAAAGTCATGCTTGCGGATATCGAGACCGAGGCATTGGAAGCCGCGGTCAAAAGCCTGCACAACGTCGGTCCGGATGTCCGTGGCATTGACTGCGATGTGACCGATGCGGCCAGCGTCGAGCGCGCGGCCAAGGCATCGTTCGATGCATTCGGAAACATCCATGTGATTTGCAACAACGCCGGCGTTGCCGCGGGCGGCGGCATCGAGGACATCGCGCTCGATAGCTGGCGATGGGTGCTCGACGTCAACCTGATGGGCGTCGTCCACGGCATCCGGGCGTTTCTTCCGCACATGCGCGCGCACGGCGAAGGCGGCCACATCGTCAACACCGCATCGATGGCCGGGATGCAGAGCGCGCTCGGTTTCAGTCCTTACACCGCGAGCAAGTTCGCTGTGGTCGGTATGTCGGAAGGGCTCGCGCCGCAACTGGCACCGTTCGGAATCGGCGTCAGCGTGCTGTGCCCAGGATTTGTCCGCACCCGTATCGGCGAGAGCGGACGAAATCGGCCCGAACAGTACGGCCCGACGCAAACGCTCGATCCCGCAAGCCCGACCGCTGCGCTGGTCGCCCAGATTGCGGAACTCATTCAGTCCGGGATTGATCCGTCGGACGTCGCGGCGCGCGTGGTCGCCGCGATCCGCGCGAATGAGCTTTACGTCTTTACGCATCCCGACATGCGCAGCGAGGTTGAGGGACGGTTTGCCGCCATTACAGCGGCGTTTGACCAAGCGGCGGTCGGCAAACCCGGCTGAATTTTACGTGAAGGACCGATGTTTCATCGGTCGGAACAAGCATTGATTCACTCCTTCGCGCCGAACATGGGCGGCGGAAAGGAGTTTATCCATGCGTCAGCTCATTCTCGCAATTTCCGGCGCGGGCGGTATTTTCCTGCTCGCAGGTGCAACACGGAACCGCGGCTGGCCATTAGCCGACCAGGTCTGTGTTCAAGGAGCGGTCCTGTGCGACAACCCGGGATGGGTGCTCGTCACCCTCGCGGCGTTGCTGTTTGTCGCGACCATCCAGAGCATCGCCAAAACCTGAGCGATCGACGTCAGGTGAATCGATCGGACCGAGAGTCAATCCGGCCGAACCTTGTGCGTTGCCTTACAGTGCAAGCGTCATACAGAACTCGTCGAACGCTACAGTCGCCGTGTTCGATCCGACCGCCGTTGCGCCGACATCGACGACGGGATTGCGCGTCTCGATCTCGGCGGGGCGGGACTGCGTGATCGGTGCAGCATTCGCATACATCGGCTGTTCAAAGCGTTTTGCGCCGTCCGCGTCGATTGCAAACAGCGGCCGGTATTTGCCGAATCCGTTGTCCTCGATCATCAGGAACGTGCGGTTGTCCAGCACGCGCCAATGACCGCCGGACCGCGCCGCGACCACGGCATGGTCATCGCCGGTCGCGTTCTCGCGAATGATAACGAGGCGGAGGTCCTCCGCCGCGACGCCGGCAGCGCGCAGCGCAACCAGCTTTGCGATTGCGTAGTCCTCGCAGTCGCCGGCTCCCGCCGCCAGAGTGGCCAGCGGTGAGGACCAGTGGTCCTCCACACCGTACTGCGCGCGGTCACTGACCGGCCGGATGGCGAGATTGATCGCGCGGTTGATTTCGCCCAGACGCGCGAGCCCCTCGCGGCCAGCGGCGGCGTTGACGATTTCGAGGAATCGATGCGCTGGCTGGGAGGTGCAATGTCCGGGATCGCTGGTACAGCCGGCGATGACATCCGCCTCGGCCGCTATGGCGCGCTCGACTGCCAGCCATTTGGCGCGAAGGGGGCCTTCGGTCAGGGCGGAGGTCGAAAGCCCGAAAGGCTCTGCAGGGGCGGGTGCGGGGGCTGCCTCGGCACCGATCGGACTCTCGCGCAAGGCATACGCTGCCGCATGCGCGGGGGCGCCCAACATGCTGAAAATACAGATAAACGCTATCGCGCCCGCGCGCGCTGCACTGAAAGCCGACATGTGACGCCCCTTGTCCGGACATCGGCCCGCAAAGGTATGCGTGCTCGTGGCCAGATCATTTCGTCACAAGGAGTAGGGCGGGTCCCCTTTTCGGCGGCTTAAACGCGGGACAAATCCGCCAACTGGATTCAAATATGCGGAACTAATGTTGACGACATTGTCTAAAATTGTAGATAGGGCTAACGCGCAAGCCTCCGGATGCTAAACATCGCATATCCAAGGTAATTGGGTGTGCGGCTGATTAGATGCTTGAGTTTATCGCGCGAGATTTGAAGTATAGATTGAGTTTCGGCAAATCATTCTTCAGCCGGCCGTTTGGTCTCTAGGCTTGAATATGCCCTGTTAATTGAGTTTGATGGTGCGGGACAGCATAGAATATCAGTTCTATTTCATAGACTTAGAAAGTAACGCCTGAACGACCACGTCATGATCCCGTCATTGTACTTAACGGAGGCATGTAAAACCAAGCCGTTTAGTTCAATCCTCTATGGGGTTGCGGCCTTTGATGCTATGAATTGCGAATTCTCAATTTCTTAACAATAAAATTTTTGATACGGGCGGGCAGGGTTTGAATTTCGCCGGACCATTTGATTCCGAATTTTCGCACGACTCCCCGGTATCACTGGGTGGCGAGCGCTTTGCATTCGATTCAAAGCCAGGCTTCGTCCAGCACCACGCATCCGACAGCCATGTTGTCGTTCCTGATGCACATCTGCTGTTTTCCGGCGACTATACCCGGATCGGCAGCGACCTGATCATTTCAGGCAACAACCAGAAATTCGTCGTCGGCAATTACTTCAAGGGTGAAACGCGACCCGCCCTGTCGACGAAAGACGGCGCGACGCTCGGCGGTCATATCGTCGATGCATTGACCGGACACGTTCACTACGCTCAGGCAACAGCAGCACCTGCTGCAGGCGCGGTGATCGGTACCGTCTTGAAGATGTCCGGCAGCGCATCCGTGATCCGGAACGGCGTCTCCGTTGAACTGCAGATCGGCGCCGCCGTGCAGAAGGGCGATGTGGTCCAGACCGGATCGAATTCCTCGATCGGCATGACCTTCGTTGACGGCAGCGCGTTCGGCATGACCTCGAACGCACGCATGGTTCTCAACGAGATGATCTTCGATCCGAACGGATCGTCGAATTCGTCGCTGATGAGCCTTGTTCAGGGCACCGTCACCTTCGTCGCCGGCCAGACCGCCAAGAACGGCAACATGCGCGTCGAAACACCGGTTGCCACGATGGGCATTCGCGGCACGGCAGTGCTGGTCGAGATTGGCGCGAACGACGGCCCTACAAAATTCTCGGTCCTCGTCGAGCCGGACGGGCACACCGGCTCCTACAATCTCTATGACAAGGTCACCGGCCAATTGATCGGCACCGTGTCACAGGCCGGGCAGGTGACCTTCGTGTCGAGCCTCGGCATCGGTCAGCCTCCGACCGCGATCGAGCAGCTCAAGACGCTTGCCGACCAGCAGGCCGAGAAGGCCATCATCCAGCAGGTCTTCCAGCTCTATTTTCCGAACTACAATCCGGACGATTCCAATCCGAAGCTGCCCAAGTTCGGATCGAACACCAGCGGCAACAACCTCGCCGAAATTCTGTTCACGACCAACTCCGGCAATAAGCAAACATTTCTGACGCAGATCGAATTGCGTTTTGCCGTGACCGATCCGCTGACCGGGATCACGACCTACCAGAACAGGATTTTCTACAACACCAAGGCGCAGTTCTCGGCATCGTCGATCCTGTCAGAGCAGACGTTCGTTTCGACGGTTGAATCTTTCAAGATCTCGGATCTCGTTCATATCGACGATCCCGACATCGGCAATGCGCCGTTCTACGACACCGCGACTCCGTTCGTGGCAGGCAGCGCGATCATCAAGAGCGCCGTCAGCACCAACCCGAATCTCAGCGCGGGTTTTCTCTCGCAATTCCTGCACATCGACCAGAATACAGGCGTCATCACGTTCGATCGGCTGGGTTTCAATTTCCTGGGCGATGGCGAGAGTGTGACCTTCATGATTCAGGTCACGTCGCGGTCGGGGCCGGACGTTGCCAACGTGATCATTCCGATCACGATCACGGGCGACAACGATGTGCCGAACGACAATGGCGCGCCGACGATCGTTCTTTCACTGTCGGACATCGTCGGCGCAGTCAAAGAAGACACGCTCGTCACCGCTGACCATGCGATTGTAAAGAATGGAACGATCACGTTCCGGGACGTCGATCTGTCCGACGGCCATCAGGCCGGAGTCGTGTTCACATCATCGACCTCGGGCTCGACCCTGAACCCGACCTCCAACCCCAGCTTGCCTGGCTTTGGACCGAACGCGCACATCGGTACTTTCACTATCGGTCCGGTGGTGGAGAACGAAGCGGATACCATCAATACCGGAACTGTCGGCTGGCACTTCACGTTGGACGACAACGATCCAACCCTGCAGTCGCTGGCCGAAGGTCAGACCATTACTCAGGTCTACACCGTCACGATCACCGACGAGCACGGTGCCCTCGTCACTCAGACGGTGACGATCACGATCACAGG
The DNA here is from genome assembly GCA_030652315.1 of Afipia sp. GTDB lineage: Bacteria > Pseudomonadota > Alphaproteobacteria > Rhizobiales > Xanthobacteraceae > Afipia. Next base: position 31,833 of record JAUSAX010000122.1, on the reverse strand, counting down.
CACCAACGACGCGCCCGTTATCGATGCGATTGCCGCCACGTCGTTGAATGAACAGACTGACACCAGTGCACTCACGCTGGCGTCGCCGATCCATGTGACGTTCGGCGATGTCGATCTCAGCGATGTGGGCCACACCGCGTTGATCACCGCCGTGACCACGACAGGCGTGACGACGGGACTTTCGCTGACACCGGCGCAGCTGATCGCGCTGGTGACGCCGATTGCGACGGCCAAGGCGGCCGGCTCTTCGACCGGTTCAGTCGATCTCGGATTTTCCGCTCCCTCGACGGCCTTCAACTATCTGGCGTCCGGGGAGACCATCAAGCTGACCTACACGGTCACCGTCAGCGATGGCGACGGCGGCACCGCGCCCGCGACCTTCGACGTCACGATCACCGGCACGAATGACGCGCCTGTCATCGATGCGATTGCCGCCACGTCGTTGAATGAACAGACGGACACCAACGCACTCACGCTGGCGTCGCCGATCCATGTGACGTTTGGCGATGTCGATCTCAGCGATGTGGGCCACACCGCGTTGATTACCGCCGTGACCACGGCAGGCGTGACGACGGGACTTTCGCTGACACCGGCGCAGCTGATCGCACTCGTGACGCCGATCACAACGGCCAAGGCTGCTGGCGCGGCGAATGGATCGGTGGATCTCGGATTTTCCGCTCCCTCGACGGCGTTCGATTATCTGGCTTACGGCGAAACCATCACGCTGACCTACACGGTCACCGTTAGCGATGGCGACGGCGGCACCACGCCCGCGACCTTCGACATCACGATCACCGGTACCAACGATGCGCCGACACTTGCATCGGTTACTACGCCAACGCTTGTCGATACGGCTGCGGCCGATACCTTCGCCACCCTGAACGGCGCGCTCGTTGGCAACGATGTCGATCACGGCGAGACGAGCGGGCTGACATACGCCGTATTGAACGGCGCGACCTATGTGAGCGCGGTGGCTGTAGCTGGCAGTTACGGCTCGCTGACCGTCAACAGTGACGGCACGTACAGCTACGTCCCGAACGCGGCTGCGATCAACGCGCTGAACGCCGGCAACTATACGGACACCTTCACGGTACAAACGACCGACGCCCATGGCGCGAGCGGCACGGCCACGTTTACAGTGAACATTACCGGCGCGAACGACACGCCGACCGTATCCGCGGCGCTATCCGATACGGCGAGCGAAGGCGGCCCAGCCTTCACCAATAATCTGCTGTTGAACGCTACGGACGCCGATCAGGGCGATATGCTGTCCGTCGCAAACGTCAGCTACAAGGTCGGTGCCGGGATAGCCTCGGGTACGGCCCCCGCGGGCATTTCGTTGTCTGGCAACACACTGAGCGTGAATCCCGCCGATCCGTCGTTCAATCATCTTGCTGTCGGCGCACATACCACGATTGAGGTGTCCTACGACGTCAAGGACGCTCTAGGTCTCACTGTTCACCAGACCGAGACCATCACGATCAACGGCACGAACGATACCCCGACTGTTGCTGCCGCGTTGACCGACACCGCGAGCGAAGGCGCGGCGGCATTCACGAAGAACCTGCTGCTCGGTGCATCCGACCTCGATGACGGCGAGACCGCGACGCTTCACGTCACCGACGTCACCTACAAGGTCGACAGCGGGGCCACCTCGTCAACGATACCGGCAGGGCTCTCGCTGGGTGCCGACGGTCACACGCTGACTATCGATCCCACGAACGCTACGTTCAATCATCTTGCGGTCGGCCAGCATACCACGATCAAGGTGTCCTACGACGTGACCGATGCGCAGGGCGCGACGGTCAATCAGACCGAAACGATCACCATCAATGGCACCAATGACGCGCCAGTCATATCGACGGCCAACATCACCCTGACGCCGCAAGGATCTGGCGCGACAAAGGTTTCAGGACTGTCCGTGTCGGATGTGGACGACGGTGGAAGCGGCCAGTTCACGCTTACAACGACCGCCGATCACGGGTCGATCGCGCCGCACATCTCAACGGGTAGTATTTCAGCGATCAACTCTGCGCTTCAAAACGACATGGTCTATACGCCCACGGATAACTCGCCGATCGGCCATGGCACGCTGACTGTGACGGACAATCAGGGCGCGTTCGACGTCGTCAACTTTGTTTTCCGGCAAAGCGGATCAAGTCCGTTGGTCCTGGCTGAAAATGCCAATCAAAAGGATGTTTTGATTGGCGGCTCCGGGATGGACCAGTTTGTGTTCACTGCGCATTCCGGTCAGGACACGGTCCTGAACTTCACGCATGGCACCGACAAGATCGACTTCCAGGCAATCTCATCCATTGATGCTTCGGCGCTGACGGCCCTGTTGGCCCAGGCCGATCATACCGGCGGCAATACGCTGCTCCATCTCAACGGCACCACGGACACCTTGCTCCTGAAGGGTGTTACAGCGCTGAATGCGAGCGATTTCATCCTCCACGCCTGATGCGTGGGAGGGGCGGAAACGTTAACTTCGATCATGTTTCCGGCTGCAATCCCCACCCGTGTCATGGCATGATGGACCGGTCGCCGCGCACGATTCAAGAACCGCAGATTGGCGTTCTGACAGCAGCCGGCAAGCCAGGTATCGATGCAGTCCGCTAAGACATCAGGTCAGGCTCATTCGCCCCGTTCCGAACTGGGCGTGGCGCTTCGCGCCTGCCGCAGCGCGTTCATCGGCGTCGGCGTGATGAGCTTTGTCATCAACATTCTCTACCTGACCGGCTCCTTCTTCATGCTCGAGGTCTATGACCGGGTGCTGCCGAGCCGCAGCATTCCGACGCTTGTTGGCCTGATCGTGCTGGCGGGCGGTCTCTACGTCGTTCAGGGCATCCTCGATCTGATCCGCGGCCGTATCCTGATCCGGATCGGATCGACGCTGGACGAAATGCTCAGCCGTCGCGTCTATGACATCGTCGTGCGGATGCCGCTGCTCGTGGGTAACCGCAGCGAGGGCCTTCAGCCGCTGCGCGATCTCGACAACGTCCGGTCGTTCCTCTCGGGCATGGGGCCGGGCGCGCTGTTCGATCTGCCGTGGCTGCCGCTCTATCTCGCGATCTGTTTCGCCTTCCATCCCCTGATCGGCGTGACCGCGCTGGTCGGCGCCATTCTCCTGATCGCGCTGACCATCCTGACCGAATACCTGACCAACGACCCCATGAAGCGCTCCACGGGCCTGGCGATGCGCCGGCAGGACCTTGCGCTGGCGAGCCGCCGCAATGCCGAGGTGCTGGCCGCGATGGGCATGGCGGGCCGTGTCGGCAGGCAATGGGAGGAGTCCAACCGCGACTACCTCGCGAGCAACCAGCGGGCCAGCGACGTCGCGGGCGGGCTCGGCGCCATCGCCAAGGTGATGCGCATGATGCTGCAATCCGCCGTGCTCGGCGTCGGCGCCTATCTGGTCATCAACCAGCAGGCGACCGCGGGCATCATCATTGCCGGGTCGATCCTCAGCGCCCGGGCGCTGGCGCCGGTCGATCTCGCGATTGCACACTGGAAGGGTTTCGTGGCCGCCCGGCAAAGCTGGCACCGGCTCAACCGGCTGCTGGGCATGCTGCCGGAACAAAGCGCTCCGACCCTGCTTGAAACCCCGGCCAACAAGGTCTCCGTCGAGGCGCTCACCATCGCCCCCCCGGGCGAACAGAAGGTGGTGGGGCAGGACATCACGTTCGCACTTGAGGCGGGGCAGGGCGTCGGCATCATCGGTCCCAGCGGATCGGGCAAATCCTCGCTGGTGCGGGCGCTGGTCGGCGTCTGGCAGCCGCTCCGCGGCAAGGTGCGGCTCGACGGCGCAGCGCTCGACCAATGGTCGCCGGAAATCCTCGGCCGCCATATCGGCTACCTGCCGCAGGACGTGGAGCTGTTCGCCGGCACCATCGCCCAGAACATTTCGCGCTTCGAGGACGATGCGTCGCCGGATAATATTATTGCGGCTGCCCGGGAAGCCCGCGTCCACGACCTGATCATCGGCATGAAGGACGGCTATGATACCCAGATCGGCGATCAGGGCAGCGTGCTGTCGGCCGGACAGGCCCAGCGGATCGCGCTGGCGCGGGCGCTCTACGGCAATCCGTTTCTCGTGGTGCTGGATGAGCCGAATTCCAACCTCGACAGCGAAGGCGATGTGGCGCTGAACAAGGCCATCCTTGCGGTCCGCGCGCGGGGCGGCGTTGTTGTCGTGGTCGCCCATCGCCCGATCGGCATCGAGAGCGTCGATCTCGTTCTGGTCTTGAAGGACGGGCGGGTTCAGGCATTCGGACCAAAGGAGGCTGTCCTCGGCCAGGTGCTGCAGCGCCCTGTCGCGGCCCCGCCCGCCATCAAGATCGTGTCGGACAAGGGAGGAGGAGGCCAACCATGAGCAAGCCGCCCCTCGCCAGAACAGAAAACATTGTGCGCCGCATCTTCACCGCCTTGTTTTCACCGCTCGAACGCCTCTCGATCTTCAAGAGCCTCGATCAGCCGGGATCGCGCAGGTCCATCCGTTTTCATTTGATCGTGGGACTTGTCGTCGTCACGCTGCTGACATGCGGCATCGGCGGCTGGGCCTCGACCGCGCAGATATCCGGCGCGCTGATCGCGCCCGGCTCCATCGTGGTCGATTCCAACGTCAAGAAAGTGCAGCACCCGACAGGCGGTGTCGTCGGCGAGGTGAGGGCGCGCGACGGCGACCGCGTCAAGGCCGGTGACGTCGTGGTTCGCCTCGACGACACGGTGACCAAGGCAAGTCTTGCCATTGTCACCAAAGGCCTGGACGGATTGTGGGCGCGCCGGGCACGATTGCTGGCGGAGCAGGATGGCGCAGAACGCATTACTTTTCCGCCAGAGCTGATGGAATCGTTCGCCAATCCGGATGTTCGGTCGCTGATCGGCAACGAGGTCAAGCTGTTTCAGGTGCGCTCATCCGGTCGGGTCAACCAGAAGGCCCAGCTCAAGGAGCGTATCGCCCAGCTCAAGGAGGAGATCGGCGGCCTTGAGGCGCAGGAGAACGCCAAGTCGCGCGAGATTGAACTCATCCAGAAGGAGCTTGTTGGCGTCCGCGATCTGTTCGCCAAGAACCTTGTGCAGATTTCACGGCTGACCGTTCTTGAGCGGGACGCAGCACGGCTCGACGGCGACCGTGCGCAATTCGTCGCCCAGAAGGCGCAGGCCAAGGGCAAAATCACGGAGATCGAACTACAGATCATCCAGATCGACAAGGATCTCTCCAGCGAGGTCTCCAAGGAGATGCGCGAGATCAACGACAAGATCGGCGAGTTCGTCGAACGCAAGGTGACGGCCGAGGATCAGCTGCGCCGCATCGATATTCGCGCCCCGCAGGACGGCATGGTGCTTCAGTCGACGGTCCACACCGTCGGCGGTGTCATCACCGCCGGCGATGCGGTCATGCTGATCGTGCCGGACTCCGACAATCTGTCCGTCGAGGCCAAGGTCAATCCGCAGGACATCGATCAGTTGCGGATCGGCCAGAAGACGCTGCTCCGGCTGTCAGCCTTCAATCAGCGCACCACGCCGGAACTGAACGGCACCATCAGCCGGATTTCGCCGGACACTACGATCGACCAGCGCACTGGCCAGAGCTATTACACCGTCCGCGTCTCGCTGCCGCCGGCAGAAGTGGCGCGGCTCGGGGATGTCAGGCTGATGCCCGGCATGCCGGTCGAGGCTTTTGTGCAGACGGGCGAGCGCACCATGATATCCTATCTCGCGAAGCCGTTCAGCGACCAGCTCATGCGTGCATTCCGGGAAAAATGACGGGTATCGGCTAGCGGCATGGTGCGGGCGGTAATGAAATCGGCGGTGCGTTTTCTCGCGCGTATCAGGCGTTATGCGAAGCTGTTCGGCTACGCGCGGCTGTTGTGTCTTTTGCTTCTGATCGCGATGCTCGGTGTTCGCATTGCCGATCCGATCCCGCTCGAAGAGTTGCGTGTCCGCACCTTCGATGGATATCAAATCCTCAAGCCGCGCGAGACCACGCAGCGCCCCGTCGTCATTATCGACATCGACGAGAAAAGCCTCGCCAAGTTCGGGCAATGGCCGTGGCCGCGCACGCGCGTCGCCGACCTTGTTCAGCGGCTGACCGATCTCGGCGCCGCCGCAATTGCCTTCGATATCGTCTTCGCGGAGCAGGACCGGCTTTCGCCGGGGGTGGCTGCGGACGCGTTTCGCGATCTTGATGAGGAGAGCCGGACGAAGTTGCGGGCGCTGCCCAGCAACGATCAGGTGCTCGCCGACGTGCTGCGGAAATCACCTGCGGTCCTCGGCGAATCCGGCCTGCCGAGGTTTGTGCCGCAGCCTGAGCTGAAGTTACCCCTCACGGGACTTGCGACGCTGGGCGGCGACCCACGGCCGTTCCTGCTGCAATTCCCGGGGCTGCTGCGGAATATTCCGGTGCTTGAGGAGGCCGCTCCCGGGCGCGGCCTGTTCACGATCCGCACCGAGCGCGACGGTATCGTCCGCCGCGTCCCGATGGTCATGCTGGCGCAGGGCGAATTGATGCCCTCGCTGACGTTCGAGATGCTGCGTATCGTCACCAAGTCCGACACCATCCTCATCAAGTCGGACGAGGCTGGCGTGAAGAGCGTGGCGGTGCCCGGATTTGAAGTCCCCACCGATCGCAACGGCCAGCTTTGGGTGCATTTCGCGAAACACGATGCGGCGCGTTATGTATCGGCAGCCGATGTGCTGGACGGTGTGGTCGGTCCCGATCAGATTTCGCGCAAGTTGATCCTGATCGGCACCTCGGCTGTCGGATTGCTGGACGTGAAGACCACACCGCTTGATCCGGTGATGCCGGGCGTCGAGGTTCACGCGCAGGTGCTGGAGAGCGCGCTGACCCGCTCGGTGCTGTCGCAGCCGAACTATGCGATCGGCGCGGAGGTGCTGGCCGCGATCCTGTTCGGAATCGCGATTATCTGGCTCGCGCCGATCCTCAGCGCCATCTCGCTGCTGGTGTTCGGCGCCGTCATTGTCAGCATCATGGTGGCGACGTCCTGGTACTTCTTCGCAGAGCACCGGCTGCTGATCGATTTCACGTTTCCGCTGATCGCGAGCACCGCGATCTATCTGGTGCTGGTGTTCAGCAGCTACTTTCGCGAACAGGCGCAGCGCCGCCGTATCCGTTCGGCCTTCGGACAGTACCTGTCGCCGGCGCTGGTTGAACAGCTGGCGCAGTCGCCGGAGAAGCTCGTGCTCGGCGGCGAGGAGCGGGACATGACCATCATGTTCAGCGACGTGCGCGGCTTCACTGCCATCTCAGAGCAGTTCAAGCGGGATCCGCAAGGCCTGACATCGCTGATGAACCGGTTCCTGACACCGCTCACCAATGCGATCCTCGATCGCAAGGGCACTATCGACAAGTACATGGGCGACGCCACCAGGGCGTTCTGGAACGCGCCGTTGAGCGATCAGCAACATCAGATCAACGCGTGCAATGCAGCGCTCGACATGATCGACCGCATCGAGGCGCTGAATGTTGAACGTGAGCGCGAGGCAAATGAGGCTGGCAAGCCGTTCATTCCGATGCGTGTCGGCATCGGTCTGAATACCGGGACCTGCGTGGTCGGTAACATGGGGTCCAACCTGCGATTCGACTATTCGGTGCTGGGTGACAGCGTGAACCTGGCCTCGCGGCTTGAGGGGCAGTCGAAGTCCTACGGGGTGCCGATCATCGCGGGATCGGCGACGGCGCTGGCGGCAAAGGACAAGTTCGCGATCCTCGAAATCGATTTCATCACCGTGAAGGGCAAGAAGGAGCCCGAGGTGATTTATGCGATCGTCGGGCGGGAAGATGTTGCCAAATCGGGGCCGTTTCAGCGCCTGCGCAACCTCAACATCGAGATGCTGGGCCACTACCGCAGCCGCGATTGGGACGGCGCTCTCGCTGCAATCGCGAAGGGCCGCACTGCCGACGAAGCGCGGAGCTTCAGCGTGCTCTATGACCTCTATTCCGAGCGGATCGAAACATTCCGCAAAACTCCGCCGCCGGACGACTGGAACGGTGTCGTTGCCCTGACAACCAAATAGAATGAGGCGAAAGGCCGCCGCTACCGTCCACATGACCGTCTGGCAAGCCATTTTTTTGATGACCGCTGCACGGTATCATGCTGGTGAGTATGACCGCCGCGTGCAATTCTCGCGAAAGATTCATTGAGTTTTTTCATGTCGACCACAATGTCTGTGCGGTTCTGGGGTGTTCGTGGGAGCATTCCGTGTCCAGGCCCCAACACCGTGCGCTACGGCGGCAATACGTCATGCGTTGAGGTAAAGTGCGGCGACCATCGCCTTGTATTCGATGCCGGATCGGGGCTTCGTCTGCTCGGCAACGCGCTGAGCGAAGAGGCCGCGCGGACGGACCTCGATTTGTTTTTGAGCCACTCGCACATCGATCACATTATTGGCCTTCCGTTTTTTACGCCGGTCTTCGATAGCGGCAGCCGGCTCCGGTTGTGGGCGGGAAATCTGCAGCCCGCCGGCGGGATCAAGGAAACGGTGCGGAAGCTGATGAGCTATCCGCTGTTTCCGATCGAGATCGGAACCGCGCAGGGCGCCATCGAGTTTACCGATTTTGTACCCGGCGAGACGCTCTCTCCGCGGCCCGGGATCAAGGTCCAAACTGCGGCGCTCAATCATCCCGGCGGCGCGACCGGCTACCGTGTGGAGTTCGGCGGCCGTGTCTTTGCCTACATCACCGACACCGAGCTGAGCGGGAGCTCGATCGATCCGGCCTTGCTCGCTCTCGCAAAGGACGCGGCGCTTGTCGTCATCGACACGACATACACGGACGAGGAATTGCCGGAACACGTCGGCTGGGGGCATTCGAGCTGGCAACAGGCGGTCCAGCTTGCCGATGAGGCGGGCGCCGGGACGCTCTGCCTGTTTCATCACGACCCCGAGCATGACGACGACGAGATGGATCGCATAGCTGCGGCCGCCGCAAAGGCGCGGGCAGGGACCATCGTCGCCAGCGAAGGTCTGTCCATCGAACTTTGAGCAACGCAGTGCACTGCGCTGCCGGTATCATCCGCCGGTCATGGTGGGCGTCATATCGAGATTGACGCCTGAATAACGGCGTCAGAGGTGACAACCGTTGTTCCGCAAGGCGCGGAACGGCATAATACGCGTCAAACATCCTTCAGCATCAGGTCGATTCCCATGGATATGACAGGTCTCGTTTCTGGAGCCGGCGGGTTTATCGCGTCCGCGTTCGTGGTCGCGGGCTACACGATGCGAACGATGATCCCGCTCCGCATCTTCGGCATTCTCACCAACGTCGTGTTCATCGCGTTTTCTATCGGTAACCACCACTACCCCGTGATGGTGCTGCACATGATCCTGCTGCCGCTCAATATCTACCGGCTGCGGGAAATGCTGCTGCTGGTTCGCGAGGTCAAGCGCTCGGTCAGCAGCGATCTGTCGATGGCGTGGCTGAAGCCGTTCATGACAGAGCGAAAGTGTGCGACTGGCGAAGTGCTGTTCTACAAGCACGAACAGGCCGAGGAGATGTTCTACATCGTCAGCGGCCGTTACCGGCTGGTCGAATCCGGTATCGAGCTTCCGGTTGGCGCCATTGTCGGCGAACTCGGAATGCTGTCGCCATCCAACAAGCGGACCCAGACCCTTGAATGTCTCGAGGGCGGGCTGGTGCTCAGCGTGACCTATTCAAAGGTGCAGGAGCTTTACGTCCAGAATCCGGAGTTCGGATTCTATTTCCTGCGGCTGGTCAGCGCGCGCCTGTTTCAGAATGTCGGAAAGCTTGAGGCCCAACTCGCCCAAAGCAGTGCTCAGGCCTCGTCATGAAAATACGAGTCAAAGTCCCGCCGTCACCGTTCCGGCTGCTCAAGGAACGCTATTTCGGTGAGGAGACCCGCGATCCGCGAGTGGCGCGCGCGGCGCTGGCGCGGCTGTCGGCGCGCCTGCCGCCCGACGTCGTTCCCATCGTGAGCGAAGCCGTTCAATCGCTGATCGACTACCAGGATCCCGATTACGCGCTGGCCTATCTCGACCGGATCGGCCGTTATATCGGGCCGGTCGGGGTTACCGTGCCCAATCTTGCCGAACTGGCGCAACTCCTGTCGGACCGGATGCACTTCGAGGATCCGATCCGCGTGGCGCAGCTCAAGCTGGCCGACGCCGGCGGTGTGAATGCCGAGCCCAACGCATCGTCGACCGACTGGGTGGAGCGGTTTCACTGGGATGAGGTGATCCGGATGCTTCCATCCGCGGTAGTGAGCCCCGCACTGGATATTTTCCAGCGGCTGCGGCTGGCGCGGCTGACACACCGGTCGGTCAAGCTACGGTTCAGTTCTGCGAGCCGGTTTTCACTTCGCAAGCTGAGATGGCTTGCTGCCCTGCGGATCACGCGACCGTTTTCCGAGCGATTCAAGCTGGAGCGCGTGTGGGTTGAGCGGTGGCTTCATATGGTCGACCGCAGCCTCGTGAAACAGCCCGATGCAACCATTGCGATCGTACGTACCGCCAACCTCATCAAGGGGCACGGCGACGCCTACGAGAGCGGTCTTGCGCAGTGGAACGTGATTGTCGACCGCCTGGTCAAACCGACATGCGACGGGGACCTCCCGCTTCCGAAGCTCGGTGACGCCATCCAGGAAGCGCGTGAGGCGGCCATCGGCGAGCAGGGCCAAAGCCGCCTGCTGAGCGCCGTGGAGCATTTGAGAGCGCAGGCCCTTGCGCACTGAGGAAACCGGCTGGCCGATAGCCTATCTGTACAAACTGCATTAGAGTCGGGGCCGGACGTGCGGTGCCCGGCATGATTTCGCCGCGATGCGGCATGCGCAATAGGGGATAATCGATGAAGAAGTTTCGCGGATTCTTTTTTGGACTTTTGCCGGCTCTCGCTCTCACTACGTTTTCCAGCGTCACGGACGCCCGCGCGGCCGACGAAATCAAGCTGAGCAGCAACCAGCGGATAGCCTGCGGTCGCGGCCTCACCGCGGGCAAGCTCCAGAACATCAACTGTAAGTCCTTCGCTTACATTTTCAACTCACGGACATCCGAATTCTATCGATGCCAGGTAACCGTCGGCGTGACCCGCGACAACAAGGAAGTGCTCAAGGTCGATACCGACGGTTCCTGCAAATTGAAGGCCCGTATATTTCCCGGAGATTCGGACTACGCATTCGACGCGACCGAAACCGAGCCGCCGAACACGAATGCATTCTTCGGCTCCGGCGGGTCCGCGATCTGGGTCAGCGACCGCTCCAAGCTCAGCGCGAAGGGATGCATCATCCTCAGCGTCGGCGTCGGGCCGGATGTCATGAAATGCGTGGACATGACCTTCGATAAATAGCCTCGGGATTGGTTCAGGCCGCCGCTCGCATCGCGCGAAGGCGCGGGTGCGGGCGTGCCTGACTTCATCGCTTCAGAAAGAGCGCAAGAACGATCAACCCGATGACGACCGCGACACCGATCGCCCAGGTTGTCAGGCGGACGTCGCTTTTGAGTTCGCGTGTCGCCTCGTTCTCGGCGATTTTCAGGTTGCGTTTGCGATTGTCTTGCTCCGGATCACTCACGGCTTCTCCTGACTTTGGCAGGGCAGAACCATGGTCCGCCGGTTTCAGGCCGGAAGCACCACGCGAGCAGTGTACCCGGCACCGGTATCAATCCGCAAAGAACAAAACAGAGGGCGACGGCGTTCCATGACGATGCCATGGCGTTTTCCCGGTGTTTTCCCCGGCGTTTTCCATTGGGCTGTCAGCAGGGACCCGGCATATCAAGCGGATCGGGGTGGCTTTCGCGCGGCGCAGGGGATCTGGAAGTTATGCGAAATCAGGCTTCCGGTTCGCTGAACTGTGATCGCGGGGACTGGCTATCGTCTTGAGCGAGGAAGCGCCTTGGTGTCTCATGCCGCCCAAACAAGAATCGAGGATCGAATGACCTATCCGCACCGCATCTTGCTGGCACTCGCTGGGCTGTTCCTTTTGGGTCAGGCTCCGGCGCAGGCCACCGACTATCCCTATTGCATGACCTACGTTCAGGGGTGGGGCGGCTCTATCGAGCAATGTGACTACACGTCGATGGCGCAGTGCCAGGCGAGCACCGGCGGCCTGAACGGGACGTGCGCGCCGAATTGGAGACTTGCGCAAAACCGCAGCGTATATCCGGACTCGATCGAGCCGGGCGCGACGAGAGGCACACGTTCCCGGCGCTGATGTTTCGGAAAAACGAGCGCGGCGTTTCAGGTGCTTGGTGATGGCGGAGAGGGGAAGGATTCGAACCTCCGACACGGTTGCCCGTGTACCGCACGCGGTGCCTTAAGCCACTCAGCCACCTCTCCGGATTCGTTCAGCCGCGGGCGCGGCTCGAGCACATCAGGTGCGCTCAAGAAACTCAACGCCGATGATGTTGTCCTTGCGCCAGATCAGGCGGCAATGCGTGACTTTTCGCACGTCGCCTGTGAGCGCAAGACTGAGCCTGCTTCCGAGCGGCCCGATGTCCGCCAGTTGGACGCGCGCGCCGCCGGACGACAGATCGAGAACGGTGCAATTGCGTTTTGCAAATCCCCCGTCGAGCAGCATCCACGCATCGCGCCGGGTTGTGTGGCGGGGCTTGCGGGACTCTTTCCTGAAAACGGCCATCGACTGCGCTCCTAATTGAAGCGTATTCATAGCCTGCGAAAGTTTCGGAAAATTTGAATCAAAGCGCCGATATCCGGATCGTCGATTCAGGTTTCGTTAACCGGCCTGCATGGCGCGGGGCGCCGGACCGGTGGCTCCGGTTTCGCCTGATTTCATGGGTTTTTTCTTCAGATCCGCGGACCTCGGACGGGGAGACTTGCCACCACCGGGAACGGATTCCGGCTCCGGCGCGTTGGTTATCCGGAGGAGCCTCCGGTGACTGGCAGCGATACTGGCAGTACGGCCAAGGCGGAAAACACGGGCGGTCAGGCATGATCCGCGGCGTGATCCTGTTGATGTCCGCGGTTGTGTGCCTGCTGATTGTTGCGTTCGCTGTCGTGCGGTCACTCGGCAATACGGAGCAGCCTCAAACTTCGCTTGCGTGCGCAACGAAACTTTACAGTACCTACGACCGGCAGAATCTCGAGCAATGCATGGCCGTTTGCATGGCCTGCAGCGCAGGCGTGAAGACGACGTGCTCGACGTCTTGCAAGCTCAGGGGCGCGCGCTAGGCCTTCACGAGATCAAGAACTGACAGGCAATTCGATGTCGGTCGCTCCGGGGTCGTGCTTTTCCTTCGGGTCTGGTTCGCAGGGATGAATGGCATAGTCGTTGTCGAGAATCCGTTTTTGCGTGGGCTCGTCCGGGTCCGGCACATCGACGACCAGGCCGCTCCGGGCGGCATGTTTCCAGACGTCGGCCTCGGTTGGGTAGGCTTGACTGATCTTGGCGTCCTGGCAGAACAGAGCATAGGGCATGGTCATCTCCGAAAGAGCCCCGCTCTATGCCGGAGCATCGAGCGGGGCTCTTCGAGCTTTCAACCCTCGCGGGCTGACGGCTCTTGTTTCGATAACGCGTCGGCTTTCCGCTTCGTTCCCCGCAGAGGTAGATTTTTTTGCCGGCGAGACCGGCGGCAGGGGCTAACGGCTTGCGCGCGGCCGGTTCTCGTTTTCTTATACGTGGAACACGCCGGGCGCGGCGCGCGCGAAACGAACCAGGGCAGGAGCAAATGAAGCGATACATCATCTTCGCAGCCATAGGACCGCTGGTGGCTGGGTTTTTCCTGCTCGTCCTGGGAACGCCGGACGGATACTGGGACGGAGACAATGTCATAAGGAAGCTGTTCAAGGTTTTGGTCGTGACGCTTCCCTACAATTACCTGTTCGGGATTATTCCGGCTCTGATGATCGGCGCGGTCGATGATATTTTCCTGCACGTCCGGCGGATCAGTCCGGCTGTCCGAATGGTGTTGACCGGCCTCGTGGCGTTTGCGGCCACAGCCGTTCTCTATGGGACACTGGGCACCGAGACGGGCCTCAAGCATTACTTCCTCTACGGACTTGTGGGATTCATCCCGGCGACGTTTTCATCGTGGCTGGCGCGCAAGTTCGACAAGGTCGGCGGGGCACACCCGAATACGATGAGCGCATGATGCTCGCCGATTGCGCTGCATCGCCAGCGCGATCGCTGCGATAGCTCGTCTATGGAGCATTGAGTGGAACCAGGGGACATCGCACGCTGCGTCTTCACTTTCGCGCGCGGCGTCCTATATTCCTTGTTCCGTCAACTGAAAGGAGGTGGTCCAGTGTCTCATTCCAAGCGCTGTCACCTCGCTGAGGCCGCCCGCTAAGCTCGCAAGAGCTTCGGACAGGGCGGTCTTTCCGCCTGGTTCAGCGAGAATAGGAAGGACGCGTCGAGCATTGCCTGGCGCGTCCTTTTTACGTGTGCGCCGAACTCGGCGGCGCATCCGTGTACGTCGATCCTGACGCTTGCGCCAACGAACTTTCAGCTTGTGTGAGGAAGTTCACAGACACAGATCCCAGCCCGGTGCTTGAGTTCCGGAATGGGAAAATGGATCCATAGTCGTTGTCCCCACTGCGGGAACAAGATGGCGATCGCTCTCAAGGGCGGGAAGACGCAGTTGCTGTGCCCGCGTTGCGACGCGGATCCCCTGAAATCACCAAAGATCTACAGGCTCATCAACGCGATGCAACTGCTGAAGGACAGCGGCGAGAGATCGTGATTCAGTGTGGCGAGGCGCCTCACGCAGCCTCGGCCGTTCACGTCACCTCTTGCGAGCCACGATGTACGGACGATTATCGTTGCCCTTCGTTGCGTGGCTTTCAGTGGCAAGAATGTTGAAGCCTGCGGCATTTATTTGCTGGCTCAGGTCCGCCACCCGAAAGACGCCGGCATAGGGTGCTTTGCCGATCGCGCGCATCGCGGGCAGCGCAAACCGGATGAGTGGGTTCATATCCCCGACGCAGGGTGTCTTGGAGATGAACAAGCCCTCCGCCGCAAGTAACGTGTGGATGCGGCGCAGCGTGCCAGGCAGGTCGCGGACCAGATGGAGATAGTTGAATCCTAGAACCGCGTTAAACTGTGCCGCGTCGGGTGTAAGCGCTTCTGCGGTCGCGGTGCGGAAGACAAGGGCCGGAATGGGGCCAGCTGCGTGTTTCTCATTGGCAATCGCGATCATTCCAGCGGAAATATCCGTCGCAAGATAGGCTTGAACATCGCCGGCGAGCCGGAGCGCCGTTGTTCCTGTTCCGCAGCCCAATTCCAACACCCTGTCGCCTAATCCCAACAGGGCGCGGG
Source organism: Afipia sp. (assembly GCA_030652315.1). Taxonomy (GTDB): domain Bacteria; phylum Pseudomonadota; class Alphaproteobacteria; order Rhizobiales; family Xanthobacteraceae; genus Afipia. Next base: position 16,588 of record JAUSAX010000122.1, on the reverse strand, counting down.
TCCGATCCAGCGTACGCTCGTATCCGGCCTGATCCGCGATCGCGCCCATCGCGTACTTCCGTGAAGTCCGGTCCCAGAAACGGGCGTCGCTGGCTATGCTCATGATGGTTGCTCTCAGATCTCGACTTTGCCCTATTCGGCATTAGGAAAGTCAGAAGCGAGGCCGTGTCCGCTCAAGTCAAGCCCCGCAGAAGTTCGGCTAGACGGTGAGGGTAGTCATCTCGCGGAATATGGCGTAGCCGGCGGCAAATGGCGGAAGGGGTGGGATTCGAACCCACGGTGCCCTTGCAGGCACGCCGGTTTTCAAGACCGGTGCCTTAAACCACTCGGCCACCCTTCCTGCGCTTTGGAAACCAGCACTTAGCAAAGCGGACGGGGTAGCGAAAGAGGCGATTGCCCCGAACCCGCTATCTGATTGACCCTTCGTCGCTGGCGCTGATCAGCCGTACACCTATCAAACAAAGGCCCGGCGCATAGCCGGGCCTACGTTCTAATGGCAGAGACTGAAACTATCAGTACTTGAGCTCAGTACTTGAGTTATCAGTACTTGGCGACGACCGGGCCGCCCCAGTTGAAGTGATAGTTCACGCCGACTTTCACAGTGTGAAGGTCTTCCTTGTAGCTGAAGGCCACCGGCGTGGTCGATCCCGCCACTGTCGAGAAGTTGGTGCGGTCGAAATCATAGTACTGGTACTCGATCTTGGCCGACCAGTTCGGAGCGAACATGTATTCCAGGCCGCCGCCGACGGTCCAGCCAGTGGTCTCGCGGGTGATGATGAACGGAGTCGCCAGGTTTGCGACCGTGAAACTGATGTCGCTGTCATCGCGGAATGCGACGCCGCCCTTGGCGTAGACCAGGAGCGGGCCGGACACGTAACCGAGGCGGCCCGTCACGGAAGCAAGCCAGTCGCTGGAGCGATCGTTGACGACGACACCGCCGCTGAACGTGCTGGTGAAGGTGCGGTCGCTGCTGGCCAGGCCGCTGATCTGGCCTTCGATACCGATCAGCCAATTCGGAGCGAACTGATAATCTGCGCCGATCTGGCCGCCGCCGAGGAACGTGGCGTCGCGGTTGCTTGCCGAGAGCGGGAAGAGGGCAGGTGCAGGAAGAACCTGTTCGACCGTGTCGTTTCCGCCGAAGGCTGCGCCGATATGCGCGCCAACATAGAAGCCGGTCCAGTTGTAGACTGGCGCGACATAGACAGGAGCCTTCGTGTAGGGGCGGCTCATGTCAGCGGCAGATGCGGAAGCGATGGCTGCGCCGAGAATTGTCGTGGCGAGAAGGAACTTTTTCATATCAAAATGTCCTGCGTTCGAAACAATTCAATTGCGTCGTTTGTAACCTAGAATCACCGCTCCACCTGTCACGCCCCGGCAACACCGGAGGTAAAAGTGCGCCTGCCGAACAAGCCCTCTCGGGCCGGTCAGGAACGGCTGATCGCCACAATCCACTTCACGATCAACAGGATGAGGGCCGAGACGACGAGGGGCAGCAGAAATGTGCTCGCGATGCTGGCGCAAATAATCTGGTCTTTTCCGTCGCTGTCGTCCGACCAGAGAAGCGTTGGCAGGGTAGCGCTTGCATAACGGGAGGCGGCAAGCGCCGAAAATCAATCTCTGGTTTACCACCTCACGTATCTCGCCGTTCCGGGCATGGAAGCAATGGGTTAAGGTAATCGCCGTATGAAGTGCGAGCGTCCGGCCCTGGCGATGCCCGGTAGGCAAGACGGCGTAAAAAGTGCTATTTGGGGTTCTATGGGGATTTGCGTCAGGGAATCGGGCAAGGCGGGCCTGCGTGTCGCGGCGGCGGGAGCCGTGTGCCTGCTCGTTGCCAATTGCGGCGCGTCGAACAAACTCTCCAGCCGCGTCGATCCGAAATACGGCGTGTCCAGTAGCCCCCGGGTGGTCGATTTCGGCGAAGCCGTTCCCAGGGGCGGCGGCACCTATCGCGTCGGCAAACCCTATGTCGTTGCCGGCAAAACCTATGTGCCGGAAGAAGATCCGAACTATCGTGCCGAGGGCATGGCCTCCTGGTACGGCGATGCCTTCCACGGCCGCCTGACGGCCAACGGCGAAGTGTTCGACATGACGTCGCTCACCGCAGCCCATCCGACATTGCCGCTGCCGAGCTACGCGCGCGTGACCAATATGGCCAACGGCAAGTCGGTGATCGTGCGTGTCAACGACCGTGGTCCCTACCACGGCAATCGTTTGATCGACGTCTCAAATACGGCGGCCAAGCTTTTGGAATTCCGTGAGAATGGCGTTGGGCGCGTTCGCGTCGAATATGTCGGGCGCGCGCCGCTGGAGGGATCGGACGACCGCCAGTTGATGGCGACGCTGCGGACAGGGCAGCCGGCCCCGGCGCCTTCGAGCGTCAGGGTCGCGTCGGCAAATGCCTTTATCCCGGAGGTCGCGCCGACGCGCGGCGTCGTACGGGGCGATATTCCGCTGCCGGCGGGGCGCCCCTATACGCTCGGCAATACCAAGGAAGATTTTGCTGCAGCGGGCGCGTCGGAAGTCTCAGCATCCCGCGCCATGCGGCCGGGCGGACGGCGCTTCGAACGCAACATTCAGGCAGAGCCTGAGGAAGTCGCCGAAGAGTCCTCTCCGACGACGAAGCCTGTCGCTTCCTTTGCGGCGGCTCCGCGCACCAGCAACAACAACCTGATGTCAGGCCGCGGTCTCTACTGAGGCCAGTCGCTGTCGACCGGCTAATCCCGCACGCCGTTGAGGAATTCCACCAGGGCCGCGTTGACCTCGTCGGGGCGCTCCTGCTGAATCCAGTGACCCGCGCCCTCGATCAACAGCTTACACCGCAGGTTGGGCAGCACACGATCCATCTCGGTGACCCGCTTTCCGCCGATGATACCGGTGACCACGGAATCGTTTGCGCCGGCGATGAAGATCGACGGCTGATAGATCTTTGCGCCATGCCACGGAGCGGTCAGTTCCCAGTTCCGGTCGATGTTGCGATACCAGTTCAGGCCGCCGCGAAATCCGGTGCGCGTGTAGGTCTCAACGACGTGCGCCAGATCCTGCTCGCTGACCCATGCCGGACGGGGTCGCGCCTTCGCAGGATCGCCCAGAAAACCCTGTCCGTCTTTCAGGAACAGGGATGAGTCGACACCGAAAGTGACGGCACGCATCGTGAATCCCACATCGCGTTCGAACTCGGCTTCCGCCACACCCGGCTTCTGGAAATACTGCCAGTAGAAATTGTTGACCCCGCTTTTCGCCAGGGTCTCGAGCGGCCGCTCGCGGCCTCGCCATGGCGGCGGGACGCTCAGGCCGCCGACGGCGGTGAAGATATCGGGTCTGAACAGGGCGGCATGCCATGCGACCGGCGCGCCCCAGTCGTGGCCAATAATGATCGCCTTGGTTTCGCCCAGCGCTGCGACCAGCGCCACCATGTCGCCGACAAGATCGAAGATTGAGTAGGCCTCGATATCCTGCGGTGCCGAGGTCCGGCCGAACCCGCGCATGTCGGGAGCGACAACATGGAAACCGGCGGCCGCGATGGCGGGAAGCTGGTGCCGCCACGAATGCGACAGTTCGGGCCAGCCGTGGCACAGCAGCACCAGCGGCCCGGTGCCTTGTTCAGTCACATGAACTTCAATCCCGTTGGCTGAGATCATCCGCGATGACGACATCGATTTTCTGCCTCTTTTCAGGATTTTGACAGCTGCAGACACGCCGTGACGGCCCGCCACACGTTGTTTGGTACCAGCCCAACTGTTACAACGCGATCCTCAGGAATCTCGACATGGCAGCCATTCTCATAGCATCCCGGATTCGCGGACGTCGGACTGTGCGGTTCTGGCCGCTCGTCGCCGTTGTGCTGACGGCCGGCGTGGCGCTGGGCGGCATGGCCTATGCGGCCAACAACAGCGTGCAGGGCGCCAAGAAGGAGGATGGATACGAGGTCGATGCGCCGACCGCGATCCTGATCGAGGCGAAATCCGGCAGCATTCTGTTCGAGAAGAACGCGGACGAATTGCGGGCGCCGTCCAGCATGATGAAGCTGATGACCGCCGAGGTGGTCTTCAACGCGCTCAAGAAGGGCGAGATCAAGCTCACCGATGAGTTCAGGATCAGCGAGAACACCTGGCGCAAGGGCGGCGCGCCGTCCGGCGGTTCGACCATGTTCGCGGCGATCAACAGCCGTGTCAGCGTCAATGATCTTCTGCATGGCGCGGTGATCCAGAGCGGCAACGATTCCTGCATGGCGCTGGCTGAAGGCCTCTCGAACACCGAAGCCGCTTTCGCCGAACGGATGACCAAACGCGCGCGCGAGCTTGGGCTGACGAAGTCAACCTTTGGAAATTCGAGCGGCTTGCCGGACCCCGGCAACAAGATGACCGTGCGCGAACTGGCAATGCTCGCGCGCCACATCGTTCTGACCTATCCGGATCAGTACAAGCTGTTCAGCGAGCGTGAATTCACCTGGAACAAGATCCGTCAGCAGAACCGCAACCCGCTGCTCACGATGCTCGAAGGTGCCGATGGTATGAAGACCGGCCATACCAAGGAGGGCGGCTACGGCATGGTCGGCTCCGCCGTGCAGAACGGCCTGCGGTTGATCGTGGTTGTCAACGGCCTGGAAGATTCCGACGACCGCGCAACTGAAGCCAAGAAGCTGCTCGAATGGGGTTTCCGCAATTTTGAGGCGCGAACACTGTTCGCAGCGGATCAGGCGGTCGGCTACGCGCGCGTGTTCGGCGGCGAGAGCCGTTCGGTCAAACTGGCCAGTCCCGAACCCATCAAGGTCATGGTGCAGCGAAACGGAACCGACAAGCTGGTGGCGCGTATCGTTTACACCGGCCCGGTGCGTGCGCCGGTCCAGCCCGGCCAGCGGATCGGCGTGTTGAAAGTCTGGCGCGGCGGCAACATCGCGATGGAGTCTCCGCTGGTTGCCGCAGAACCGATTGCTGCAGGTTCGACGACCCGCCGCGCGATCGACGGCGCCAGCGAACTGGTCATCGGCCTGTTCCGCGCCGGCGCGGAGAAACTGTAGTATGTCTGACGCCGTTAAACCGAAACAGCCGCCGCGCGGGCGCTTCATCACCTTTGAAGGCGGTGAGGGCTCCGGCAAATCAACGCAGATTCAACTGCTGGCGGATCGGCTGAATGCCGCCAAGCTGCGGACCATTACGACGCGCGAGCCCGGCGGCTCGGCCGGCGCGGAAATCATCCGGCACTTGTTGCTCTCAGGCATGGCGAAGGCGTTCGGCCCCGAGACGGAATCCCTGCTGTTCGCTGCCGCGCGCGACGACCACGTCAGTCAGGTGATCGAGCCGGCGCTTGCGCAGGGAACATGGGTGCTGTGCGACCGCTTCACGGATTCCACGCGCGTCTATCAGGGCGAATTGGGGAAGGTCGATCCGAAACTGATCCGGGCGATGGAGCGCGTCACCATCGGCGATCTCAAGCCAGACCTCACGATCATTCTGGACGTGCCCGTTGCGATCGGCATGGAGCGAGCGCTCAAGCGGCGCGGGACGGCGGTGCCGGATCGTTTCGAGGGCGAGGGCGTGAGCTTTCACGAGAAACTGCGCGATGCCTATCGCAAGATCGCCGAAGGCGATCCGCAGCGCTGTGCGCTGGTGGATGCCAATGCCGATGCCAAGACCGTCGCCGAGCGGATATGGAAAGCATTGCGCGATCATCTGTTCACCGTGGCCACTGTTCGCGAGACCACCAAGGCATGAGCGCGAAGTCATCCGAACCAGAGGCTGCCGTTCCCGCGCCGCGTGAAACAACCGCGCTGTTCGGTCATCGTGACGCCGAGCAGACGTTGCTGACGGCCTATCGCAGCGGACGTATTCCCCATGCGTGGCTGATCGGCGGTGCGCAGGGCATCGGCAAGGCAACGCTGGCCTATCGCATGGCGCGGTTCGTGCTCGCCCATTCCGATCCTGCGGCGCAGGCCGTTCAGAGCGCCGACAGTCTCTATGTCGATCAGGAACATCCGGTGGCGCGACAGGTCGCAAACGGAAGTCACGGCGGTTTGCTGACGCTGGAGCGCACCGCGAACGAGAAGGGCACGATGCGGACCGTCATCACAGTGGACGAGTCGCGCGAGACCATCGGATTTTTCGGTTCGACCGCGGCATCCGTCGGGGGCTGGCGCGTCTGCGTGGTCGATACCGTTGATGAACTCAACGCCAACGCATCCAACGCACTGCTGAAGATCCTCGAAGAACCGCCGGCGCGTTCGCTGTTCCTGCTGATCAGTCACGCACCGGCCCGCGTGCTCGCCACCATTCAGTCGCGGTGCCGGAAACTGCCGTTGCGGCCGCTGGAGACGGACGACGTGATTCATGCTGCGGCTGAGGCAGGCGGGTTAACTCGCCGTGATCCGGCACTGGTCGAGGCGGCCGATGCGGCAGAGGGAAGTGTGGCGCGCGCGCTGACGCTGCTCGGCGGGCAATCGCTGGGGCTTCACCAGCGCACGCTTGAACTCCTCAACCGCCTGCCGCAACTCGATCCGCGCGCGCTTCATGCCCTCGGTGACGCGCTTCCGCTCAATGACCGAGTCGGATTGAAGGCCTTTGTCGACACCATCGACCGGTGGCTGACGGGGCACCTTCATGCGCCGGATGCTGGCGCAAATCTGCCGCGCCTTGCACGGCTTGCCGAGGTATGGGAAAAGATCAACAGTGCCGCGCGCGACACGGAAAGCTTCAATCTGGAGCGGAAACCGTTGGTTTTCTCAGTATTTGGCATGCTCGCCGAAGCCACCGCGGCCCGCCCGCAGGCTCGCTAACTGGACACCACAATGATTTTGCGCAGCGTTTAGCAGCACCCCGTTTGAGTGATCGCGCACACGTCGGCGCCGTTTGAAATTCTAAGGAAGCGTAATGGCCAAAGCCAAGAAAACCGCCGCGAAGAAGAAAAAGAAAGCAGTCAAAACGGCTGGCAAAGTAGCGTCCCGGCGCGCGAAGGTTTCTCCGAATAAAAAGGGACGCAAGGCGGACGCCAAAAAGGCGGCAAAAAAAGCGGCCAAGAAAGTCGTAAAGAAAACCGCAAAGAAAGCCGTCAAGAAAACAGCCAAGAAGGTTGCGAAGAAAGCCGCCACAAAGCGTGCCGGCAAGAAGGCTGCAGCCAAAAAGACCGGAGCCAAGAAGAGCAACGTCAAAAAGTCCGTTACAAAGAAGCCTGCTGAGCAAGTCACCGAGAAAACGGCGCAACCTGCAACGCAGGTGACAAAGAAAGCACCGGCAAAACCAGCGAAGCTGAAAGTAACAGCCGTTCCGCAGAGTGTCGCAAGCGCACGCTCGAAGAATTCGTTCTACATCACGACCGCGATCGCTTACCCGAACGGTGCTCCGCACATCGGCCACGCCTATGAAGCGATTGCGACCGATGCACTCGCGCGCTTCCAGCGTCTCGACGGCAAGGATGTGTTCTTCCTCACCGGCACCGACGAGCACGGTCAGAAGATGGTCCAGACAGCGCAGAAGGAAAACATGACGCCGATGGATCTTGCGACGCGCAACGCCGCGCGTTTCATGGAGATGGATCAGCGTCTGAATGTTTCCTACGACCGTTTCATTCGCACATCAGAGTCCGTGCATCATCAGGCGACGCAGGAAATCTGGAAGCGGATGACGACGAACGACGACATCTACCTCGACAGCTACGCCGGCTGGTATTCCGTGCGCGACGAAGCCTATTACGCCGAGGACGAAACCGTTGTCGGCGAAGACCAGGTTCGTCGCGGCCCGCAAGGCACGCCGGTGGAATGGGTCGAGGAGAAGAGCTATTTCTTCAAACTTTCCGCCTATCAGGACAAACTGCTCGCGCTTTACGAGAACCAGCCGGACTTCATCGGCCCGGACTCCCGCAAGAACGAAGTCATCAGCTTCGTCAAAGGCGGGCTGAAGGATCTGTCGATTTCGCGCACCACGTTCGACTGGGGCGTGAAGGTGCCGGACGACGAAGAACACGTGATGTATGTCTGGGTCGATGCGCTGACCAACTACATCACCGGTGTGGGTTTCCCCGACGAGAGCGACGCAAACTGGCACTACTGGCCGGCAGACCTTCACATCATCGGCAAGGACATCATCCGTTTTCATGCGGTGTACTGGCCGGCATTCCTGATGTCGGCGGGTATTCCTGTGCAGAAGCGCGTGTTCGCACACGGCTTCCTGTTCAACCGCGGCGAGAAAATGTCGAAGTCGGTTGGCAACGTGGTCGATCCGTTCAGTCTGGCGGATGCGTACGGCGTCGATCAGCTTCGCTACTTCTTCCTCCGCGAAGTGCCGTTCGGTCAGGATGGCAACTACAACCACGAAGCCATCGTCGCGCGCACCAATGCGGACCTCGCCAACGATCTCGGCAATCTGGCGCAGCGTTCGCTGTCGATGATCGGCAAGCAGTATCAGGGCGTATTGCCGGAGCCGGGCGCTTTCAGCGACAACGACAACGCCATCCTCGCGATGGCGGACGGCATGCTCGAACAGGCGCGCACCGCCATGAGCACGCAGCAGATTCATCACGCGCTCAATGCGATCTGGGCCGTGGTGGCCGAAGCCAACCGCTATTTCGCGGGTGAGGCGCCATGGGCACTCGGCAAGACCGATCCCGCGCGCCAGCAGACGGTGCTGTATGTCACCGCCGAGGTTGTGCGGCAGATTGCGATCCTCGCACAGCCCGCGATGCCGGATGCGTGCGCCAAGCTGCTCGATATTCTCGGTATCACGCCGGACGCGCGGGACTTCGCGGCACTCGGCACGCGGATCAAGGGCGGCACGCAATTGCCGCCGCCCGCGCCGATCTTTCCGCGTTATGTCGAACCCAAAGAAGATGTGCCGGGTTAAGCCTGATGCTTGTCGATAGTCATTGCCACCTCGATTTCCCCGACTTCGCCGACGATCTCGACGCTATTGTCGCGCGCGCCGAGGCCGCGGGAATCGGGCGCATCGTCACGATCTCGACGCGCGTGCGCCGGATTGAATCGTTACTGGCGATTACAGCGAGGTTTCCGAACGTCTATTGTTCGGTCGGCACGCATCCGCATAACGCCGACGAAGAAGACGGCATCACCTCGGACGAACTGATCGCGCTGACGAAACATCCGAAGGTGGTGGCGCTGGGCGAGGCGGGGCTGGACAATTTCTACAAGGACGGATCGCCGGAGGCGCAGGAGCGGGGCTTTCGCGCTCACATCGCGGCGGCGCGAATGACGGGATTGCCCTTGGTAATCCACACCCGCGAGGCTGACGAAGCTTGCGGCCGCATCCTCGAAGACGAGATTGCGAAAGGGTCGTTCAAGGCTGTGCTACATTGCTACACCGGCGGCCGCGAACTGGCGATGAAGGCTGTCTCGCTCGGACTGTCGGTTTCCTTCACCGGCATCCTGACGTTCAAGAATTCGCAGGCGATCCGCGACATCGCTGCTGAGCTGCCTGCGGACCGGATCATGGTCGAGACCGACGCACCGTATCTTGCTCCGGGGAAATTCCGCGGCAAGCGCAACGAGCCGTCGTTCGTAGTTGAGACCGCGAGGGTGCTGGCCGAAACGCGCGGCGTCTCGCTCGACGAGATCACGCAGCAGACCACGGAAAACTTCTTCCGGCTGTTCGACAAGGTGCCGCGCCCGGACGCAAAAGCTGCATGACGGTCACCTTGACCATTCTCGGCTCCGGATCGTCCGCCGGCGTGCCGCGTCCCGCGCTGGGGTGGGGCGCCTGCGATCCCAACAATCCGAAAAATCGCCGCCGCCGCTGTTCGCTGTTGGCCGAGAAAGCGGGTGTGAACGGCATCACCCGCGTGCTGATCGACACGTCGCCGGACCTGCGCGAGCAGTTGATCGACGCCAACGTGGATCATCTGGAAGCGACGTTCCTGACCCACGAGCATGCCGACCAGACCCACGGCATCGACGATCTGCGCTCCGTGGTGCTGCATCAGCGCAAGCGGATTCCGGTCTATCTCAACAAGTCGACCGGCAAGGATATCCTGCTGCGCTTCTCATACTGCTTCGAGCAGGCGCCGGGCAGCGATTATCCGGCAATCCTCGAGAAGAGATCGATCGAGGCCGGCGAAACGCAGAGCATCGAGGGGAAGGGTGGTTCCCTCGCCCTGACCGCATTTCTGGTTCAGCACGGCAATATCCCGGCGCTCGGCTATCGCATCGGCGACGCAGCCTACACGCCGGATCTTCACGACATTCCGCCCGAGAGCTTTCACGCACTGGAAAATCTCGATCTGTGGATCATCGATGCGCTGCGCTACGCGCCGCATCCGAGTCATTTCAGTCTCGACGATGCGCTCTCATGGATCGCGAAGTTCAAGCCGCGCCGCGCGGTCTTGACGAACCTGCATTCCGACCTCGACTATGACGTGCTGCAGGCAAAATTGCCGCCCGGTATCGAGGCGGGCTACGACGGCATGCGGCTGACGGTGGACGCTTAGCCTAAATCCGCAACCGTCATGCCCGGCCTTGTGCCGGGTATCCACGCCTTCCTTGCTAACGCATATCAAAGACGTGGATGGCCGGGACAGACCCGGCCATGACGACGATGGATAGCAACCGATTACCCGAAGCGCTTACGCCGAAATCGCCTTCGCGGAATTTGCCTGATCGCGCAGCATGAACTTCTGGATCTTGCCGGTCGATGTTTTCGGAATCGCGCCGAACACCACGGACTTCGGCGATTTGAATCCCGGCAATACGCTTTTGCAGTAAGCCAGGATTTCAGCCTCAGTCGCGGTCGCGCCTTCCTTCAGTTCGACGAAGGCGCAGGGCACCTCGCCCCATTTGGGGTCCGGCTTGGCGACCACCGCGGCAAAGAGAATTGCCGGGTGCTTGTAAAGGACGTCTTCAACCTCGACCGACGAGATGTTCTCGCCGCCCGAGATGATAATGTCCTTGGAGCGGTCCTTGATGATGACGTAACCGAACTCATCGAGCACGCCGAGATCGCCGGTGTGAAACCAGCCACCTTCGAACGCTTCCTTGGTTGCTTTTTCGTTCTTCAGGTAGCCCTTCATGACGATGTTGCCGCGGATCATGACCTCGCCGATGGTCTCGCCATCGCGCGGCACCGGCTGCATCGTTTCCGGATCGAGCACCGTGACGGCTTCCTCAAGCGGATAGGGCACTCCCTGACGGCGCTTGAGTTGCGCGCGCTGGTCCGCCGGCAGGTCATCCCAGCCGGGCTGTTCGGCGCACACGGAGGCGGGGCCGTAAACCTCGGTCAGACCATAGACGTGGGTCAGCTTGATCCCGATGTTTTCCGCGCCCTCGAGCACGGCTACGGGCGGTGCTGCGCCTGCGATCAATCCGACGACCGGCTTTGTGGGCTTGCCTTTGGGTGCACTGGGCGCGTTGATCAGCGTATTGAACACAATCGGCGCGCCGCACATGTGGGTCACGCCATGGGCCTTGATCAGCTCGAAGATCCTGGCCGGATCGACCTTGCGCAGGCAGATGTTGATTCCGGCCGATGCCGCGATGGTCCACGGGAAACACCAGCCGTTGCAATGGAACATCGGCAGCGTCCAGAGATAGATCGGGTGCGTGCCCAGATTGCCCGCAAGGATATTGCTGACTGCGTTGAGATACGCGCCGCGATAATGCGTCACGACACCCTTGGGATTGCCCGTGGTGCCGGACGTATACCCCAGCGCAATGGCGTCCCATTCATCCAGCGGCTGCAGCCACACGAACTCAGGATCGCCGGACGCGACTGCCGCTTCATATTCGAGCTCGCCGATGCGCTTGCCTCCGGGGAACGTTGCGTCATCGACATCGATCACCAACGGCTTCGGACCCTTCATGAGACCAAGCGCGTCGGAGATCACGCCGGTAAATTCGGGATCGACCAGAATGATTTTGGCGCCGCCGTGGTCGAGCTGGAACGCGATCGAGGCTGCATCGAGCCGGATATTGAGCGCGTTGAGCACGCCGCCGGCCATCGGCACGGCGAAATGGACCTCGTTCATGGCCGGAATGTTCGGCAGCATGGCTGCGACGGTGTCGCCGCGCTGGATACCGCGCCGGGCGAGAAACGACGCGAAGCGCTTGCAGCGCTCATAGGTCTGCGCCCAGGTGAAGCTGCGGCCTTCATAGATGGCGCTGGTATGATCCGGATAGACGCTGGCGCTGCGGACGAGGAAGCTCAGCGGCGACAGCGGGACGTAGTTGGCGGCGTTCTTTTCCAGACCGATGCTGTACTGGCCTTGGCTGCTCATGGTTCGGACCTCCCGGTGCTGCTGCCGTTTGCCGTTCCCAAACTCGCAAAGCCGGCGGGCATTTGCATCTGGTTCTACAGTGGCGACATTTCCGGTCAATGATCGCGCCGGGCCGCGCTTGCGGTGAATGGCAGCGCGCAGATCGCATACTGCAACGACGCGGCGAGAACTTCTTACAAATTACTTTAGTTATCTAATGTTCAAATTCGAGATAAATCAATAAACTATTGAATTATATTGTATTTTATCCTCTTTGAATTCTTTGGTGCACAGGTTTAGGCTTCAAGCCCTTCCACAAATCGTGCCGTTCCGGCCCTCGCGGCGCTCGCGCCGCGGGCTCGGTGATGGTTTGATCCAGATCCAAATTGAGAACGGCGGCGAAGGCTCGTTTCATGCGCTGGTCGCTCATCCGGTTCAGATGGCAGCGCAAGACGTCTGTATTGCCATCGCTGGGGTTTGCTACTGCCTCGCAAAGCCTGGCGCTGGTACGATGAAAGAAACGGAAGTCACCGGATTGCCGTGTGCCCGACTTGTCGATCTCGGAGGCTGCAGCCAGCGCCACAAGCCGATCCTCGTCGTCCAGCGTGATCGCGTACCGCAGCAGCGCCAATAACCATGCCCTGATTGTCCTGTCGTCACGATCGTCGATAGGAAGACACGCAACAGTCACGACGTTCACCGGACGGCATTGGCGGGCTGTGCATCAGACGTTTCGATGCACTTCAAGGCATGCCGGGCTCGATCTTCGTCTGCGGTGCGGATCGCTTCTGTAACCGCCTCCTTGGCAGAATCCGTGAGTTCTAGAAGCGGCAGGCGGACGTGCGGCGTTATCAGGCCGAACAGGCTGAGAGCGTATTTGATGGACGCGGATGGAGGCTCGCGCAGCAACGTCGCGGTGAGGCGGCCGATCCCGATCGCCAAAGCTCTGGCGGTCTGCAAATCGTCGTCCTTGCAGCACCGATACAGGTACTGACACAGATCCGGGATCAGGTTCGACGTAACCGATATGCAGCCGTCTCCACCGTGCACCAGAAATGCCGGCGCGGTCGCGTCGTCACCTGACAGCAGTCGAAACTCCGGCCGGGTCAATGGCCGCAACCGTTGCGGACGGGAAATATCGCCCGTTGCATCTCGCAGACCAACGAACTGCGCCGATTGCGACAGTTGCGCAACCGTGTCGTCGGACAGTTCGCGAACCGTGCGGGAAGGGACGTCATGCAGGACAATAGGCAAGCGTGTCGCTTCGGCGATCGCGCAGAAATGCGCGTAGAGCCCCGCTTGCGTCGGCTTGTTGTAATACGGAGCTACGGACAACACAGCATCGGCGCCGTCCGCTTCGGCCCGCTGGGTCAGTTCGATGGCGGCACTTGTGGAGTTTGAACCTGCCCCGGCGATCACCGCCGCGCGGCCTCGTGACGTGCGAACAGCAATGCGTGTAAGCACCGAATGCTCCGCATCGCTCAGCGTTGAATCCTCGCCTGTGAGTTCGCCAACCACCAGCGCGGTCGCGCCAGCTGCGATCTGCCGTTCACAGAGCCGCCGAAAGGCCGCGAGGTCGAGTTCGCCGGCGCTGTCGAAGGGTGTCGGAAGATCGGGAATGTAGCCCGTCAGCCAGGTGGCGGGATGGTTCATCGCATATGTCATGAGATGCCGTCACGCTGCTTTGGTCATGTGGCTGAAATTTCGCCGCCGCCCCGACAGTAAAAATTGCTCGTGGCATCTCACGCCGGCTTCGATATGGAAACCGAGCCTTTCAAGCTTCTCCCGCACTCGCATGCCTGAACCCTCGCTGCGGAAATCGATGACAACGGCTATCGCTGCCGTCGCGCTCAAAAACGTCGAGATTTCAGCCACTGACTTTTCGAGCGCCTGCAACGAGTGTTGTCCGGTGATCAGGCCGATCGAATGCTGGCCATGCGGAGTGCCTCGGCTTGTCGTCGAGACGCGCAGGAAGCCTCGGCGCCGCAGATCGAGTTCGGCTGCAGCGCTGTCGCCGCCTGCGAGAATGATCCGATGCAGGATCGACGGACGTGTCAGGTCAATCATGGTCGTCATGATCTGCTCACGTGTTAGATCGAAATTTAGCTGAATCATTGGGATATCCTGAACGTGGCGCGGAACGCGTTACGCAACCCGAAGCAGCGCGAGACTCTCCGAGCCCGAATAGCTCTCCAGGCCGCGCGAAGTGCTGCCACCCATATCGAGCTCAAGCGTGCTGGGCGCGGCCATGATGGATTCGGGATGATGGCCGTTCTCAAAGAGGGCGTAGCGAACGGCTGCGGCGCGGCTAATGAACAGACCGCCGAACAGCCCGTTCTGCTCCTGAGCGACCCACTGGCCGCGGCTGTTCTTGCCGATGAAAACCAACGCGGAACTGCACGACGGAGGTTCAGTCTGGATCGTCATTTGATGGCCTCGAAAAGTCCTGTTTGGGATGGCGCCATTGACCTTCGAGAATCGAAAAGCCGCCGCGCAATCACACCGGCAATGTCAGGTGGGGCCCATATGAATTCGAGATGGAATCTGGGGCGATCTCATAAGCGGGACATAAATGACCCGTGGTCCGCGATGAGCCGGCAAGGCAATCGGACATTCACCAGTGACGCGGCCCAGAGGCCGTGCGGCGACTGCCTGAGCCGGGTTTTGCACTCAACTGTATGGAAAGACGGACCTATTTATATTCCATAATATACCTTATGCGAATCCGAGATGTAGGCCAGCCTTGGCGAGTCGCGGTCCAGAAGCTGCCGCTCGCTTCACCGTCTCTCCGGGCTTCCCAAAGTCCGAATAACCGCTCCAGCTCGCTTGTGACGCGTTCACCCTGCGCCAACGCAAGTTGCTCGGAGTGTGATCCTTGATGAGATCCGCCTAGTTCAGCGCAAACCACAATTTTGCAACCAGCGAAGCGCTGCACCAGCGCGAGGTCAGTCCTTCCGGATTTGTCACCGGATCGATGCGTCCACCGGTCATGGCATGGGGATCGCCGGTGTAAACGAAGCAGCTCTCCTTGGAGAGGTTCGTGTCGTAGTAACGAAGGTCGAGACGAATGTTGCCGCGTCCCAAGGTCACTCCGGCGTTCCACGTAAGGTAGGACGGCAGTGGGAAGCCACCGAATTCGTCTTTCTGATTTCCGAACCAAGAGTATCCCGCGCCAGCCGTCAGCACCGCAGTGAAATTGGGCGGCAGTGTATTCTTCGGTATCTCCACCCCGAAACCAAATGCCGCGAATTTGCTCCAGGCGCCGGTGTTCGAGACGTTCGGCGAATAGGCAAAACCGCCGGCCACCCGCAACTGGTCGCCGATTTTGGTGTCGCCGCGAGCGAGGAACTCCCAATACTCGGTGCCGCCGCCAGGCAGTTCGCCGGGATAGGCAAAGTAGGTCCAGCCCAGATCGAGATCGATGCTTCCCAATGCCGGCCGAAGACCACCTCCGAATGTCAGCTCCGCCGCCGGGTGACTCGGAAGGTTGACGCTGGTTACCGTGGCGGCGGCATAGAACTTGTTCAGCGTCGTCTCGAACGCTGCCCCAACCGCCGGCTTGTGACTGGTGAGCGTCACGCCGCGATAAATGTAATCGCTCGCCATTCCCGCGCGTGCGCTAAATCCAAATGCGTCAGCCGCCCGTTCCTCAAAGGGAATGCTACGGACCGGACCGCCAACCGTAGGACCACCACGTGCACCGAGGATGATCGAATTGGCAGCGCTATCGGATGTTTGTGCTGTGGCCAGATCGGCGAACGCGCAAATCAGCGTCAACGCGAGCGAAGCGATGCTTGCCGTAATAGATCGCCCTTCCCGCATCCGTCGCATGGACAAGCACACCTCCTGATGGAGCACACGCATCATCCGCCGAGGGCAATTGCAACGGCAACCAATGCCAATCCAAGACTCATCAGTCCCAAACCGGCCAGCCATGGATTCACATCAATATAGCGCGCCCAGCGATAGCCCGTGAAGAACAATAAGCCGACCAGCAAAGCGTTCGAAAACCGAAGCGCGAGCCAAGGGTCGCCGACCACTAGAAAGGGCAACACGGCAGGCACCGTGGCGACGTTCACCAGGCAGAACACGCCGAATGCGGCGATCAGATCATCACGTCTCACACCGTTCATTTTCTGTGGAGTTCCGCGATCAAGCTTGGCAAGGATGCTGCGATACAGTTGATCGCGATCGCCGGGTTGTGCCAGCAATTCAAGTTCAGGATCGAGTTCGCTCCGGATCGCTGCCAGCGCGACATCCTTACTCGATGCATCCCGGATGGAATGTATCAGGCGCACCTGCCGCCGACGATCGAACAAGGTGCTCATCAGAGAAAGCACCGCATCGATAATCCCCCATGCGATGTTAGCGCCGACAGCCGCGAGTAAAAGTGTACCAACAC
>JAUSAX010000121.1 GCA_030652315.1 Afipia sp. | reverse complement strand
GCGTCCGAATTGGCGTCCGCGAATTTCGGATTGACGATCAGCGCATGCCCGTAGACCTCGCTGCCGTAGTCGGAGAAGCGAAGCACCGCCAGATCGTTTGCCGGGACGCCGCGGTCGCGCAGGTTGATCGCGGAGAGAAACGAAAATCCGGTGACCGCATCGAGCTGACCGGCCGAGAGCATCGGCTCGCGCACCGCTGCGCTGATTTTCTCCGCCCTGATCTTGTCGCGCTTGATGTTGTTCAGGCGCGCAATCGCCGGCCATAGCCATGCGGCGAGATCGCCGTCGACGACGCCGATGGTCTTGCCTTCGAGATCCGACATGGTCGCGATGCCGCGGCTCTTGCGCGCGATGATCGCATAGGGTGCCTTGTTGTAGAGCACGAACACCGCTTTGACCGGTGCCGCGCCCTCCTTGTCGCGATAGCGAATGAGCGCGTTGATGTCGGCCAGCGCCATGTCGCTGCTGCCCGATGCCACGCGTGCGATGGCATCGACCGAACTGGTCGCCTGACCGGTGGTGACGGTGAGATCTTCCGCGCGAAACAGACCTCGGGTGGACGCCAGCACGAACGGCGCCGCCGCGCCGTCGATCGCGCGGTCGTAAGAAAAATGCAGGGCCGATGCGGCTGACCCGGGCGTGGCGCCGACGCACACGAGCAGCGCCAGCGACAGCAGCGTCTTGCGGAGGAGGCGGTGCGGGCTGTTCGGCATGCGCGGCACTTGGTCTTGTTGAAGCGGTTTTTGAGCATCCGCTGTGTTGGTATGATGACAGGCACACAAGCGCCTGTCCGTCACCTTTTGGCCCTTTGGAGCGGAGTTTGCCGCAATTTCGCCTTTTGTCGTTCAGCTTGTATTCGGATTCGGGAACCTAATGTAATGATTAAGGTTATCCTCCGACTGGCCTGTTCAGGCCAGGGATGACCCATGAGGACGTTGAAATGCTCATTCGTAAGACTTCGCCTTCGCCTTTCACCCGAGCTGTGGTTCTGGCGACGGCTGCTGCGCTGGTCTTGACCGTGGCCGTACCCCCGCTGTCCGCGCAGGCAGAACCGCTGGCCGCTGCACCAGCCGCCAAAAGCACGACTGCCGAGCCAGCGAACGCCAGTGAAGCCACTGATTTGAGCTCCCGCGCGCGCCGCCGCGCCGTGCGCCGCGGCTATCGCAACAATGCCGCCGGTATGGCTTTCATGGGGATGGCGCTGGGCACCATGGGTGCCATCGTCGCCGAGCAGCGCCGCCGCGACTACTATCGCGACAACTACTATTACGGCGGCGGCCCCTATTACGGACGGCACTACTACGGTGGTCCGGCCTATTACGGTGGTTATGGCGGCGGCTACTACTGATCGGGCGCAAATCGCGCTGGGTGATCGCCGGGGAAATCCCGGCGATTTGCTTTTTGGGAGCATTTTCAGCCGGTTGGGGTGGCCGTTAACACGCTGGCGAGGGATTTGATCTAAGGTTCGACCCATGAGTGATTCGCTAGAACGGCTTTATCACGCGGTTATTGCGGCCAAGGATCTCGATCCGGCGACGTCGCGGACGGCACGGCTGTATCAGCGCGGGCCAGCGAAAATGGCCAAGAAGCTTGCCGAGGAAGCCATCGAGGTCGTGATCGATGCGGTCAACGGCAACTCGGATGCGGTAGTCCGGGAAAGCGCGGATCTGCTCTACAACTTGTCGGTTCTCTGGGTGGCCGCAGGTGTTCGCCCGGAAGATGTATGGGCCGAAATGGATCGCCGCGAACGGGTCCAGGGCATCGCGGAGAAGCTGCCGAAAGCGTCCGCTGACAAGCCTCATGCAGCCAAGCCGGTTTCTGACAAATCCGGAGCCGCATCACAGGCTGCCAAAATTGCGCCACCATCGGCCTCCGAAAATGTTGCGCGGCGACCAATTGTCGCGCTCCAGAGCAGCCGGCTGAAAAAGCGCCGCTAATCAGCGGTTAAATTACACGTTCCCACACATGGACAAATTGCCCGGACGGTGGTTCATCGCGCCATGCTGAGACGAATGTATGACTGGTGCATCGCCGCCGCCGACAAGCCTTATGCCCTCTGGCTGATGGGGGCCGTGTCGTTCGCTGAAAGCTCGTTCTTTCCGATCCCGCCGGATGTCATGCTGATCCCGATGTCGCTGGCGCGGCCGCAGAAGGCGTGGCTTTACGCGCTGGTCTGTACGGTGACGTCGGTTGCGGGCGGCGTTGTCGGCTACGCCATCGGCGCGCTGCTTTATGATTCCGTCGGACAGTGGTTGATCAATCTCTACGGTTACGGCGACAAGGTCGAGGCGTTCCGCGCGTCCTACGCCGAATACGGCGCGTGGATCATCCTGTTGAAGGGCCTTACGCCGATCCCGTACAAACTCGTGACGATCACATCCGGTTTCGCCGACTACAATCTGCTGCTGTTCGTGATCTTTTCGATCATCGCGCGTGGTGGACGGTTTTTCATCGTCGCGATTCTGCTGAATCGCTACGGCACGTGGATTCGCGAAGTCATCGAGAAGCGGCTCGGCCTCTGGGTCGCCATCGCCGCCGTCACACTGGTGCTCGGTTTCGTTGTCGCGCTCCGGCTGTTCTAATCGACGCGGCCCCGTTCGCGTGGCGAAACCGCGTCGGTCATAAAGCCTTTTCCCAAGGGCAGCGGCGGGATACTCTCGGGCCATGTCCGATCACACCAGCGATCTGTTCGTGGACGTGCGAGGACGCATGGTCCTGATGGTTGCCGTCCTCGCGCTCCTGTGGGGAACGACGGCGGCCTGGCCGCAACAAGCCAAGCCGCAGCTTCAGGTCGCACCATCGCAGCAAGCTGCTCCGCCGGCGCCTGAGCCCGCGCCTCCGACCAGCAATCCGGGACTGGTCGAGGAAATCGGCAAGCTGCTGAAGGACTCCGCGTCGGGTTTGAGTTCGGCATTGCCCAGTCCGGGAAAGGCGCTCGACGGGCTGAACTCCAGCGCCAAGGATGCGACAGACAGCCTGAAGCGGATCGCGCCCCTGTCGGGCCAGTCGATGGCCAGCGGGCGCACGCTTTGTCCCGCGGCGGCCAATGGCGCGCCTGACTGCAAGCGCGCGGCAGACCAGCTCTGCAAGGAAAAAGGTTACGCCGAGGGCAAGAGTGTGGACATCGAATCCACCCAGAAATGCTCTGCAAAGTCGTATTTTTCGGGCCAAGGCGCGTGCCGGACGGAAAATTTCGTCACCAAGGCGGTCTGCCAGTAAACGCAAGCCCCTTTCAAGAAATGGCTGTAGCCCCTAAGACCGTGGCACAATTGCCGCAGCGCGGACGCGCGCCTGACGGTTCAGTGGATGGTTCAGTCTTGGGGAAGAGGATTTTCTGATGTCGATGCCTGCCTTGTTCAAAGGTCGCCTTTCGATTCCGGTGATCGGTTCACCGTTATTCATTGTGTCGGGTCCGGATCTTGTGATCGCTCAATGCAAGGCGGGAATCGTCGGCTCGTTTCCGTCATTGAATGCGCGCCCTGCCGCGCTGCTGGATGAATGGCTGCACCGGATCAAGGAAGAACTCGCGGCGCACGACAAAGCGCATCCCGATCGCCTCTCGGCGCCGTTCGCGGTCAACCAGATCGTGCACAAATCCAACAACCGCCTCGATCAGGATCTTGCGGTCTGTGAGAAGCACAAGGTGCCGATGGTGATCACCTCGCTCGGCGCGCGTGAAGAATTGAACCAGGCCGTGCATGCCTGGGGTGGCATCACGTTTCATGACGTCATCAACCAGAAGTTCGCGCACAAGGCTGTCGAGAAGGGCGCAGACGGCTTGGTGCTGGTGGCCGCCGGCGCGGGTGGCCATGCCGGCGCGATCTCGCCGTTCGCATTCGTGGCGGAGACCCGCCAATGGTTCGATGGCCCCATCGCATTGTCCGGCGCGATCGGACATGGCCGCGCCATCCGCGCGGCGCGCGTGCTGGGCGCTGACTTCGCCTATATCGGTTCGGCGTTCATCGCCACGCAGGAAGCCAACGCGCCTGAAAACTACAAGGGCATGATCGCAGCGTCCTCGGCCGACGACATCGTCTATTCGAACCTGTTCACTGGCGTGCACGGCAATTATCTCAAGCCATCGATCGTGGCGGCCGGCATGGATCCGGAAAATCTGCCGGTGTCTGATCCCTCGAAGATGAATTTCGGCACCGATGCCAGCGGCGAGCGCAACAAGCCGAAGGCCTGGAAGGAAATATGGGGCAGCGGACAGGGCATTGGAAGCGTCGATAAGGTGCTGCCGGTCGCAGAACTGGTGGCGCGCTTCAAGAAGGAATACGAGGCAGCTGCCGATGCGCCGCTCGCTTGAGGTGAGATCAAGCTTCTAGGGGCCGGAGCGAGCGCAAATCATGGAAGCTGTCTTTCGCGTCGAAGGCAACCGCGTGGTCACGAGCGAATATGCTGCGGGTCCATGGGACCCCAGCATGCAGCATGGCGGCGCGCCGTCGTCCCTGATCGTGTGGGCCGCTGAGCAAATTCCATCGCCTCAGCCGATGCATGTCGCGCGGCTGACGGTCGATCTGATGCGCCCGGTGCCGGTTGCGCCGCTCACGATCGAGACCGAGGTGGTGCGTGAGGGTCGCAAGATCCAGCTCTGTGCGGTGCGTCTTCTGGCGAACGGCGTTGAGGTGGTCCGCGCCACCGTGCTCAAGGTCAGGACGCAGGCGGTGACACTGCCTCAGGATGTCGTGCCGGAGATGCCAATTGACGTTCCGGGCCCGGAGGCCGGCCGTGTAGAGCCGCAAACGTCCAGCAGCTTCCTTGGCGGGGTAACGCTGCGCGCCGTCAAAGGCGGGTTTCTCAAGCTGGGATCGGCCGCCATCTGGTTTCGGCCCGAGCGTCCAATTGTCGAGGGAGCAGCGATTTCGCAGGCGATGAGGACTGCGCTTGCGGCGGATTGCTCCAACGGAGTCTCGGCAGTGCTGGATTTCAATCGCTGGAGCTTCATCAACGCCGACCTCACGGTGACGTTTGCGCGGCAGCCGGTGGGCGACTGGATCTTGCTGAATTCCGAAATGACGCTGGGCGCCGACGGCGCTGGCCTTGCAGTCTCGCGGCTCGGAGATGTTCAGGGATATTTCGGCAGGGCCATTCAGTGTCTCGTGGTCGAGCCGCGTTGAGCAAATGACCCGCTGTTAGTCGGCAACCCGGGTCAGCACGGCCTTGAATGCGAGGCTCGGAAATTCCGTTGCAGTACCTTCGCAGATCGCAAAGCCGCCTTTGACGGTTCCGTTGAAATTGATCATGACCTCATCGAACCCGAACACCGACGGATGACTGGAATCAGGCGTATGCCGAACGCTGGAAACACTTCCGGCAAACGATTGGCCGTTCTGAGTGTAAGTTCCGATATATGCGAATGCAGAACTTCCGCCCCGGAGCTTTCCGTTATCTGCGTTGATCACCCCTAAGGCTTTGCCCCGCGGGGTCTCGAACTCGACCTTGTACAAGCCCTGGAGCAATGCGGCTTCGGGGGCGAGAGGCTTGTCTGGGTTCGCTGCCGGCTGCGAGTGAGCTTGGTGTCGCATGCGCTGTCATTCCAGTATTGACGCTGAAGGTGGCCTTCGAGCGTGACGTCTTTTGATATCGACGGCTATTCGTGTTCGCGCAGTCTGTAGAAGCATAACATCACCGGAGATACTCGCCGATGGGTCGGACTTTAGATAAAGTCTTGGTGCCCCTGGCCGGAATCGAACCAGCACTCCTTGCGGAACTCGATTTTGAGTCGAGCGCGTCTACCAATTCCGCCACAGGGGCCCACAGGACCGGTGCCCGAGGGCAGGGGTCGTGAAGCGGGCGGAATATAGCTTGCGCGCGGTTGCGGTCAACCGCCTGTGATGGAATGAGCGTCGACAGCGGCCGGTGGGCGAGTTAGGACGCTCCGAACAGGAGATTCCACGTGGCGAGCGACGCGACTTTCAAGCCGGGATACACGGGGCATCCGAGGGATCCGGTTTTCGTTGCTGGAGCGGCCATCGCTTTCATAGCGACCGACGTCCTTGTGGGCGCATGGTTCTTTCAATTGGTGCTTGATATCCGGCCTTGTCCGCTGTGCCTCGAGCAGCGCTATGCCTATTATCTGGCGATCCCGCTTGCGGCGCTGATTGCGTTTGGGGCCGCCCGCGATGTCTCGCGCCCGCTTCTGATTGCGGGCCTCGGAGCCCTGGTCGTCATGTGGCTCGCCAATGCCGGCCTTGGTGCCTACCATGCCGGCGTTGAATGGGGCTTTTGGCAAGGCCCGACCGATTGCAGTGGGCCGATCACCGATCTCGGCAGCGGCGGCAATCTGCTGGACGGCCTCAACAAGGTGAAAGTGATTCGCTGCGACGAGGTGCAGTGGCGTTTTCTCGGGTTGTCGCTGGCGGGCTACAATGCGCTGATCTCGCTGGGGCTGGCCGCGCTGGCCTTGTGGGGCATCGGCAAATCGATGAAGTCAGCCTGACCGCTAATCGTCAGCGTCGACCTGCGGGCGTCCGAACAGATGGACGATGCCCGGCGTCGCGATCGAGACGAAAACGAACCGCGACAGGTGATGCGCACCGACGAAAATCGGATCGATGTGCAGCGTCAGCGCCAGCGCCAGCATGGCGTCCATCGCGCCCGGCGCGAAGGCGACGACAATGTCGCCGAATCGGGCGTTGGTCGTCAGGGTGACGAGCGCGACGAAGATTGCCGAAACGACGATGGCGACCGTGAACGACCCGATCGCCGCGGCCATGTAGCTGAGCAGTGTGCGGGCCGAAATTCTCGCGAACCGCGTGCCGATCAGTGCTCCGATGCCGATCAAAGCTGCGGCGTAGGCCCAGTTCGGAAGTCCGCCCTCTATTGATCCGGTGCCATGAAGCACGCTGGAGCCGAGCATCGCGCCGAACATCCAGTTCGCGGGAAACTTCAGCAGACGCAGCAGAAGCGATGTCACCACGCACGCCGCGACAAGGATGCCAAGCGCAAGCGGTGTCGCAGACGCTGCGTGCATCGCGGAACCGCCGTGCTGCGCCAGTCCGGAGGCTGCGAGGATCAGTGGCAGCGCTGCGGTCAGGATGATGACGCGCATGGTCTGCACCACCGCGATGCCGGCCACGTCGGCGCGCCGCTCGTTGGCGAGCATAATGATCTGCGACAGCGCACCGGGACTGCCTGCGAGCAGGGCGGACGTGCGGTCCCATTGGTGAATGCGCTGCAGATAGAGACTGCTGCCGAGCGTCGCGCAGAAGGTGGACGCTGCAAGGATCGCGATGCTGACCGGATAGGCGGCCATGTTGGTCAACATCTGCGGCGAAACCATCGAGCCGAGCGACAGACCCAGCGTCATCAGGATGACATGCGCCATCAGCGGCGGCAGGCCCATCGGCCGTCCCGCGATCGCGGCCGCGCCGACGGCGATCATCGCACCGGAGATCAATCCGCCGGGCAACTCCAGCCATTGAAAGAATGTGCCCCCGGCCAGACCGATCAAGAGCGTTTCAAGCGTGTGCAGGATGTCGCGCGAGGTGACGTGGCGAAAGGCTCGCAGCAGCGTCTGAACGGCAGGCTTCATGAGGGCTGGATGTGATGAACGAGACCGTCGTTATCACAAATCCCGCTACGTGCCGCAAATGAAGCGCTGGCATGGCTCGCGCATTGTCCATGCGTGGCGGGATGAAGGTCGGGACGAACCCGTCAGGCGACGGGCTCGCCTTCCGATCAATGGATTAGTTCGCCTTGCCGGCGCTCTTCTTGCACTCGGAGCGGAATTTCCTGCGCTCGTTTCCGTGCAGTCCCTTGGCGTCGGCCTGCTTGGAACATTCGAGCGAGGCCGCGGTGCGTTCGGTTTTCTCCTTGGGTGCCGGTGCCGCTGTCTTGGCCGGTGCTGCTGGCGCCGTTTTGGCGCTGGGCGTCGCTGGCGTGGCGGGCGTTGTGGTCTGTGCGAAGGCGGTGCCGGCAAGCATCAGCGAGGCGACGGTGGTGGCAAGGATCCGTGAAAAGAGAGTGATCATGGGTGAAATCTCGCGTTGCAGATGGGCGCAAGCCTCGGCCTGTTCGCATGAACAGCCGGTGAACGCCGCAGCGCGGAAAAGGGGCCGGTACTTCATTATTTTTTGATCGCCGCGGGCGACGGCGCGTTGAATGCAAATCCGCGTGAGCTAGGATGGGCTGCTTTCGAGATCCCTTTTCAGGAGAGTTCGATGACAATCCGAGCCAATCTTTTTTGCGCGGCGCTGCTGACCGGCGCGGCAAGTTTCATTGCGATGCCGGCGCAAGCCCTGACTGCTCAGGAATGCAGCGCCAAGTATCAGGCCGCGAAGACCGCGGGCACGCTGGGCGATCAGAAGTGGAATGACTTCCGCAAGGCGCAATGCGGCGCCGACGCGACGCCTGCAGCTGCAACGACGGCTGCTCCCAAGGAAACTCAAAAGGAGGCTCCGAAAGCTGCGCCAAAGGCCGCAGCTGCGCCCAAGGAAGCGCCGAAGGAAGCTCCCAAGGCTGCTGAAGCGCCGAAGCCCGCTGCTGCTCCGGCAGCCGCAGGCGCTGCGGTCTTCCCGACCGCCGTTGCGCCGAAGTATTCCAGCGAGACGGCGGGCAAGGCGCGCATGCACACCTGCGTCGATCAGTACAACGCCAACAAAGCTGCCAATGCCAATGGCGGCCTGAAATGGATCCAGAAGGGCGGCGGCTACTACAGCGAATGCACCAAGCGGCTGAAAGGCTGACGTTGGCAGGCCATCAGCGGATCAGCCGGGCACGTGAAGCCCAGCTGGTTCAGCGCGACGACGGTCCGCGCGCGCCATGAAGCGGGTGTTCGTCGCGCTTGCCATCATTCTCGCCGTCTACGGCGCGATCGCCTATCTGCTGCTGCCGTCGTTCTGGCGGCATTATGAGCATCAGAAAAAACTCGACGGCCTGCCGATGGTGACGGCCACCGCGCAGGGCATTCCTGCCGATCCGATCAATGTCGGATTGGTCGGATCGTCGAACGACGTTCTTTGCGCCATGCGCGAGGCGGGATGGGTTCCCGCCGATCCGATCACATGGCGCTCATCTCTGGAAATATCGGGCAGCGTGCTGCTCGACCGGCCCTATCCCAACGCGCCGGTCAGTCCGCTGTTCTACGATGGCCGCCGCGAAGATCTTGCCTTCGAGAAGCCTGTCGGCAAGAGCGCCGACCAGCGGCATCACATCCGGTTGTGGATGGTGCTGAAGGATGGAGAAGAAAAGCGGCCAGTCTGGCTCGGCGCGGTGACGTTCGACCGCGGCGTCGGATTCAGTCGCTACACCGGCGCGGTCACGCATCACATCGCGCCGGATGTCGATGCCGAGCGGCAGCTGATCGAAACCGATCTGCAGGCCGCCGGGATGATCGAGGCGCGCTACACCGTGGCCGGGGTCGGCCCGACGCTGCGCGGACGCAACGGCGAGGGCGATCTCTATTACACCGATGGCGAAGTCTGGATGATGCGGCTGGTTGAAGGCTGCATCAAGCGCACCAAACCGCCGGTTGTCCTCAAGGGGCCGGCCGCGAACCAACTCAAGGATACAATCTGGAAGAACATCGCCGAGCTTTATCGGCGTTCGCAGCAATGATCCCGCGCATCTGCCGCGATTGACAGCGTCGCGCCGGCTCGCGTGATATGCGGCGTGAACCTGCTCCGGAGCCGCCATGATCGCCAGCCTGAGTGTTATCCTGATCTGTCAACTGATCGGCGAGGTGATCGTCCGGGGCTTGCGTCTGCCGCTGCCGGGGCCGGTGGTGGGGCTGGCGCTTCTGTTCGCGCTCATGATCCTGCGCGATCGTTTCACCGCATTGGCGCTTGGACCGCTGCGCGACAATGCCGTGGAAGGAACGGCAAAGGGCATGCTGGCGCATCTCTCGCTGCTGTTCGTGCCGGCGGGAGTCGGCGTGGTGCAGAATCTCGATCTGCTGGCGCAACGCGGCGTCGCCATCGCCCTTGTCCTCGCGGCGTCGGTGGTGGTGACCCTGCTCGTCACCGCCGGGACGTTCCTGATCATCAGCCGCCTCATGGTGCGGAGGCGTCAGTCGCCATGACGGACAATCCATTCTCGCTGTGGGTCTATCTGTCACAGACGCCGCTGCTCTGGCTGACGGTCACGCTTGCCGTCTATGCGGTAGCCGACGCTGTATCGCTTGCGACGCATCGCAATCCCCTGATGAATCCGGTGTTGCATTCGATCTGGGTCATCGGGGTTTTCCTGTATTTCACCGGAACCAGCTACACGACCTATTTTGGCGGCGCGCAGTTCGTCCATTTCCTGCTTGGTCCCGCGACGGTCGCATTGGCGGTCCCGCTCTATGAGAATCGCAAACTCGTCGCGGCGGCGATCCTGCCGATGCTGGCGGCCCTGCTGGTTGGTTCGGCGACCGCAATTGTGTCAGTCATGTTGTTCGCCGAAGCAGCCGGGCTGCCGCGGGACATCGTGCTGGCACTGGCGCCGAAGTCCGTCACGGCTGGTGTCGCCATGGGCATCAGCGAAACGCTGGGCGCCAATCCGGCCATCACCGTTATTGCGACGGTCCTCACCGGCGTGATGGGCGCCATCGTGGTCACACCGACGATGAACCGGCTGGGCATCACCGATTTTCGGGCGCGCGGTTTCGCAGCCGGCCTTGCGTCGCATGGTATCGGCACCGCGCGGGCGTTTCAGGTCGATGAAGTCGCGGGCGCGTTCGCAGGCATTGCGATGGGATTGAATGCGCTGGTGACGTCGCTGTTGGTGCCGCTCGCAGCCACGTTGCTGCTGCGCTGAGGGAGGCCCCCGCCAACGGCGAGGGCCCTGGTGTGTTATGCTGAGAGCTTGGCGGCCGCGGTCTTGTAGCGGCTCGCCGCATGGGTCCGCGACAGCTTCGGAGCGAGCGCTTTTCTCGCCGCGTCATAGCTTTCCCATTCCTGTGCATCGGGCAGCGATGGGATGGTGACGAGTTCGCCGAGATCGAGGCCCGCCAGCGCAGCGTCCACCATTTCGTCCGCCTGCATCACGATCGCTTCCGGTAGATGAGCGACGGGAACGCCTGCGACATCCCAGAAGTTCGTCGCGGTTGCGCCCGGCAAAACTGCCTGAACCTGCACGCCGCTGCCTTTGAATTCCTTGTGCAGCGCCTGGGTGAAATTGACGACGTAAGCCTTGGTGCCGCTGTAAGTGCCGTTCAGCACGTCCGGATCAAGAGCGACAATCGAAGCAATATTGACAATGGTGCCGTTCTTGCGCGCGACGAACGCGGGTGCTGCGGCGAGCGCCAGCCGGGTTAGCGCCACGACGTTGAGCTGGATCATCGCGTCCATCTGATCGACATCCGAAGTCAGCAATGGCCCCGCGGAACCGATGCCGGCGTTGTTGATGAGAGCGGTGATGCTTGCGTCGGACTTCAGTCTGTCCTCGACGCGGCGCAAATCCGCCTTCGCGTTCAGGTCGGCGGCGAGGACCTCGACCTTGCGGCCGGTATCCTTGGCAAGTTTGGCCGCGAGCGTGTCGAGCTTGGCCTTATCGCGTGCGACCAGGATCAGGTCGTATCCGCGGCGGGCCAGCCGGTCTGCATAGAGGGCTCCGATTCCTGAGGAAGAGCCGGTCACCAGGGCCGTACCTTTGGTCTGTTGCTGAGACATTGTCGTTCCTCCTGTGTTGATCCGTTGAGACCGGCGTTGGCCGGTATTGACGGGATCAATCTAGGGCATTACCTGCATGTCTCAAATGTCATATATACCTCGTTTAAGGACATTGGTCAGAGGAGATCGTCGTCATGAAGCGCATCGGTCTTGTTGTTTTTCCGGGCTTTCAAATCCTTGATCTGGTTGCGATTTCGGTGTTCGAGGTAGCGAACATGGCTGCAGCCACGCCCGCCTACGAGGTTCAGCTTCTGTCCGAGCATGGCGGTCCGGTGGTCAGTTCCTCCGGCGTTCCGGTCGAAACCAAACCCTTCAGCAAGGCGAAATTCGACACCGTGATGGTCACTGGCTGGCTAACTCCCATTCCATCGTCGCCCGGTCTTCTTGCTTTCTTGAATTCGGCGAGCGAGGCATCGCGGCGGGTCGCCAGCATTTGCACCGGTGCCTTCGTGCTCGCAGAAGCCGGAATCCTCGATGGGCGGCGCGCGACCACGCACTGGGCGTTTGCGCGCAACATGCAGGCCCAGTTTCCGAAGATCAAAGTTCAGGAAGACAAGATCTACATCGTCGATGGACCAGTCTGGACCTCGGCAGGCATGACATCGTGTATCGATCTCTGTCTTGCGATGGTTGAGAGCGATCTTGGTGTGGACATCGCGCGCGGGGTCGCCCGCAAGATGGTGGTCTATCACCGCAGGACCGGCGGGCAGTCGCAGTTCTCAGCTTTGCTGGAACTCCAGCCGAAATCCGATCGCATTCAGGACGCGCTGGCTTACGCGAAGAAAAATCTAAAGAACGAACTGTCGGTGGAGATATTGGCGGAGGCGGCCCGGCTCAGCCCGCGCCAGTTCAGCCGCGCGTTTCGCTCGGAAACCGGACAGTCGCCGGCGAAAGCCATTGAGAATCTGCGCGTCGAGGCGGCAAGACTTCTGATGGAAGAAGCCCAACATCCCGTCGATGTGATCGCGCGCGAAACGGGATTCTCCGATCCCGAACGGATGCGCCGTGCGTTCCTGCGGGCGTTCGGGCAGCCGCCTCAGGCCATCAAGCGCGCGGCGCGTATAGCGGCTGCTGCGTAAGCGCTGCGTGGACCTGCCATGCGTGCTCAAAATGAGGAGAAGCGCGCCATCTGTGATAACGGGTCAAACCTTTAATGCCGAACCCGGAGGCTTGACGTGACTTCTCCCTCGCTCTTTTCCGCGCTGAAAGTCGGGCCGTATCAGCTTGGCCACCGTGTCGTCATGGCTCCGCTGACGCGGATGCGAGCTGCGCACGAGGATAACGCGCCGCATTCGTTGAACCTCGAATATTATACGCAGCGCGCCACCAAGGGCGGATTGATCATCGCCGAAGCGTCACCGGTCACCCAAACCGGGCGGGGCAATCCCAGAACGCCCGGCATCTATTCGCGCGAGCAAATCGCGGGGTGGCGCGAAATCACCGACGCCGTTCACGCCAGGGGCGGCATCATCTTCTTGCAGCTCTGGCACGTCGGGCGTGTTTCGCACTCGTCGTTCCAGCCCGGCGGGGCATTGCCGGTCGCGCCGTCCGCCGTTGCTATCTCCGGTAATTTCAGCGCCATGACGGCCGATGGAAGGCAAGTGCCTTACGAGACGCCAAGGGCGCTTGAGATCAGCGAAATCGCGGGCATCGTTGAAAGCTTCCGGGACGGCGCACGGAACGCGCTGGAAGCAGGATTTGACGGCGTCGAGATTCATGGCGCGAACGGCTATCTGCTCGAGCAGTTTCTGCAGTCACGCATCAACCAGCGAACGGATAAGTACGGTGGATCGATCGAAAACCGCGCCCGTCTGCTCTTGGAGGTAACTGACGCGGTCGTCGGTGTCTGGGGCGCTGACCGTGTTGCTGTGCGCTTGTCGCCCTACGGTGTCGCCAACGATACCGGCGAGGCCGATCCGATGCCGCTCTACAGCCATGTGGTGCGGATGCTGGGCGAGCGTGGTCTGGCTTATCTGCATTTCATCGAACCGCGCAGCAGCGGCGCAGGCCGCGCCGACGTCAATCATCAGAACGTGCCGTCGGCGATGGAGTTGTTCAGGCCGCTCTGGCCCGGCGTATTGATCACGGCGGGCGGATTCACGGGAGAGTCCGCAGAAGATGCTGTCGCGTCAGGCAAGGCGGATGCGATCGCGTTCGGCCGCCACTTTATTTCGAATCCCGATCTGCCGCTTCGTCTCAAGCGCAAGTCGGCGCTCACGCCCTACAATCGGGCCACGTTTTATGGCGGGGCAGAGGCGGGATACACCGACTATCCGTTTGAGCAGAGCGCCTGACGGCGAAGAGCTTACGGATCGAGTTCGGTGTCCCAATAGAGATAGTCGAGCCAGCTTTGGTGCAGGTAGTTCGGCGGGAACAGCCGGCCGTTGCGGTGGAGCTGGTGGACCGTCGGCGCGAACGGCATCTGGCGCGGATGCATCCGCGCCTGCGCCATCGTCATGTTGCCCTTGCGCAGGTTGCACGGTGAACAGGCTGCCACGACGTTTTCCCACGTGGTCTGGCCGCCACGCGAGCGCGGGATGATGTGA
Source organism: Afipia sp. (assembly GCA_030652315.1). Classification (GTDB taxonomy): domain Bacteria; phylum Pseudomonadota; class Alphaproteobacteria; order Rhizobiales; family Xanthobacteraceae; genus Afipia. The sequence continues at coordinate 42,210 of JAUSAX010000121.1, read as the reverse complement.
TCGAAGGTCAGGTCGTCCTGCGACGTGCAATACTGGCAAGAGAAGCGGTCGCGCAGGAAGACGTTGAACCGGGTGAAGGCGGGATGCGTCGTCGGCTTCACGAACGACTTGAGCGAGACCACGCTCGGTAGCTGCATCTCGAAGGTGGGGCTGTGAACCGCGTGATCGTAGTTCGCAACGATATTGACGCGGTCGAGGAACACGGCCTTGACAGCATCCTGCCAGGACCAGAGCGACAGCGGATAGTAGCTCAGCGGCCGGAAGTCCGCATTCAGCACGAGTACCGGCCAACCGCCTTGTGACACATGTGCGTTCAAGTAACGCTCCTGGCCCCAACCCCAATTGGCTGCGAAGCAGCTTGGGATGACATACTACAGGCAGCGTGACGGTATTGTGAAGAGCGTTTCCGCTCACCTGCCGGTGAGTGTTTCGCCTCAATCGGCCATGGACAGCATGTGCGCTTGTGCCGGTTTTACGCGGCCTTTCAGCGTGTCCAGATAGATCCGCTGGACCGCATCGGAACCCCGGCTTTCCACCACATCGAGTTTCGGTCCCATCGCAGCGGTAAAGCCCGACCAGACCGCGCCGAATCGCTGGTCGATTCCGCCCGGGCCCCATTCCTTGGCGCGCTTGCGGATCTGGTCCGGCGCGAAGAACCATGTCGGCTTGGCGCCGGGCAGCGAGTCGTCGTCCGGTGCAGCGTCCTGATGGGTGAGACCGACGCGCCCGCTGTAGACCATCCGGTCGCCGAAATGCCTGTGCAGCCGCGTGCGCAGATCGGGATTGCCGGCCATATCGACGAAGGCGACGGGCTGGTCCGGCATCGATTCGATCTTGTCGTAAGTCACGACTTCGTCGTAGCAGCCGAGCGATGTGACGAAATCCACGTTGCCCGCGGCAGTGAGTCCGATCACGCGCACGGGCTTGCGGTGGGTATGCAGCAGCCACGCCAGCCCGAACGCCGTCTTGCTCGATGCGCTGGAGAGGATCACGCTCGTTGCGCCGAAGAAATCCTTGTCGGCGAGGAAGTCGTCCACCAGGAACGACAGCATGAACAGCGGGCGCAGCAACGCCTGATAGTCGCCATTGCGGCCCTCGAATGCTGGATTGCCGGTGACGCGGGAATATGCGTTGTAGACCGGCGAGACGCTTTGCCGGTGCGCGGCGGCGTCGCGGAAACCGGTCTTCTTCACGTCGGCGGCTTCGATCACGAGATGCGTCGCCATCGGCAGGTAGCCGAACAGCACTTCGCCCTTGGCGATGTCCGGGTGCCGCGATTCGATCACCCGGCCAAATCCCCACACCGGAATGTTGCCGAATCCGTCCGGCGCGGGAAACAGATGCCAGTACTTCAACTGGTCGCCCAGCATCGCATAGGTGATGTTGTTCGCAGTGAATGCGAAACGATCGACCTTCACCAGCAGCCCGTTCTCGGGCAGTTGCGTCACACTCGGCAATGGCACTTCAACCAGTCGGCACGTCGCCAGATCGTTACGTCTCACGACGAACTGAGTGGACGATGTCATTTCCGTGCTCCCGCTTTCTTCGCTGTTCTCTTTGCAGCTTTCTTTGGTAGCGCATTCTTCGTCGTCTTCGTTGACGTTTTTGCGATGCGGGATTTGTTTAAAACTGGTTTGGTGTTTGAAACGGATTTGGCTTTTGGCGGCGCTTTCTTGGCCTGCGTCTTCGGCGTTGGTGCAGTTCCTGCGATCACGCCTTCGCGTTTTTTGATCGCGTGATAATACGACCACCACAGATGTGCCGCGGCGCCACGCAGCGGCCGCCATGGCTCCGCCAGCGGCTGCATCTCTTTCACGGTCGGACGCGCTTTCAGTCCAAGCCCGATCCGCATCGCTTCCTGGATCGCGAGATCGCCGGCGGGCCACGCATCGCCGTGACCAAGGCAAAACAGCAGATAGATGTCGGCGGTCCATGGGCCGATGCCATGTAGCTTGGTCAGCGTCGCGTGGGCGGCGTCGGCATCCTCTTCGGCGAGTACCTCTAGATTAAGCCGCTCTGCGCTCAGTTCGCGCGCGATGAACTTGAGCGACTTGATCTTCGCCGCTGACAGACCCAGACGCCCGAGCCGGTCCGCGCGCGCGCTTTTCAGCGCGTCGTGATGAAACGGATCGAACGTGGTGCTGACGCGGCCCCAGATCGCCGCGGCGGCCTTGGTCGACAACTGTTGACCGCAGACGATGGCCGCGAGACCCGCGAAGCCGGGTTCGCGCCGCCGCAGGGACGGCATCCCGGCGACATCAGCGACGGGGCCGAGCCGGGGATCGATACGAACCAACGCGTGAATTGCGTCCTCAAGGTCCGCTTGCGTGTTGAGATGGACTGTCATTGAATTTGTGAGCATGAAGGGAATCGGACGCGAGTGCAATTGCTCCAGCAGCATGCGTTGAACAGGGCCGAACCATGCCGCCACCCGTTTTCCGTTTCGCGCCAAGTCCGAATGGATTTCTCCATCTCGGACACGCGCGTTCGGCGTTGCTGAATTTCGATCTGGCGCAGCAAAGCGGCGGGCGCTTGTTGCTGCGGATCGAGGACATCGATGCGACCCGCTGCCGGCCGGACTTTGAGCGGGCCATTTATGAGGATCTCGCGTGGCTCGGCATTGCGTGGGAACAGCCGGTGCGGCGGCAGTCGGAACACCTCGCGCTTTACCGTGAGGCGGTTGATCGGCTCGCGCGTGACGGTCTGATTTATCCCGCGTTCGAGAGCCGTGCGGAGATCGCCCGGATGGTCGAGGAAAAGGGGCGTTCGGGCGCGTGGCCGCGCGATCCCGACGGCGCTCCGGTCTATCCCGGCACCGGCAGGCAACTCACGGAAGCGGAACGCGCGCAGAGAACCCGCGCGGAAGCGCCCTATGCCCTGCGGCTCGATATGATTGCGGCCGTGGCGCGTGCCGGGCCCCTGTCATGGAGGGAGCAGGGGGCGGGCCCGGATGGCGAAACTGGCGACGTTCCGGCGCGGCCCGAACAGTGGGGCGACGTCATCCTAGCCCGGAAGGACACGCCGACGAGCTATCATCTGTCGGTGGTCATCGACGACGCCTTGCAGGGCGTCACCCACGTCGTACGGGGCGAGGACCTGTTTTGGGCGACCGGCGTGCACCGTCTGCTGCAGGAATTGCTCGGATTGCCGCAGCCGGTCTACCGCCATCACGCCCTCGTGCTGGACGACGCCGGGCAGAAGCTGTCGAAATCGACGCGGTCCACGGCGCTCCGGGACTTGCGGGCCGGTGGGGCGACTCCGGCGGAGATACGGCGTCTTGTTGGTATTAACCCGTCCTAAACCCGCGGTAGCGTGACTCCCGCGCCTCCGGCATGTCATGTTGGGTGCCGGATGGGTGGGGAATCATGGCGGCGAAATCGCGCGTCAAGCGCAGCCTGAAGACGCGCGGCAAAGATGGTGCAAAAACGCCTGCGCGAAAGACGCGCGTGGCGAAAAAAGCGCGTGTGAAAAAGGCTGTCGCCAAGCCGCCCGCAAAGCGGCGGGCCAAACGGCCGGATCCGGAATCGCGTATCGTCGAAGCCGCGCTGGCCGCGTTCGCCCACGAGGTCCGCACGCCGCTGACCGGTATTCTGGCGATCAGTTCGCTGCTGGCGACGTCCGAACTCGGCGAGCGGGAGCGGCGCTGGGTGGATACGATCAAGGTCGGCGCGGAACATCTGGCTGCGCTGGCCACGCTGTTTGTCGATGCCGCGCGCCATGACACCGCCGGGCTGGCGGTGCGTCAGGATTTTTTCGATCTTCAGGCGCTGTCACGGGCGATCGGGGATTCGCTGGCCGGCCGTGCCGCCGCGAAGGGCCTGCGATCGCAGGTTGGGATCGCCGCGAAACTGCCGGTTTTCGTGATCGGCGACCCGGTGCGCCTGCGTGCGGCGCTCGAGAACCTGATCGATAACGCGGTCAAGTTCACGCAGCAGGGCACGGTGGCCCTCGACGTCTCGGTCAAAGCCGGTTCGGCCGACAGGCTGAGCATCGCCTTTGCGGTCTCCGACAGCGGCATCGGTCTTTCGCTTGCGGAGATCAGGCGGCTGTTCAAGCCGTTCTCGCAGGCCAATGTCAGCATCGCCTCCCGCTTCGGCGGTGCGGGCCTCGGGTTGTCGTCGGTCAAGCAACTGGCCCGCGCGATGGGGGGCGACATCACTGCGACTCAGCGCAGTGGCGGCGGGATGACGTTCGTGCTGACCGTTGCGGTGAAGCGGGCCAAGGGGCTGCAATCTGCGCCGGGATCGGACATGCCGCCGCGTCCGTCGCAAGGCCTTCGCATTCTCAGCATCGAGGACAATCCGTTTGGCCGCGTCGTGCTCAACGCCATTCTGACCGAACTCGGCCATCAGGCCGAATTCATCGGGCGCGGTGAGGCGGCGCCGGAGAGGATCGCGCAAGGCAACTTCGATGCGGTGCTGATGGACATGGTGCTTCCGGGCATCGACGGCGTTGAAGCGATCCGCCGCGTCCGCGCGCTCGAAGGGCCGCACGGGCGCATCACCATCATCGGAGTGTCAGGCCGCGCTGAAGATGAGGACGCCTCGCGCGCCGCAGGCGCAAATGCGTTCCTGACCAAGCCGGTCAGCCCGCGCGCGCTGGCGACGGCGCTTCTTCACGCGACGCGGCGTTAGATTTCTGCCACTTGACGATCGACGCGTTGAGTTCGCCGCCGTAGATGAAAATCGCGGCGATGAAATACAGAAACACCAGCGCGATCATCACCGACGCAAGGCCGGCATAGGTCGTGACGTAATTGCTGGCGAAGCGCTCAAGGTATTTTCCGAACATCACGCCGGACACCAGCGACGCGAGCATCGTGACCACGATGCCCGGCATGATCTCGCGCAGCTTGCGTGTGCCCGCGGGCAGCCACTTGTGCAAAATGATCAGCGCCGCGACGAGAGCCAGGATCGTTAGGCCGTAGCGCAGGATGTTGAGAAGGTTTTCATTGGGTTCGACCCGTAGCGGGATATAGCGCCGGGCTGTCGCCAGAATCAGCGGGCCGAGCACGATCAGGAAAGCCATGGCCAGCGACATGACCGCTGCGACCATGGTGTAGCCGATCGATTCAAGGCGCAGCCAGTACCAGCTGCGCTGTTCGACCACGCTATAGGCGCGATTGAGGCCGACACGCAGGCTTTCTACGCCGTTCGATGCGAAGTAGATCGCGAGCACGAGACCGATGGTCAGGGTCCCGCCATGCGACTGGGTCAGCACGCTGTGCATTTCGCCGGACAGTGCGTCGGCGACCTGCGAGGGCCAGGCGTCCAGCATCATTTCGGCGGCCCGGTCGGCAAGGTCCTTGGAGCCGAAGACCCCGGCAAGGGCGGTAATGACGATCAGGAAGGGAAACAGAGCCATCAGCGCCGACAGTGCGATATGACTAGCGATCGCCCAGCCGTCGTCGGCCAGGAATGTGTAGAACGCATCGAGTGCGATATTGAAGGCGTCTCGGAGCAGCCTCACGTTTCACCCTGATCCATTGCATCCATGATTTACCGCGCCGGGCACCTAAAGTCATGTACGGCTAGTGTCCCGAATCCGACGTTCGCCATGTTTTTGAACCACCACACCGGGAGCCAAAAGGTTCTCTCCCACATTTTCCGGCGGGCGATGGCGCGAGGCTTTCGGCGGTGTTATGTACCCCCTCATGACATCGTTCCTCTCAAGCATCGCCCTTCCCATCGCATTGGCCGCGGTCACCATCGTGCTGATGCTCGGCCTGTTCAACATGATGCGCGGCGGCTCGCCCAACACCTCGCAGAAGCTGATGCGGCTGCGCGTATTGCTCCAGTTCGTCGCTATCGTGATTGCCATGCTCGCCGTCTGGGCGCTTGGTAAGAGTTGATTAGACGAGGGCAGACTGGATTAACCACCAACACGGATCGATGCGATGGTCATTCTCAACCGGATTTACACGCGCACCGGCGACGACGGCACCACGGCGCTCGGCAGCGGCGAACGCCGCCCGAAATACGATCTTCGCGTCAGCGCCTATGGAACCGTCGATGAAACCAACGCCGTGATCGGCGTGGCGCGTCTTCATCTGGCGCAGGCCCCCGCCATCGATGCCATGCTCGGCCGGGTGCAGAACGACCTGTTCGATCTTGGTGCCGATCTGGCCGTGCCGCAGCGGGAGGGCAAGGCCGAACGGCTGCGCGTGCTGACCACGCAGGTCGAACGCCTCGAGCAGGATATCGACGCGCTTAATGCCGATCTGGCGCCATTGAACTCTTTTATTTTGCCTGGCGGAACACCGGCTGCGGCCCACCTCCACCTGGCGAGAACCGTTTGCCGTCGGGCGGAGCGGATGGTGGTGGAACTGGCATCCCAGCCGGACGAGCCGGTCAGCGATGCCGCTGTGCAGTATCTGAACCGGCTGTCGGATTTTCTGTTCGTGGCCGGCCGCTCGGTCAATGACAACGGTGCCCGCGATGTGCTTTGGGTGCCGGGTCAAAACCGGTGATCGCGTGTATTAGGTATACCTTCCTGTATTTCTAGTTTTCGCGCGTTGACCCGGATTGGCGGGACCATTAGGTTCCGCGGCCAACCGCTTTAGAGTGGATGTGATCAACCATTTCAAGACGAAGGGGAACCGATGAAGGTTCTGGTGCCGGTTAAGCGCGTCGTTGACTACAACGTCAAGATTCGCGTCAAGAGCGACGGGACGGGCGTTGAGCTCGCCAACGTCAAGATGTCGATGAATCCGTTCGACGAAATCGCCGTCGAGGAAGCCCTGCGCCTGAAAGAGGCCGGCAAGGCGACCGAGGTTGTTGTGGTGTCGATCGGACCCGCGCAGGCGTCGGAAACCATCCGCACCGGCCTCGCCATGGGCGCCGACCGCGGCATCCTCGTGAAGGCCGAAGGCGCTGTCGAGCCGCTCGGCGTCGCCAAGATTTTGAAGGCCATCGTGGACGAGGAAAAGCCAGGTCTCGTGATTCTCGGCAAGCAGGCGATCGATGACGACAGCAACCAGACCGGCCAGATGCTGGCGGCACTGCTCGGCTGGTCGCAGGCGACCTTCGCCTCCAAGCTCGAAGTCGACGGATCGGACTTCAAGGTCACCCGCGAAGTCGACGGCGGCCTGCAGACCGTGAAGGTCAAGGGACCGGCGATCGTGACCACTGACCTGCGTCTCAACGAGCCGCGCTATGCAAGCCTTCCCAACATCATGAAGGCGAAGAAGAAGCCGATCGACGAAAAGACCGCCGACAGCTTCGGCGTCGATCTTTCGCCGCGTCTCGAAGTTCTCAAGACAACCGAGCCTCCGGGCCGCAAGGCGGGCGTCAAGGTCAAGGACGTCGCCGAACTGGTGTCGAAACTTAAGGAAGTAGGGGCGCTCTGATGGCCACGCTGCTGATTGCTGAACACGACCACGCCACCCTGAAGGATTCCACCAACAAGGCACTGACCGCGGCTGTCGCGCTCGGCGCCGAGGTCCACGTTCTTGTCGCCGGTGGCGGTGAGGGCACCAAGGCCGCCGCCGAAGCGGCGGCGAAGCTCAAGGGTGTCACCAAGGTTCTTCTCGCGGAAGACGCGAGTCTCGAACACGATCTGGCCGAGCCGCTGGCCGCGCTGATCGTCTCGCTGGGCGGATCGTATGACGCGTTCGTCGCGCCTGCGACCTCGCGTTTCAAGAACGTGATGCCGCGCGTCGCAGCACTGCTCGACGTGATGCAGATCTCCGAAATCATCAAGGTGGTTTCGCCCGACACGTTCGAGCGGCCGATCTATGCCGGCAACGCGATCCAGACCGTGAAGTCCAAGGATGCCAAGAAGGTCATCACCGTGCGGACCTCGACGTTCGCGGCGGCCGGTGATGGCGGCAGCGCGTCGGTCGAGAACGCGGCGGCAGCGGCTGATCCGGCGCTGTCGAGCTTCGTCGGCGAGGAAGTCGCCAAGAGCGATCGCCCGGAACTGACCTCGGCCAAGATCATCGTCTCCGGTGGCCGTGCCATGCAGAGCCGTGAGAACTTCGCCAAGTACATCGAACCGCTGGCGGACAAGCTGGGCGCCGGCGTCGGCGCGTCGCGCGCCGCGGTGGACGCGGGCTATGCGCCGAACGACTGGCAGGTCGGCCAGACCGGCAAGGTGGTCGCGCCCGAACTGTATATCGCCATCGGTATTTCCGGCGCGATCCAGCATCTGGCCGGCATGAAGGACTCCAAGGTGATCGTCGCGATCAACAAGGACGAGGACGCGCCGATCTTCCAGGTGGCGGACTACGGCCTGGTCGCCGATCTTTATCAGGCCGTTCCTGAATTGACGGCGGCGCTTTAAGATCGACATCCGGGCGCGCGATGCGCCCGGACCATGTTATGTTACGCACCGGCCCGGCGGGAATTCTGAACCCGGGGCCGGTGTTTTGACGTAATATTAAAGAGGGTGCGGCAAGGTGATTGCCGTATCCTAAGGCCGAGAGCCACAGAGACCGGAAGCGAATGGCAGCGATCAAGACCGTTGGTGTGATTGGGTCGGGGCAGATGGGCAACGGCATCGCGCATGTTGCCGCGCTCGCCGGCTTCAATGTCGTACTCTACGATGTGTCCGCCGATCGCCTGAAATCCGCGATGGCCACCATCAACGGCAATCTGACGCGTCAGGTCGCCAAGAAGACCATCACCGAAGACGCGCACAAGCAAGCGCTCGCCAGGATCAGCTCGTCCGACAGCCTCGACGGCCTGGCCGCCTGCGATCTCGTGATCGAGACGGCGGTTGAAAAGGAAGAGGTCAAGCGCAAGATCTTCCACGATCTCTGCGCGGTCCTGAAGCCCGAGGCGATTATCGCGTCGAACACGTCGTCGATCTCGATCACCCGGCTGGCGGCCTCGACGGACCGGCCTGAGAAATTCATCGGTATTCATTTCATGAATCCGGTCCCGGTGATGGAACTGGCCGAGCTGATCCGCGGCATCGCCACCGACGACGCGACATTCGATGCGGCGCGCGGCTTTGTCACCGCGATGGGCAAGCAGATTGCCGTCTCCGAAGATTTTCCGGCCTTCATCGTCAACCGCATTCTGCTGCCGATGATCAACGAGGCGATCTACACGCTCTATGAAGGCGTTGGGAACGTCGAAGCCATCGACGCGGCGATGAAGCTTGGCGCGCACCATCCGATGGGGCCGCTCGAACTCGCGGACTTCATCGGCCTCGATACCTGTCTGTCGATCATGCAGGTGCTGCACGAGGGGCTGGCCGATTCGAAGTATCGTCCGTGTCCGCTGCTGGTGAAGTATGTCGAAGCCGGCTGGCTTGGCCGCAAGTCGCAGCGCGGCTTCTACGATTACCGTGGCGACAAGCCGGTCCCGACGCGTTAATTCGCCGCGCGCGGCCGAATCCTCCAGCTAAAGTTTGTTAACCGCCTCCCGCTAGGTTCACTCAACTTGAGTCGCGGAGAGAGTGCGTTTCCATGGACGTAATGAGCATCGTTAGCAGCATGATGGCCATGCAGGCTGCCAACACCCAGCAGCAGATCGCCACCAGCGTCATGAAGCAGAACATCGATTCGGAAAAATCGGTGCTGCAACTGCTCCAGCCCGCCGCGAACAATCCGCCGGGTGTCGGCGGCAATCTCGATATTTCGGCCTGAACCCGGTCAGGAGGCCGGGGTGATCCACCCGATACCGGCGCCGCCGGGCTCGGTCAGGATCGCGATGCGGCCGACGTGCGGTACATCGAAAATCGGACGCATCAGTTGCGCGCCGGATGCAATGGCCGTCTTCACCCGCGCATCGACATCATCGACCGCCAGATACGGCATCCAGCCTTCGGGGACACCCTCAAAGGCGGGACGATTGGTTGGAAAGATTCCGGCGGCCATTTCGCCGTCCGCATAGGCGACCCAGTAGGTTGCGCCGTCTTCCATTGGCATCGGTTCGAACGTCCACCCGATGGTCGTCTTGTAGAACTGCATGGCGCGCTCCGCATCGGGCGTCACCAGTTCATTCCAGTGGAAGTGTCCGTGCGACGTCATGGCCGTCTCCTTCGTTGATGTCTTTGACGCGCCATCGCGCCATGAAAAGCGCAGACGAATAGATCGGCTACATCGTGCCGGTGACGTCGAGCACCGACAGGATGTTGCCTGCGGGATCCTTGAACCAGGCGATCGTGGGTCCGCCGTTGTCGCGCGAGATGCCTTTCGCGTCGGTCTTGATGCTGGGCTCCGTGTAAACTTCGAACCGGACGCCACGTTTCGTAAGTTCATCGACCGTCTTGTCGACGTCGTCGACCGGAAAATTGAGCACGGTGAAAGTCGCCGGGGCGTGGTTGGCCTTCGGATAGATCAGCACATCGGCGCCGCCGCCAAGATGGAGGCTCAGGATCCCATGCTCTTCGGATATCTCAAGTCCCAGCGTGCGGCCGTAGAATTCCTTCGCCTTGCCGATGTCGTTGGTCGAGAAGCCGCTGAATGCATGGCTTGCTTTCAACATGGCTGCACTCCTTTGCATCACGATAGTTTCGGCTTGCGCCCATGCGGCATGAAACGCGCGGGTGTAGAGATTGGTTGCGGCTCCATCGGCCGGAACGACGTTGATGTCATTCCGGCCGGGAACTTCGCGGCGCTGGGCTGCGTTAGGCGGCCTGGTCATAGGCGTGCTTCAGGGCTGCGATGTCGAGCTTCGTCATCTGCATGACCGCCTCCATCACCTTCTGCGACTGCGCGGGCGACGCGCCCCCCATCAGGTGGGGCATCTCGTTCGGAACGACCTGCCACGACACGCCGAACTTGTCCTTGAGCCAGCCGCATTGCAGCGTCTCGCCGCCTTCGGACAATTTGTCCCAGTAGTGGTCGATGTCCTGCTGCGTCTCGCAGTTCACCATGAAGGAGATCGCGGGCGAGAACGTGAACATCGGCGGTCCGTTGAGGGCGAGAAATTTCTGCCCCTCGATCTCGATCTCCGCGGTCATCACCGAGCCTTTCGGCATCGGCATGTTGTCGCCATAGCGGGCGATATGCCCGATCTTCGCCGACTTGAACACGGACTTGTAGAAATTGACGGCGTCCTCGGCTTTGCCGTCGAAGAACAGGCAGGGCACTATCTTTTGCATGGCTTGACTCCTTGTGTGTCAGAGCAATGGGTGGATGGCGCGCATCACGCCGTGACGAAGGTATCGAAGCCTCCCCAGAACATGCGCTTGCCGTCGAAGGGCATATTCTTCGGATCATTCATCATTTTTGCGAGGCGCGGATCCGCCATCACTTTTTTCATCACACTGTCGCGATGTTTGCGCGACTTGTAGGTGATCCAGGAAAAGACGACGGTCTCGCCGGTCTTCAGCTTCACGCTCTGCGGAAACGAGGTGACCTTGCCGGGCTTGACGTCTTCGGCAACGCATTCGCGATAATCGAGAGCGCCGTGATCGAGCCAGACCTTGCAGGCCAGCTTGGCCATGGCCGTGTAGGCTTTCATGTTCTTCTTTGGGACAGGCAGAACAAATCCATCGACATACTGCATTTCAAACTCCTTTGGTGGTTTCCAGGCTTATGCCGGAAGTCCGGCGGTGAAGGTGTTACGAGTCCTGTTTGGCGGGCGCGCAGCATGCGTGTTCGCCGTCGGGCGCACGGTAACGGCCGGTAGCATCTACGTATCCGCCGCTGTCGTAGCGATCGTGAAGCCGGACCCAGTCGGTCAGGTTGTGGTTTGGACCGTTCTCGTTGCGGCCTTTCGGCGTGATGTCGAGATACATGTAGGTGCCGAGAATTTCTTCCAGCCCGCGGCCATAGGTCGAATAGGTATGGAAGATGTCGCCGTTCGCGCTCTTGATGAAGACGCTGTTGCCGGAGAGATCCTCTATTGGAACCTCGATCGGCTCGTAGTTGTAGTAGACCTTGCCGTTTGCGATCTGGTCGGGCGTGAACGAGACGTTGAAGTCGTAATTGAAGTCGCTGTCCCCGGACGACACCCATGTGAAGCGCCAGCCCATGCGCTTCCTGTACGCTTCGATTTCGGAAAGCGGCGCGCGTGCCGCCGCGACATAGGTGACGTCGTGATGTTCGAGGTGCACCAGCGCGCCCTCGACGTGATCGGCCTCAAACGAGCAGCCGACGCAGCCCTCAAGCTGGCCGGGCGCAAGCATGAAATGCTTGACGATCAACTGGCTGCGGCCGTCGAACAGCTCGGATAGTGTCTTCTTCCCCAGCGGCGTATCGAAAACATAGGTCTTGTCGATCTTCACCCAGGGCAGGGCACGGCGCTCGGCGCTGACCCTGTCGCGCAGACGGGTGAGCTCCTTTTCCTTGGCGAGCAGAGCCTTGCGCGCCGACAGCCATTCGTCTTTTGAGGCGATCTTGTGCGGTTGCATCGATAACTCCTGTGTTGGGAGAATGCTCGATCAGCTTCAGGCGAAGAATTGTTCGAGCTTGTCGAGCGTTCCGGTCCAGCCGCGCTTGTGGCCGTCACGGGCGGCTTCATCGAAGAACTTGTCGTGGGTCAGCGTGAGCAGCGTCACGTCGCCTTCCTCGCGCAGCACGACCGTCACCTGCGAGACGCGCTCCGGCGTCGAATGCCACGCCCAACTGAACACCAGCCGCTGATAGGGCGTCACTTCGAGATACTTGCCGCCGACCTGATGCGCTTCGCCGTCGTCGGTGCTGAAATTGATGCGGAAGTGCCCGCCGACGCGCACATCCATGTCGGCCTTTACGCTGTCGCCTATGGTGTGTCCGGGTCCGAACCACTGGACGATTTTGGCGGGGTCCGTCCACGCTTCGAAGACTTTGGAAGCTGGGGCTTTGAGTCGTCGGGCGAGGGTGAGGCTTGGCTGGGTGAGCATAAATCCTTCTCCACAAAAGCGGCGAGACGATCGAGTTGTGCGGTCCAGAATCGCTGGTAGCGGCTGAGCCATTCCATTGCCTGCTCCATCGGGGCCGCTGTCAGGCGGCACGTGACTGTGCGGCCTGTCTTGCTCCTGGTGATCAGTCCCGCATCCGACAGCACATCGAGATGCTTCATGACGGCGGGCAGGGACATCGCGAACGGTTTCGCCAATTCACTGATGGTGACGCTGTCGCGCCCTTCAAGTTCGGCCAGCAATGCGCGCCGCGTCGGATCGGCGACGGCGGCAAACACGCGGTTCAGGCGGTCGGTAGAATAGTAAACCATGTGGTTAAGTATAAGGGCGCGCGTGATGACGTCAAGGGGCGACGTCAGATGGGAACTGCGGCCTTATTTCGCGGTGGCGGCCTTGATCAGCTTCAAAGCGTCATCGCTGGCCCATTCGGCGGGGCCTGCGAGGGTCGCGATCTCGCATCCCGCGCCATCGACCAGCACGGAGGTCGGCATGCCCAGCGCGCGCCCGGCACTCTTCAGATCCTGAAACACCTTCGCCTTCCGGTCATGGAAATAAGCGAGCTTGGTCAGCGCGGCCTCTTTGAGAAAAGTTTTCGGCTTTTCGGGATCGCGGGTGTCGATATTGATCGCGACCACTTCAAAGTCCGCGCCCCCAAGGGTTTCCTGCAGCTTGTCCAGCGCCGGCATCTCCTTGCGGCATGGCACGCACCAGGTCGCCCATAGATTGACGAGGACGGTGCGGCCCTTCCATTCCGACAGCTTTCTGGTCTTGCCCTCGGAATCCTCGAACGTGAGATCGGGCAGTTGAAGCGGGGCGGTGGCCATGGTTAATGCGGCGACCTCGCCCTTCGCCAAAGGGGCGATTTTCTTGGCCAGATCGACCGCGGGCGCACATTGGGCCTGCGCGTGCGCATTGCGCATGAACCCGCCGATCCCGTATATCCCCCCCAGTCCCGCCGCGGCCGCTATAATGGCGGAAACGACGGTTACTCGAATGCGAGACGCATTCTTGCGGGGCAAACCGGGCGTCGATGGATCGATGTTGGGCATAGGTCTCGTCTCGGTTGAAATCGTCATGTTGCCGTTGCGGTACAGGAAACGGACGGTTTGACGGAAAAGTGTCGGTTGGCGGTTGGATCTGAGCAGGAACGCGTGAGTACCAGGATATGAGCAACAAGATGTGGGGCGGCCGCTTCGGTGAAAGTCCCGACGCGATCATGGAGGAAATCAACGTCTCGATCGACGTCGATCAGCACCTTTACGCCCAGGATATCGCTGCGTCCAAGGCTCACGCTGCGATGCTCGCGGCTCAGGGCATTATCACGGCCAACGATGCAAAAAACATCACGGGCGGTCTAGACACGATTTTGTCAGAAATCGGCAAGGGCTCGTTCTCGTTCAAGCGTGCGCTCGAAGACATTCACATGAATGTGGAGAGCCGCCTCGGTGAATTGATCGGCCCGGCAGCGGGCCGCCTGCACACCGCGCGTTCGCGTAACGATCAGGTCGCGACCGACTTCCGGTTGTATGTGCGTGACGTCATCGACGACATCGACCGGGCGCTTGCCGCGTTCCAGCGCGCGCTGGTCGATCGGGCTATCGAGCACGCCGACACAGTGATGCCGGGCTTCACGCATCTGCAGACCGCACAGCCTGTGACATTCGGTCACCATTTGCTGGCCTACACGGAAATGGCCTCGCGCGACCGCGGCCGGTTTGCGGATGCCCGCAAGCGGCTGAACGAAAGTCCGCTGGGGGCTGCGGCGCTGGCGGGAACATCGTTCCCGATCGATCGCCACGCCACCGCGAGCGCGCTCGGCTTCGACCGACCGATGGCGAATTCGCTCGACGCGGTATCGGACCGCGATTTCGTGATCGAGACGCTGTCGGCGTCGGCGATTGCGGCGGTGCATTTGTCGCGCTTCGCCGAGGAGATCGTGATCTGGACGTCGCCGCTGGTGGGGCTGGTGCGCCTGTCCGACAAGTTCACGACCGGCTCGTCGATCATGCCGCAGAAGAGAAATCCGGATGCGGCCGAACTGGTGCGCGCCAAGACCGGCCGCGTCATCGGCTCATTGACGGCATTGCTGATCGTGATGAAGGGGCTTCCGCTCGCCTATCAAAAGGACATGCAGGAAGACAAGGAAGGCGCGATGGAAGCCTTCAAGGCGCTTTCGCTCGCGATCCGCGCCATGACCGGCATGACGCTCGACATCGTGCCGGAGGAGGCGCGCATGAAGGTGGCGGCAGGCGAGGGCTATGCCACCGCGACCGACCTTGCCGACTGGCTGGTGCGCACGCTGAAAATGCCGTTCCGCGACGCGCATCATGTCACTGGGCGAATCGTTGCGAAAGCCGCGGAACAGGGGCTGGCTTTGCACAAGGTGCCGCTGAGCGAGATGCAGGCGGTCGAGCCGAAAATCACCGCCTCGGTGCTGGACGTGCTGTCCGTCCAGGCCTCGGTGGAAAGCCGCACCAGCTATGGCGGCACCGCGCCGGCGAACGTCCGCGCGCAAGCCAAGGAGTGGCTCAAGCGGCTGGAAAAAGAGCAAAATTCGGGCTGATCCCGGATATTTTCGTTTAATCCGGGCCTCGCCAGAGCGGCACCTTCTTTGTATGGTGGCGCGGAATTTCAGGGACGGGTGGTCCGGTTCTGACATTGACGCAAACGTTGGATACGGGACACTAGCGCGTGACTTCTCGTTCGAATCGCTCCTACTCGAAGCTGACGGCCATCGGGCTGATCGTCGCGTCGTGCGCGCTTGCAGGATGTGGCCGCAAGGCCTATCTCGACGCGCCTCCGGGTGCATCCGCAGATCCGAGCGGGACGCCAACGTCGGATTACGCCACCGCGAATCCGAATTCCGCGGCGAACCTCCAGAGCGACGTCTACCGTCCGCCGGGCGGCACCAACGTGCCGACGGCGCCGCGCGGCGAGAAAAAGCGTATTCCGCTCGACGCGCTGCTGGACTGATCTAGTATCCCGTCTCCGACGTTCGTTTCATCCTGCAACGTTTTCCGTACGAACGTCGGATACGAAGAACACTAGCAAATAATAATTCTAGCGATCCTTTGGTTCTGACATTCGTAAAGGGTGCCTGCGGAAGATATGATACGAATGTCAGAATCGGATCGCTAGGTCATGAATCACTTCCAGTATCGCAACGGCGTCTTGCACGCTGAAGACGTGAGCTTGGTCCGCCTCGCCGACGAGGTCAGGACGCCGTTCTATTGTTACTCGACCGCCACGCTCGAGCGTCACTACCGCGTCTTCGCCGAGGCATTTGCCGGCGTGCCCACGCTGGTGTGCTACGCGATGAAGGCAAATTCCAATCAATCCGTGCTGCGTACGCTGGCGAAGCTCGGCGCAGGCGCAGACGTGGTGTCCGGCGGCGAGTTGAAGCGCGCGCGCGCCGCCGGCATTTCGCCGCAGAAGATCCTGTTCTCCGGGATCGGCAAGACCGAGGCCGAACTTCGGCAGGCGCTTGCCGAAGACATTCTCTGCATCAATGTCGAGTCCGAGCCTGAACTCGAACTGCTGTCGAAGCTCGCAAGCGAAATGGGCCGCACCGCGCGTATTTCCGTGCGGATCAATCCGGACGTCGATGCGAAGACGCATGCCAAGATTTCCACCGGCAAGTCCGAGAACAAGTTCGGAATTCCGCTCAGCCGTGCGCGAGAGGTCTACGCCCGCGCCGCGAAGTTGCCCGGCATCAAGGTCACCGGCGTCGATATGCATATCGGCAGCCAGATCACCGATCTCGGTCCGCTGGAGGATGCCTTCAAGCTGCTGGTTGAATTCGTCGGCACGCTGCGCGCTGACGGCCACACCATTTCGCACGTGGATTTCGGCGGCGGCCTCGGCATCCCGTACGAGCACGATCTGCCCAATCCGCCGGAGCCCGCCGCGTATGCGGCGATGGTCAAGCGGGTGACGAAGGGGCTCGACGCCACGCTGATGTTCGAGCCGGGACGCATGATCGTGGGCAACGCCGGGATTCTTGTCGCCCGCGTTATCTACGTGAAGCACGGCGATGCGAAGAATTTCGTCATCATCGATGCCGCGATGAACGACCTCATTCGTCCGACGCTCTATGAGGCGCATCACGACGTGCTGCCCGTTCGCGAGGATGCAGTGCGTAACTTTGTCGCGGATGTGGTTGGCCCGGTCTGTGAGACCGGCGACTATCTGGCGCTCGACCGCCGGATGCCGGAGCCGAAGCCGGGTGACCTTGTGGCGATCATGACGGCGGGCGCTTACGGTGCGGTGCAGTCCGGCAGCTACAATACCCGCGCGCTGGTGCCCGAGGTTCTGGTGAAGGACGACCAGTACGCCGTGGTGCGGCCACGGATCGACGCCGAGGCGCTGATCGCGATGGACCGCACGGCGCCGTGGCTCTAGGGCATGATCCCGGAAATTGAGAACCGGTTTTCGGACCGGCTCATGCCCAGGCAAAGAATCCGCTAGTCCTTCACCACAACCCCGGAACCAGCCGGTAATGCACCTGCGAGCGGTAAGCGTCGTAGCCCGGCAGATTGAGCCCGAGAAATCTCTCTTCGTCGATCAGGCGCACCGCGATCATCGCACTCAGGATGATCGCGGGAATGAACGCCCACCAGGAACCGAGCGCCAGCGGCGTTGCGAGAAACAGCAAAATTACGCCGACATACATCGGATGCCGGACAACGGCATAAGGTCCGGTCGAGACGACTGTTTGATCCTTGGCGACCTCCACGATGCTCGATGAGAAACTGTTCTCGCGAAACACCAGAAACATGATGACGAACCCGAGCGCCACGCCGACGAGGCCTATCGAGACCAGCGCGAGCGGAACGTGCGACCACTGCCAGCGATAGTCGAATCCCGGCACCAAAATCAGGATAATGCCGGCCACGGATGTGAAAGCTTGAATGATCTTCTGGCTCTTTTCCTTTTCGGCAATTGGGCCAGCCTTGAGCCGCCGCCCGATCAGCGCGTCGTCATGCCTGGCGAGATACAGGATGATGGCGATGGAGGCCGCTCCCATGATTGCGACATAGGCCCACCCCTGCCAATACGTCAGTGACCAGGCCGGGATGAAAAGCAGGGCCGCGATCACGACCAGCGATCGCAGCAATCCCGCGAGTGCCAGTCTGACGTTGAGGCTCATCGAATCGCTCCCGCCGTTCTCCTGCACGTGAAGTAGCTCACCGAGAGGCGCGGCCAAGCCCGGGAACCGGCGCTTCGCCGTCACGCTTTTGTGAGAAGGAAAGTCGCCATGTCGCGGATGATCTTGCCTTTTGGCAACCGCTTTGCATGTGGGTAGCGCGTTGAGGCCATGCCTCATTGCAGCCGCTGTGCTAGGCTGCAATGGCTTAAATCTGGAGAGCCAGTTGAACGGACCGACCCCAGACCCATCGGAGCGTCCGCGCATTGCCGAGGAAGCCCGGAAACTTCAGCTTGCGCAGGCTTTGCAGCGCGCGCGGCTCGCGGTCGCATGGGAGCGCGGCTGGCCGCATCTCGCGCGGCTGTTGACAGTCGCGGGGCTGTTTCTGGCCGCGTCCTGGGCCGGTCTCTGGGTCGCTGCTCCTTTCGTTATACGCATTGTCGCCTTTGCCGCCTTTGTGTTGCTCGCGGTCGCGGCGCTGGTGCCAGCAATCCGGTTTCGCTGGCCGACGCGCGAGGATGCGCTGCGCCGGCTCGATCGCGGGACTGGCATTCGCCATCGTCCCGCCACCGCGCTGACCGATACGCTGAAGTCGCAGGATCCGATCACGCAGGCGCTGTGGCAGGAGCAGCACGCGCGCACCCTGGCGTCGATCAAGCGCATCCGCGCTGGCCTGCCGTCGCCGCGCCTCGCGCTGCACGATCCATGGGCGCTGCGCGCGCTGGTGGTCGTGTTGCTGGTTGCGACCTATGTCGCCGCCGGCAGCGATCGCTTCGCGCGTGTCGTGGCGGCGTTCGATTGGAATGGCGCCTTCTCGGCCGCGAATGTTCGCGTCGATGCCTGGGTGACGCCGCCGCCCTACACCAGCCGTCCGCCGGTCATCCTCTCGGCCTCCACCAATAAGGACGCGCCGCCGTCTGATGCCGCGCCTGTCTCGGTGCCGGCGGGAAGCACTCTGATCGTCCGGTCCAGCGGCGGCAGGCTTGATGTTGCCGCGAGTGGCGGCGTGACGGAAACGCCTGTCGCAGGGAATGCGCCGCAGGGCACCAACGAGAGGAACTTCACCATCACCGGCGACGGCACCGCGCATGTCCGTTCGCCGTCGGGGCAGCCGCAATGGACCTTCAAGGCGATGCCCGATCGCGCGCCCGGCATTTCGCTGGCCAAGGACCCCGAGCGGCAGGCCAAGGGCGCGCTGCTGCTGTCCTACAAGCTCGAGGACGATTACGGCGTCACCGAAGCCCATGCGCAGTTCGCGCCGCGTGCGGCAAAAGAGGATGGCGCCAAAGAGGACAGCGCCAAGGCGCAGCCGCTGTTCGATCCGCCGTCGATTACGCTCGGATTGCCGAACGTGCGCACGCGCAACGGCGTCGGCCAGACGGTGAAGGACCTGAGCGAAAATCCTTACGCCGGCGCGGATGTCACGCTGACGCTGACCGCCAAGGACGAAGCCGGCAACGAAGGGCGCAGCGAGCCGTTCGACATGCGGCTGCCGGAGCGGCTGTTCGTGAAGCCGCTGGCGCGGGCACTGATCGAGCAGCGCCGCAACCTCGCGCTCGACGCCAACCAGAAGCCGCTGGTGCTGATCGCGCTCGAAGCGCTGATGATCGCGCCCGAGGCGTTCACGCCCGAGCTTGGACATTATCTCGGCCTGCGCAGCGTCGCGAACCGGCTTAACCGCGCCAAGACGCGCGACGCGATGCGCGAGACCGTCGACAGCCTGTGGGCGCTCGCAATCGCGATCGAGGACGGCAACATCACCGATGTCGACAAGGCGCTGCGCGCCGCGCAGGACGCGCTCAAGGAGGCGCTGGAGCGTGGCGCAAGCGACGAAGAGATCAAGAAGCTGACCGACAACCTGCGCGCGGCGCTGGACAATTTCATGCGCCAGCTGGCCGAGCAGTTGCGCAACAATCCGCAGCAGCTGGCGCGGCCGCTCGATCCCAACACCAAGGTGATGCGCCAGCAGGATCTCAAGAACATGATCGATCGCATGGAGCGGCTATCACGCTCCGGCGACAAGGATGCCGCGCGTGCACTGCTCGATCAGATGCAGCAGATGCTGGAAAACCTGCAGATGGCGCAGCCGGGGCAGGGCGACGGCGACATGGAGCAGGCGCTAAACGAACTCGGCGACATGATCCGCAAGCAGCAGCAGTTGCGCGACAAGACGTTCAAGCAGGGGCAGGAATCCCGGCGCGACCGCAGCCGCGGCGAGCAGGGCAATCAAAGCCAGATGGACGGGCTGCGCCAGGACCAGCAGGCGCTGCGCGACCGGCTGAGCAAGCTGCTCGACGACATGAAGAAGAACGGCATGATGCCGGGTCAGCGCGGCGAGAAGGGCCAGCCGGGTCAAGGTCAGCAGGGCCAGCAGGGTCAGGGACAGGACGGTCAGGACGGCGGCGATGCGCTCGGCGACGCCGACTCCGCGATGGGCGATGCCGGCAGCCAGCTTGGGCAGGGCAATGCCGACAGCGCCGTCGATTCACAGGGCCGGGCGCTTGAGGCCCTGCGCAAGGGCGCGCAGAATCTCGCCCAGTCGATGCAGCAGGGCGAAGGACAGGACAACGGGCCGGGCGAACGCATGGGCCGTCAGCAGAACAGCGGCAACACCACCGATCCGTTGGGACGGCCGCTGAGCGGCCGCGAATGGAGCGATGATCTCTCCGTGAAGATTCCCGGCGAGATCGACGTGCAGCGCGTGCGGCGGATTCTGGAAGAACTGCGCCGCCGTCTCGCGGACCCGCAGCGGCCGCAGATTGAACTCGATTACATCGAGCGTTTGCTCAAGGATTATTGAGCCTTAGGCGCGCCGGGCGCAGCGCAGTACCCCATCCGATTTTTTCGATCAGAAGCGCTTGACAGTTTCGGCTAGCGCTTGTACTTAACCATCAGGTTATTTAACCGAATGGTTATATGAAGGCGTCGATGGACCCGCTCAGCACCAAGTTCGCAGCCCTTGCCGACCCCACCCGTCGCGCCATCCTTGCGCGGCTGGTGCTTGGCGAAACATCGGTGACGGAACTCGCCGAGCCGTTCGCCATGAGCATGCCCGCGGTGTCGAAGCACCTGAAGGTGCTGGAACATGCCGGTCTGGTGACGCGCGGGCGCGCGGCGCAGTGGCGTCCGTGCAAGATCGAACCCGCGGCGCTGAAGGAAGTTGACGACTGGCTGGAAAATTATCGCCGCTTCTGGGAGGCCGGACTGGACCGTCTTGAGGAATATCTCGGCGAGTTGCAGGCGAAAGAGCAGCTGGAAGCTTCGGCAAAGCGGCGCAGGACTGCGAAGCGCAAGTCACCGCAACGGGTGTCCGCAAAAAAGTAAATCCGCCCCAACATTCGGAAACACATCAGAACATCAACCGAGAGTGAGGAGTTACCTATGACCGACCAATCAGTTCAGCTTCCTCCGCTTGTTCCGCATCTCGTGGTCGATGGCGCCGTGGATGCGCTGGCGTTCTACAGCAAGGCGTTCGGCGCGACGGAAACCATGCGAATGCCGGCTGAAGACGGCAAGCGCCTGATGCACGCCCAGATGACGGTGAACGGCGCAGCCGTATATCTGATGGATTACTTCCCCGAGTATTGCCAGCACGGCGACGGCAAGACCGAATCTCCCGGCAAGCTCGGCGGCTCGACGTTTCTGATTCACCTCGAAGTGCCGAACTGCGATGAGGCGTTCAAACGCGCAATCGACGCCGGCGCGACCGTGATCCTTGAGCCTTGGGATGCATTCTGGGGCGCACGCTATGCGCAGGTGCGCGATCCGTTCGGTCATGGCTGGAGTCTTGCGCATCCACAGCCAGCGCCAGCCGCCTGATCGCCAGCATATTCAAAAGAAAATATCTTTCGGAGAAAAGAGATGGCCTCGACTCAATCCGCTGCGATTGCGGAAACTTTCAGCAAGGAATTCGTCATCGAGCGTCTGTTCGATGCGCCCCGCGATCTGGTCTGGAAAGTGTTCACCGAGCGTGATCATTTGATGAAGTGGTGGGGCCCGAAGGGCTTCAAAATGATTGCCGGCAAACTTGACCTCAAGCCCGGCGGTATCTTCCACTATGGGATGGAAGCGCCGGACGGCAGCGAGATGTGGGGCAAGTGGGTGTTCCGCGAGATCGTGAAGCCCGAACGGCTGGTCTTTGTCAGTTCGTTTTCCGACAAGGAGGCCGCGCTCACCCGTCATCCTATGGCACCGACATGGCCGATCGAAATGCTGGGTACGGCGACCTTCATCGATCAGGGCGGCAAGACGTTGCTGGTCAATCATGTGGTGGCGCTGAATGCGACAGACGAAGAGCGCGCGACATTCGAGGGCGGCTTCGGCAGCATGAAGCAGGGTTATGGCGGTACGTGGGATCAGCTCGCCGCGTATCTCGCGTCGCTGCAATTCTGAAATCCGGAGCAAGCATCATGAATGAACTTGTCCCGATTTCGTCGACTGCGTTATGGACCGGCCGCATCCTCAGCGGTCTTGTCGTGGTGTTCCTGCTGTTCGATGGTGCGATAAAATTGATTCCGCTCGATGTCGTCATCGAGACGTCGCGTCAGCTCGGCATCCCGACCGATCTCGCATTCACCCTTGGGATGCTGACGCTCGCCGGTGCGCTGCTCTATGCCTACCCGAAAACATCGTTGCTCGGCGCGATCCTGCTGACCGGTTACCTCGGTGGCGCGATCTACGTGCATGTCCGGGCCGGAAGCCCGCTGTTCAGCCACACGCTGTTCGGCGTCTATCTCGGCGTCCTGCTGTGGGCCGGGCTGTATCTGCGCGACGAGCGGCTGCGGCTGATCTTTCCCTGGCGTCGCTGACGCCTGAATTCAAGCTTTCATGTGAGACGGAGTAACAACATGACCACCTTGATGTACATCGCTATCGCTCTTGCGGTTCTGATCGCGATCATTCTCATTGTCGCAGCGATGCGGCCGGACACCTTCCGCGTGCAGCGGTCCATCGACATCAACGCGCCCGCGGAGAAGATCTTCCCGCTAATCAACGACTACAGGCACTGGGGCTCGTGGTCGCCTTACGAGAAGGTCGATCCGGCGATGCAGCGGACATTCAGCGGCGCGCCGAGCGGCAAGGGTTCGGTGTATGAGTGGAACGGCAACAAGAACGTCGGCCATGGCCGCATGGAGATCATGGACACGACGCCTTCATCCAAAGTCGTCATCAAGCTGGATTTCTTCAGTCCGTTCGAAGCGCACAATACGGCTGAGTTCACCATGCAGCCCAAAGGTAATGCGACCAACGTGACCTGGGCGATGCAGGGTCCTGTGCCTTACATGATGAAGATCATGCACATGTTCATGAATATGGATCGCATGTGCGGCGACCAGTTTCAACAGGGATTGAGCAGCATGAAGGCCGTCGCCGAAAAGTAGCTTTGATGGTGATCTGCCATGGCAACAGGCAACGATCTGCGGCGCATCGCGCTGTCTCTGGACGGTACCACCGAGGCGCCGCATTTCGATCGGGCGGCGTTCAAGGTAGCCCGCATCTTTGTGACGCTCGCCGCCGATGGCCGCACCGCCAATATCAAGTTCACGGCGGAAGAGCAGGAGTTCAAATGCATGCTTGCGCCCGGAGCATTCACACCGGTTCCGAATGCCTGGGGCAAGCAGGGATGGACGACAATAAGTCTTGCAGCGCTGGGCGTCGCTGAACTCAGGAATGCACTGGAAATGGCATGGCAACATGCGCAACCAAAGAAGCGGAAGTAACAAGTGGTGACGGTCGTCGGTCGCTAGGACGGATCGAGCAGTCTTGCTCCGGAGCCCTGCTTTGAGAGCTGATCCGAAGGGTTACGCAGCGGGCAGGTTTTGAGTGAGAGGCAACCGCACCCGATGCAGCCGCCGAGTTGATCACGAAGACGGGTCAGCTTGGCGATGCGTTCATCCAGGTCGGCGCGCCAGCTGGCCGAAAGTCTCGCCCAATCCCTCGCCGTCGGCGGGCGTCCCTTGGGTAATGACGTCAGGGCGTCGCGGATCGCGGCGAGTGGTACTCCGGTGCTTTGCGCCACCTTGATGATTGCGACCTGGCGCAACACGGTTCGTGGATAGCGGCGCTGGTTGCCTTGGTTGCGGCGGCTCGCGATGAGTCCCTTGGACTCATAGAAATGGAGAGTGGAAACGGCGACGCCGGAACGTTGGGCGACCTCGCCGACAGTCAATTCGCGGGCAATCCCGGCGGGTGGTTTGCCGTGGTGGTCCTTGTTCTTCATCGCTTGACCTCAACTTAAGTTGAGGTTGTAGGCTGCCTTGTCCGTCATCGCAAGAAGTCGCGATGGCGGAGCGAATCTCCTATGGCAATCAGGAACAAAATTGATGAGCGGAACCATTCATCACGATCGGACACAGTCGCCGGGCAACGAGCCGCGGCCGTTTGTCCTGATCAACAGCTTCACGCCCAAGCCGGGCAAGCTCGACGAACTCGCTGCTCTGCTTGAGGCGGCCCGGGATTCCTTCTCGGAGAAGATCTCGGGGTTTCACGGTGGCCGGATCTATCGCGACGTCGATGGAAGCTCAGTGCTGCTGATCGGGGTGTTCGAGAGCGAGGATCACTATGAGTGCTGGATCACGACTGATCTGTTCGCCAGCTACCGGGAACAAATACTGCCTTTGATCGAAAGCATGGGGCAGTCACGCATAGAGGCCGGCAATGCACGCAAGACTACACACCGCAGGACGCCAGAACGCACGCGGGACGATATGGATGCCTGTACGTCTTAAGGCCAAAGCACGAAACGGTGCCGTCTCGGCGTCAGCCGTTGCGGCCTTCGCCGCGCAGCGTCGGCAGGCCGATGCCGGTGGCCTCAAACCCGCCGTCCACGGACAGCATCTGTCCGGTGATGTAGCTGGCGCGGTCGCTGCACAGGAAGAAGATCGCTTCGGCGAGTTCTTCTTCCAGCCCGTAGCGGTTGAGCGGAATGGTATCGTGATAGTCGGCGCGGATCGCGGGCGTGTGAACCGCTTTCGCCATCGCGGTATCGACCGGGCCGGGCGCGACCGCGTTGACGCGAATGCCGAGCGTTGCGAGTTCGACGGCAAACTGCTTGGTCAGATGAGCGAGGCCGGCCTTGCTGGTCCCGTATGCGGTGCGCAGCGTCGAGGCGCGAAACGCCGAGATCGAGGTGATGTTCACGATCGCGCCGCCGCCGTTCTCGCGCATCAGCGGCGCGGCCGCCTGGGTGCAGAGAAACGGCCCGGTCAGGTTCACCGCCAGCACGCGGTCCCAGTCGGCCTGCGTTGTTTCGAGCAGCGGCTTGAAGATTGCAATGCCGGCATTGTTGACCAGCGCGTCGAGCCGTCCGAAATGATGGGCCGCCTGCTTGAAAGCGGCGGCAACGGCGTCGGCGTTCGAGACGTCGCAATGGATCGCCAGCGTCGTGTCGGGTGCGGCGAGAGTTTTGAAGGTCTGAGCGAGCAGGTCTTTTTCGATGTCGAGCAGCGCGACGTGCCAGCCATCCGCGAGAAATCGCTTCGCTGCGGCCAGTCCAATGCCCCGCGCGGCGCCCGTCACCAGCGCGACCTTCTTGTGTCCCTTGGTCATGTCCCGTTCCGTTTTTTGATTGATGCCGCAAGAACTCTCTATGGCATTGACCATTTTTCGCGACTCATCACAACAGCCGCTCGCGCGAATTGACTGCCTAACCGCTCACACAATCGCCAAGAATATTCAGGATACGTCACGCCATGTCTTCCAGCTTCATGTCTTCCAGCTTTGCCAAAAACGCGATCGTGCTCGGGCTCCTGTCCGCGATCGGGCCCTTCGCCATCGATATGTATCTGCCTGCGCTGCCGGCGATCGCGTCAGACCTGCAGGCATCCACCGCGGCCACGCAGATGACGCTGATGGCGTTCTTCGTGGCATTCGGCGTGTGTCAGATTGTCTATGGGCCGGTCTCGGACATGGTTGGCCGCAAGCCGCCGCTCTATTTCGGCATCGTGATTTTCGCGCTCGGCAGCATCGGTTGCGGTCTGGCACCCAGTATCGCGTGGCTGATCTTCTTCCGCTTCGTGCAGGGCCTTGGCGCTGCGGCGGTGATGGTGATTCCGCGCGCGGTGATCCGCGACTTGCACACTGGCGTCGATGCAACGCGCCTGATGTCACTGGTGATGCTGGTGTTCAGCGTCTCGCCGATCCTGGCGCCGTTGGTCGGCAGCGGCCTGATCGTTCCGTTCGGCTGGCGCTCGGTATTCGCTGCCGTCACCGCCGCCTCTATCCTCTCATTCCTGCTGGTCGCTTTCGTGCTTCCAGAAACGAGGCCGCCCGGGGAGCGGGTCGAGGTCAGCGTGCGCAGCGTGCTTGATGGATTTGGCGAGCTGTTCCGCGACCGGCGCTTCCTCGGGTTGACCTTCATCGGCGGCTTCGGCATGGCGAGCTTCTTTGCGTTCCTCGCCAGCTCGTCCTTTATCTATATGGGCCACTTCGGACTGACGCCGACGCAGTACGGCCTGACATTCTCGGTGAACGCCATCGGTTTCATCGGCGCCTCCCAGTTCAGTGCTTATCTGGCGTCGCGCTTCGGCATCACGCGCGTGGTGTCGGTGGCAGTGAGCTGCTTCACAGTGGCGACGCTTGCCCTGTTTGCGGTGACGGCTGCCGGTGTCGATAGCCTCATTGTGCTCGTTGTGATGCTGTTCATCGCCAATGCCTGGCTGGGGCTTGTGATTCCCTCAACCATGGTGCTGTCGCTGGAAGATCATGGGCCGATTGCCGGCATGGCGTCGGCACTGGGCGGTACGCTGCAGATGATCACGGGCGCGGTGATGATCGTCGTGGCGAGCGCCTTCTTCGATGGCACGGCGCTGCCGATGGTGACGACCATCGCGGTGTGCGCAGTCGCGGCTTTCATCCTGACGCGGCTGACGTTGCGCTCGGGCAAGGCGGCGCCGCAACTGGCGGAATAGCTTTAGTCGTTGTCGCGCGACGCCAGCGCATCCGCGACGGCGGTGCGGATATCAGCCACCGCGAACGGCTTGGTGATGACGTCGTGCACGATCGCTTCCAGTCCGGACGCGCGCTCGCGCTGATCGGCGAAGCCCGTCATCATGAGGACCGTCAGCCGTGGAAAGTCGCGCGCGACGGCCAGCGCCAGCGCGATGCCGTCCATCACGGGCATTTTGATGTCGGTGAGCAGAAGGTCGAATGCACCGTTGTCGCGGGTCAGAATCTCCAGCGCCTCGGCGCCGTCTTCCGCGGTGACGATCTCATGGCCATCCATGGCGATCGCCCGCGCGACAAGCAGGCGCATCGACTCTTCGTCGTCTGCGATCAGGACGCGCGGCATTCAGGTTCCTCCGGACGCAATGTCCAGCTTGTGGAAGAACCTCACGGCAATTTCGCGGCCTTCCGCCGGCGGCGAGGCCAGCCGTGTCTTGAACCAGGCCTTCTCGCCGGGGTTGAGCGCAGGCTGCTCCAGCACAGCATTCCACGCGTAGATGTCCGCACCCTTGGCGTCGCGTACGATGAACCGCAGCCGGGGAATCTCGAGGGACTTGCGCGTGACATCGACGATCGCGCCTTCAATCAGCAGCACCGGCTTGTTGTTCACCGTCTCGGTGCTGATCTTGAGATCCTCAAAGGCGAGGCCGCGCAGGTTCACACCCATGCCGGTCATTTTGAAGAACGCTGCGGTCTGCGGCATCAACCGCACCACGTCGGTGCGCCAGGCGATCAGGCCGAACACCATCGCGCCGAGCGCCACGCAGACGGTCGGCAGGGTCAGAACGCCGGGCAGGGCCTTGGCCCAGTTCGCCGATTTCAGGAAGGGTGCGACGGAGGCGCCAATTTTTTTGAACCGAGACGATTTGGCCGGAGCGGCTTCGGTCATGGCCTCCTGTTGAGCGAGTGCCGTCCAGTTTCCGTTGGCTTCGGCGGCCGGGGGCGCGGTCTCGGGTTCGGGCCATCCGGCGGAAATCGATGGGCTTTCGACGTGCGGCGCATTGTCCTCGCGCCAATCGCCTGCCGGATCGCCTTGCGGTCTAAAACCGTCCTGCGGGCCGGAGTCTTCCATGTCGTTCCGGGACATGGCCGCGGTCGCCGCGAGTTCCTGCGGCACCGCGAGCCAGACTTCCTGACACCGGGCGCACCGGACCCGGCGTCCGGCCTCGCTGAAATTGGCCGGATCAATCGCGTAGGATGTCGTACAATTGGGACAAACGATATGCATGGACGAATCGCCAGAGTGAACGCGTCTGGTGGAGTGGATTTTGACATTCGCGACCCAGCGACCGCGAATCCGTATCGCGAATGTCAAATCCTAAACTCCACCAGAAGCTTATGCCTACTAGTGGTCCGTCGATTCCGGCATTCGCAAAGGTGCCTGCAGCGAGGGAATGCGAATGCCGGAATCGGACCACTAGATGCTATCCGGCGTCCGTTAACGAATCGGAAACCATAACGGCCTCAAAAGCGTTTATGGCGTCCGCCCCGGCGGTTGCCGGCTGACGCGGGTGTCCGGGGACATCCCGCGCCGCGCGTCTCCATCGGTCATGTCGAACGGAGCTGAGATTTGGTCCGGTTCGAAAATGTCGGTTTGCGTTACGGGCTCGGCCCGGAGATTTTGCGCGACCTGACCTTCCAGATTCCTGCCCGTTCGTTCCAGTTTCTCACCGGGCCGTCGGGTGCGGGCAAGACGTCGCTGCTGCGCATGCTGTTCCTGTCGCTGCGGCCGACGCGCGGTCTGGTCAATCTGTTCGGTAACGACGTGTCGCTGCTCGACAAGGATGCGCGCGCAGAGTTGCGTTCGCGGATCGGGATCGTGCTGCAGGACTTCCGGCTGCTCGATCACATGACGACCTATGAAAACGTCGCACTGCCGTTCCGGGTGATGGGGCGCAGCGAATCCAGCTATCGCAAGGAGGTCATCGATCTTCTCAGTTGGGTCGGGCTCGGCAAGCGGATGGACGCGCTGCCGCCGATCCTGTCGGGCGGTGAGAAGCAGCGCGCCGCGATCGCACGCGCGGTGATCGCCCGTCCGCAATTGCTGCTGGCGGACGAGCCGACCGGCAACGTCGATCCGTCACTGGCGCGGCGGCTACTCAGCCTTTTCATTCAATTGAATAAATCCGGCACCGCCGTCATCATCGCGACCCACGACATCGCGCTGATGGATCAATACGAGGCGCGGCGCATGGTGCTGCATGAATCGCGGCTGCACATCTATGATTGATGACCGCAAGATTATGATGGATCTGGGCGACAGCACGTCGGAAGTCGCGGCGAGTGCGCGAAACCTGTCGCCGATCGTTCCGCGCGGCTCGATCGCCGGGCGCGCGCTGATCGCGGTCGTGGCCATCATGACGTATCTCGCCTCGATGACGACCGGCGCGGTGCTGCTGGTGCGGTCTTCGGCGGCCCAATGGCAATCCGACGTTTCCAGCGAACTGACGATCCAGTTGCGGCCGTCGCCGGGGCGCGACATCGAACGTGACATTCGCAGCGTCACCGAGGCGACGCGGACGCTGCCGGGTATTCTGGAAGTGCGCCCCTTCAGCAAGGACGAGTCGGCCAAACTTCTTGAGCCGTGGCTGGGCACCGGATTGTCGCTCAACGATCTGCCGGTTCCGCGTGTGATCGTGGTGCGCATCGCGCCGGGGTCGACGCCGGATCTGGCGGCCCTGCGCCGAAGCGTCGCTCAGGCGGCTCCATCAGCAACCATCGACGATCATCGCGCCTGGATCGAACGCATGCGCTCGATGACCGGCGCGATCGTTCTCGCGGGCACCGGCATTCTCATCCTGGTGATCGTGGCGACGGTGATTTCGGTGTCGTTTGCCACCAGAGGCGCGATGGCCGCCAACCGGCCGATCGTCGAGGTGCTGCATTTCGTCGGCGCGCAGGACCGCTATATCGCCAACCGCTTTCTGCGCCATTTTTTGCGGCTTGGTCTGGAGGGCGGTCTGATCGGCGGGCTGGCTGCGATGCTGACCTTCGGTTTCTCGGAATCGATCGCGAGTTGGTTCTCCGGCACGCCGGTCGGCGATCAGTTCGCAGCATTGCTCGGGACATTTGCGCTGCCCGCCTCGGGCTATCTGGTGCTTGCCGCCCAGGCCCTCCTGATTGCCGCCGTTACCGCATGGGCGTCGCGGCGGACGCTTTTTGCAACCCTCGAGGAAATCGATTGAGCGCATTTTCGAGCGGGCAGGCATCGGCTAGAAAGGAAACGACGCGTCAAAACATGGTGTTGGTGACGTTTGAGGCCACAGCCGCGCCGGATTTGCGATAGACTGATGCAGGAACGGGTAGCACTCCATTGATGCGCCTCAGCGAGTTGAGATTGTCCGAGACCTCACACAGCCACGATGTCACGCCGACGCGCGGGCGCTTGCGCCACCGTGTGGTGATGCTTGCGGCTGCCGGCATCCTTCTGTTTATCGGGCTGGGCTTCGTCGATTTCCTGTCGCGGGTGCCGCCGGCCGAGGAGAAGCCGTCGCGCAATGCCGACGGCATCGTGGTTCTTACCGGCGGATCGTCGCGCGTCTCGGATGCGCTGGAATTGCTGTCGGTCGGCTATGGCCGCCGGCTCCTGATTTCCGGCGTGCATCCAACCAACGGCTACAGCGACATTCAGCGCACGCTGCCCGACAGCCAACGCCTCTTGGCCTGCTGCGTCGATCTGGATCGTTCCGCAGTCAATACCCGGAGCAATGCAACCGAGACACGGCGCTGGGCGGTTGAGCGCGGCTTCCACTCCCTCATCGTGGTGACATCGAACTATCACATGCCGCGTGCGATCGTTGAACTGTCCCACTCGATGCCCGATATCGAACTGGTTCCGTTTGCCGTGGTCGGCGAAAAGTGGCGCGAGGAGCCGTGGTGGACGAGTGGCGCGGCGTTGCGGCTCCTGCTATCGGAATACGCCAAGTATCTTTTTGCGCAGACGCGGGTTGCTTTCGGCGGCGTAGGGCAGGGCGGCATGCCGGAAATCGGCACGCCCCCATCGCCCTTAAAACCGGCCACCGCGTCCGCCAACTAACCGGGTTTATGATGGTTTCGGTATTTCTGCGGTCGCTGCTCTACAATGTCGTTTTCTATCTGAACCTGGCGTTCTGGGTGCTGCTCGGGCTTCCAACCTACGCGATGCCGCGCTGGGGCATCGTCTGGATTGCAACGAATTGGGGAAAGACGAGCATCTGGTGGATGCGGATCATCTGCAACACCAGGGTTGAATATCGCGGCCTCGATAAAATCCCGAAAGGTCCGCTGATTGCCGCCTCGAAACATCAGTCGACCTGGGAAACCTTCGCGCTGCTGCAATTTTTCGACCAGCCGCTTTATATCCTGAAGCGTGAGTTGCTTTGGCTTCCGTTGTTCGGCTGGTATCTCAGCAAGGCCGGCATGATCGGCGTCAACCGCAAAGCCGGCGGACGCACATTGATCGACATCACCAAGCGTGCGGCCCGCGAAATCCAGCGCGGCCGTCAGCTCCTGATTTTTCCCGAGGGGACGCGCCGCGCTGTCGATGCGCCGCCCGACTACAAGAACGGCGTCAGTCTGATCTACGGCGAGGCCGGCGTGCCGTGCATTCCCGTGGCGCTGAATTCAGGATTGTTCTGGCCGCGCCGGACCTTCATGCGTTACCCCGGAACGCTCGTCATCGAATTTCTGGATCCGATCCCGCCTGGCCTCAAACGTCACGAGTTCACCGCGCGCATGCAGGCTGCCATCGAAGAGGCAACCGACCGGATTGTGAAGGCGGGACGGGAGGAGCAGGTGAGATTGATCGGCTTCTCCGCGCCGGTCGCCCAATCTGTTCGCTCCTGAAACGTCCATCAGGTGAAGGCAACTGATCAGGTGTGACGGTGCAGGGCGGCTTCGCCATGCAGCAGTGCTGCGAGACGATGCAGCGGCGCGTCGCGAACGCCCTGCGCCTCCAGCGCGGTTACCGTCGCGATGACGTATTCGTCATTCGGCCCGTAAGCGCCGTGACCCTGGCGCACCAGCCGTAACTGTTCGTCCATCGTCAGCCGGCCCGCGTATTGATCGTGGCTGCGGTCGGCGACATAGGCGAGCGCGCTGACGCGCTGGCGGGCGTCGCCCTGAAGCCAGACCGAACGCATCACCTCGCGATAGACGCCCGTCACCTGCTCGCGTTCGCGCAGATAGGCGACGGTTGCTTTTCTCTCGGTTGCCGCCACCCGGAACGCGACGCCCTGACAGGCCCCGCCGCGATCGAGCCCGAGCACCAGTCCGGGTTTTTCCGGCGTGCCGCGATGAACCATCGAATAGATGCACAGCGAGCGATGTTCACCGATCAGCCGCGACGGCTTCTGTTCGAGAAACGCGAAGCCCGGCTTCCAGATCAGCGATCCGTAGCCGAACACCCACAGGTCGCCCTCGGGAAATTCCGATTCTGAAAGGGTTTTTGCGGCCATGATTGCGTTACCTGATAGATGACGCCTACCAGTCTGCTTCCATACGTGCAACCGAAGGACGTCCAACCTTCTGGACTTCAAGGGGATTTGCGAGAAAAGTGCATCTTTCAATTGCCCGATTCCTCTGGTCTAGCTCGCATTATGCAGACATCACCCATCGTTCCCCGGCGCCGCCTCTGGCCCGTTTTCGTAATGCCGGTTCTGGTCCTCGCCGCAGCCGCGGCGTGGAGCGGGTTCTGGTTCTATGCCGCGTCCCATATCGACGAGAAATTCGAGGAATGGCGCACGCGCGAAGCGAAATCCGGCCGCGCCTATGAGTGCGCCAGCCGCTCGGTCGCGGGCTTTCCGTTCCGTATGGAGGTTCGCTGCGAAAGTCCGGTGGTGACGCTGACATCGCAGACCGCCGACCAGACCCAGCTCACCGCGCGGTTGAAGGATATTCTGGTCGTCGCGCAGGTCTACGATCCGACCAAGATCATCGCTGAATTCACCGGACCCGCCACCGTCGCGGGCCGAGGGGAGGCCCCGTCCTTCGTTGCCGGCTGGACCACGGGCCGCGCAAGCGCTTCCGGTTTACCCACGCCGCAGCGCGTCTCGCTGGTGTTCGACGATCCGGCGCTCGATCGCATAAACGGTTCGGTCCAGACGCCGCTGCTGCGCGCAAAGCATCTTGAGCTGCATACGCGTCTGCTGGAAGGCTCGCTGTCGAACAATCCGGTGGTGGAGACGGCGTTTCTGGTGACGGCGGGGAGCCTGCAGGGATTGCATCCCATTCTCGTCGAGCCGTTCGATGCGGACATCCGCGCGCTGTTGCGCGGCCTGAAGGATTTCGCGCCAAAACCCTGGCCGGAACGTTTTCGGGAAATTCAGGCGGCCGGTGGCCGCCTCGACTTCACCCAGTCACGCGTGCAGCAGGGCGAGACCATCGCGGTCGCCGCAGGTTCGCTGGCCCTTACGCCGACTGGTTATCTCGACGGCGAACTGACGATGACGGTCGCGGGGCTTGAGCGGGTGGTATCGCAGCTTGGCATCGACAAGCTGCTGATGGACGGCGTGTCGCAATCGGCCGTCGATCGCATCGCGCCCGGCGTCAGCGCACAGGACGTCAACAAGGTGATAGGCGCGCTCGACCGAATGATTCCGGGTCTGGGCAATGTCGCGCGGAAAAATGCCAATGCCGGCGTGGTCGCGGGCATCAACATGCTGGGTCAGGCCTCGACGCTGGAAGGCAAGCCGGCGCGGGCGTTTCCGCTGAAATTCACCGAGGGCGTGATTTCCATCGGTCCTTTGCGGATCGCGCAGACTGCGCCGCTGTTTTGAAGTTCGCTCGTCATTGCGAGGAGCGTAGCGACGAAGCCAGTTTTAACTTCCGAAGTGTCTGGATTGCTTCGCTGTGCTCGCAATGACGAAACTGTCATGGCCGGGCTTGTCCCGGCCATCTCGATTGCAGGGCACTGTGCTCAGTCTATCGAGATCACCGGGACATAGGCGAGCGGGAGCGACGCCGTTCTTCGAACGGCTATGCCCGGTGATGACAAGTTGAGAGATCGACGCGCTACGGCTTGTCCGCCGGCTTCGGCAGGTTCGCATGCTTGCGGCCGAAGTCGGGATCGGCGGTTTCCTGGCCGAGGCTGACGATGCCACGGCGGATTGCGCGGGTGCGGGTGAAGTGATCGAACAGCGCCTCGCCGTCGCCACGGCGGATCGCGCGGGTGAGTTTCGACAGATCTTCCTGAAACGCGCCGAGCATTTCCAGCACGGCGTCCTTGTTGGCGAGAAACACGTCGCGCCACATGGTCGGGTCCGACGCCGCGATGCGGGTGAAATCGCGGAAACCGCCCGCCGAAAACTTCAGGACTTCCGCCTGCGTCACGTCTTCCAGTTCATCGGCGGTGCCGACAATGGTGTAGGCGATCAGATGCGGCAGGTGGCTGGTGACGGCGAGCACGAGGTCATGATGGTCGGCCGCCATGGTTTCGACATTGGCGCCGAGCGCGCGCCAGAATGTCGCGAGTTTCTCGACCGCGGCCGGATCAGCCTCCGGCGGCGGCGTCAGGATGCACCAGCGATTGATGAACAGTTCGGCAAAGCCTGAATCGGGGCCGGAATGTTCGGTGCCCGCAACCGGATGCGCCGGGATGAAATGCACGGTCTTCGGCAGATGCGGGGCCATGTCCCGCAGCACCATGCCTTTGACCGAGCCGACATCGGAAACAATCGCGCCCGGTTTGAGATGCGGCGCAATTTCCTCCGCGACCGGCCCGCAGGCACCGACCGGGATGGACAAGATAACGAGGTCAGCGTCCTTCACTGCCTCCGCGTTTGTGTCTACCACGCGATCGACGATACCGAGTTCCTGCACACGCGCGCGGGTCGCCGGCGAGCGCGCGGTGGTCACGATCTCTCCCGCAAGCCCCTGGGCGCGCGCCGCACGCGCAATCGAGCCGCCGATCAGGCCGAAGCCGATCAGCGCGATCCGCCCGAATAATGGCTCGGCGCTCACTTCTGCCCCATGAATTCGGCAAGCGCCGCGACCACCAAGCGGTTGGCCTCCTCGGTGCCGACGGTCATGCGCAGCGCATGCGGCAGCTTGTAGTTCTTCAGCGCGCGCAGAATCAGCCCGCGCTTGGTCAGGAACGCATCGGCATCCTCGGCGGTCTTGCCCTTCCCCTGCGGGAAGTGGATCAGAATGAAATTCGCAACGCTCGGCGTCACCTCAAGTCCCAGCTTGCCGACTTCGTCGGTGAGCCATGTGCGCCACGTGTCGTTGTGCACGCGGGACCTGTTCTGGTGTTCGGCGTCTTCCAGCGATGCGATCGCTGCTTCCGACGCCGCCGTCGAGACGTTGAACGGGCCACGAATACGGTTCACGGCATCGATGATGTTGGCCGGTCCGTACATCCAGCCGACCCGCAGCGACGCGAGCCCGTGAATCTTCGAGAAGGTACGCGTCATCACCGTGTTGTCGTGGGTGGCGACCATTTCGATGCCGGCTTCATAGTCGTTGCGCGAGACGTATTCGGAATATGCAGCGTCGATCACCAGCAGCACATGTGGCGGCAATCCGGCGCGGAGCCGCTTGACCTCGTCAAACGGCACATAGGTCCCGGTCGGATTGTTCGGATTGGCGAGCCACACCATCTTGGTGCGCGGCGTGACAAGATTCAGGATCGCATCGACGTCGGCGGTGAAATTCTTCTCGGGCGCGATCACATTGATGGCGCCGTTCGCCATGGTGGCGATCGGATAGACGAGAAAGCCGTGCGTGGTGTGGATCGCCTCGTCGCCGGGACCGAGATAGGTGTTGGCAAGATAATTGAGAAGTTCGTCCGAGCCCGCGCCGCAAATGATACGGTCGGGATCGAGTCCGTAGGTCCGTCCGATGGTTTCACGCAGCGCACGCGAGGTGCCTTCCGGGTAATCTTCCAGATGATCGGCGGCGGCCTTGTAGGCTTCGATGGCCTTCGGCGACGGCCCGAGCGGGGTTTCGTTCGCAGACAGCTTGAACACGCGGCCGGTCAGCCCCGCGCCGCTCTTGCCCGGCGTGTAGGGTGCAATATCGAGAATGCCCGGCTTCGGCACAGGACGTGACATCAACTCAACTCCGAAAAGAAAGACTACTTGGACGCAGTGGTCGGCGGCACCGTATAGCGCGTTGCATGGCTCCCGACGAGGGCCGATGAACGCACGGAGGCCCCGGCCGCGACCAGCGCGGCGGTGATTTTGTCGAGGCCACCCGGGCCCGGAACCGAGATCAGCAGGGCCGCGCCGTCGGACGCCGTATCAGGGACGGCGATGATTTCCGAGAACGGCGACAGTGTGCGTGCGACATCCGCGCTCCAGCCGGACACGCGAACGCTCCACATCTCGACTTCGGTGACCATCGCATCGGCTGCGACGCGCGAGACCACGAACACCGGCAATGCGGCGGGGTGATCGGCGCGCTCGACGAACGGCAATCGCGCGATGATCTTCGGCGCGGCTACGGGCTCCAGCGCAATCCACCACGGCGAGCGGCTGCTGATGGCCGAGATCAGCGCGAGATCGCCCTTGGATTTAGCCACCGCTTCGACTGCGGCCTCGGCATTGAAGTGTGCAAGAAACGGAACGGTGAAGCCGAAATGAAACCGCGCCGAATCCCGCATCGCGGATTCGCCGACCGACAGATCGGCATGCACCGAGAACGGCGACTGCACATAAGTGAACGTCGAGATGATGACGCGCCAGATGCTCTCAACGGTGTCGAGCGGCAGGATGCCGCGATGGCGCTGCGCGAGCCGGCGCATCATGTCGGCCTCGCGCGCGGGCCGGAACGCCGAGCCGACTTCCTGCGTCTTCTTCACCGAGATGAGGCGATCGATGATGTCACCGCGTTGCATCAAGAGGCCATGCACCTGCTCATCGATGGAATCGATTTCGCGGCGCAGATCCTGCAGTGACGGCGGTTGCTTGGTCATCGGTTCAACTTGGGTCCGAACGCGGCTTGCGGCGCAAAGGCCGCCTGGAATTGATCGAAAGCGGGATAGCTGACGGGCGCATTGATAGGCAGGAGAGCGCCTGAAAGCAAAGAAAACATTGGCAATTCCGGCCTCAGGCCGCAGCAGGGACGGCCCGCGCTTTCGCGGTGCAGCTTGACGAAAAGGCCGTTCGTGATTAGTAACTTAGCTATTCCGTGGTCATTTGAGCCGGCCGGCTTGCAGCCACGTTAAACAACTCGCTAAACAGGCCGGGGACATAAGTGATCCCGGCCGAACCTCGTTTCAGGCCGGGTTTTTTGTGGCCTGATTTCCGATGTTGGTCTGAAAGACCTGCTGAGGAGGCCAGTAGCAAGATGGTTAATATCAAACCGTTGAAGAGTGATACGGCTTCCACCGAGCGCGCGCACGAGGCGGATCATCCGTCGTCGCTGGTCGCGCTGTTCGGCGCGGACAAGCCGCTGCGTCTGGATTGCGGCATCGATCTCGCGCCGTTCCAGATCGCCTATCAGGCCTACGGCCAGCTCAATGCGGATCGCTCCAACGCCATTCTGATCTGCCATGCGCTGACCGGGGATCAGCATGTCGCGAATGTGCATCCAGTCACCGGCAAGACCGGCTGGTGGGAAACGCTGGTTGGCCCCGGCAAGCCGATTGACACCGACCGCTATTTCGTCGTCTGCGCCAACGTCGTCGGCGGCTGCATGGGCTCGACCGGTCCGTCATCGACAAATCCTGCAACCGGCAAACTGTGGGGACTGGATTTCCCCGTCATCACCATTCCCGACATGGTGCGGGCGCAGGCGATGCTGCTCGATCATCTCGGCATCGAGAAACTGTTCGCTGTCGTCGGTGGATCGATGGGCGGCATGCAGGCGCTGCAATGGACCACGGCCTATCCCGAGCGTGTGTTCTCCGCGCTGGCGGTGGCGTGCAGCACGCGGCATTCGGCGCAGAACATCGCGTTCCACGAACTGGGCCGTCAGGCGGTGATGGCCGATCCGGAGTGGCGCGGCGGGCGCTATTTCGAGGACGACGCCCATCCGCGCCGTGGGCTCGGTGTCGCGCGCATGGCCGCGCATATCACGTATCTGTCCGACGCCGCCTTGCATCGCAAGTTCGGCCGGCGTTTGCAGGATCGTGACGTTCCAACCTTCTCGTTCGATGCGGACTTCGAGGTGGAAAGCTATCTGCGCCATCAGGGCTCGTCGTTCGTCGAACGCTTCGACGCCAACAGCTATCTCTACCTGACCCGTGCGATGGATTATTTCGACATCGCCGCCGATCATGACGGCGTGCTGGCGGAAGCCTGGCGCGGCACGCGCACGCGATTTTGCGTGGTGTCGTTTACCAGCGACTGGCTGTTTCCGACGTCGGAATCGCGCGCGGTCGTGCATGCACTCAATGCCGGCAGCGCGCGGGTGTCGTTCGCGGAAATCGAGACGGACAGGGGACACGATGCGTTCCTGCTCGATGTGCCCGAGTTCATCGAAATCTCCCGCGCATTTCTTGAATCGGCCGCGTCCGCGCACGGTCTGACCTCGGCGAGCCGCTAACATGACGGTTCAGGATCAGGCATTCAAACCGACCGCGGTTCTTCCCGTCACCGAGAACGGTTATCGCGCGGACCATCTGCTGGTCGCGCAGATGGTCGAGCCCGGCTCAAAGGTACTCGACGTCGGCTGCGGCGAGGGCGACCTGCTGCGCCTGCTGGAGACGCGCGGCGTCGATGGCCGAGGCATCGAACTGTCGCGCGAGGGCGTGAACCATTGTGTCGCCAAGGGACTCGCGGTGGTGCAGGGCGACGCCGACACCGATCTCATCAATTATCCCGACGACGCGTTCGACTATGTGATCCTGTCGCAGACCTTGCAGGCGACGCGCCAGCCGCGTGTGGTGCTGGAAAACCTGCTGCGCATCGGGCGCAGTGCCATCGTGTCGTTTCCGAATTTCGGCCACTGGAAAATGCGCATCCAGTTGCTTGTGAAGGGCCAGATGCCGCGCACCGACAATCTGCCGGCGACGTGGTACGACACGCCGAACATTCATTTCTGCACCATCAAGGATTTCGTCCAGCTCTGCGATGAGATCAACGTCAAGATGGAGCGCGCCGTCGCGCTCGATCTCTATGGCCGGCCGCTGCGGCTCAATGCGCCGTGGTGGTTCTGGAACATGTTCGGCGAGCAGGGCGTGTTTTTGCTCAGCCGGGGCGATAAGCATACGCGGCCATAATACGGCGGCGGGGCGCGCATTCTCGCCACGAAATCATCCCGCTATCGCCGCGAAATGACTCCGCGCGCGCCTTTTCGAATCTTGTTCTCGTCACACCGACCCGTTTTGTGCACTGCGGTATGTCGTTCGCGTGCGAACGATGGGGCATTAGGGCGTCACGAGGACTTACTGGATGACTGTATCGCGTAAATTTCGCCTGCCACTTCGAGGCGCCGCGCTGGCGCTGTGTTCGGTGGCAATCGTCGCATTGGCGACTCCGGCTTCGGCGAGGCCATCTCACGGCGCAAGCGGGCATTATCACGCCCACCATTCCAAGCATCACGCCAAAAAGCATTATGGCCACCGCACTCGTCATCACGCGCGGCGCGGCCGTTCCGCTGCTGCTGCGGCCTCTGTGGAAACGTCAACCTCGCAGGGTTTCGGAGGCTTCGGCGGATCGAACATTGTCGCCGAAGCGCGGCGCTATATCGGCAGCGGGAATCCCACGAGCCGGGCCAGTCTGTGGTGCGCGCGTTTCATGAACATGGTTCTCGAGAAATCCG
The DNA here is from genome assembly GCA_030652315.1 of Afipia sp. Lineage (GTDB taxonomy): Bacteria > Pseudomonadota > Alphaproteobacteria > Rhizobiales > Xanthobacteraceae > Afipia. The sequence continues at coordinate 2,639 of JAUSAX010000121.1, read as the reverse complement.
GACACAAAGGCACCGGTTCGGATATGGCGCGTTCGTTCGCGAGCTACGGCCAGCGCATCTCCGGCCCGCAGGTCGGCGCCATCGCGGTCATGTCACGCGGACGCCGCGGCGGTCATGTCGGGGTCGTCAGCGGCATCGACGCCAAGGGCAATCCGATCGTGATCTCCGGCAACTACGGCCGCCGTGTTGCCGAGGCGAGCTTTTCGCGCGGGCGCATCTACGCCTACGTCATGCCGTCGAGCTGATTTGCGCGGCAACGTCATCCTGAGGTGCGAGCCATCTTCGGCGAGCCTCGAAGGATGACGAACCAATGCCGTCGCCCTTCGAGGCGCTCAACAGCGCGCTCCTCAGGGTGACGGCACCTCTGCTCAGAGAAATCTCTGCTCTTCAAGAGTCGCGATTGCATCGCCGGCGGCAATGGTGCCGCCGGCGATCACCTCGGCATAGACGCCGCAATCGGCGTGATCGAACGTCTGCATCAGCGTTTGCGGGATACTCATGTCGCGCTCGGCGGTGACCGGATCGACATTGACGGCGGCGCAGCGCACGATCCGCTTGACCACTTTCAGCCGCGCGCCGCCGATCGTCAGTTCTTTCCCGAGCAGATCGAATTCGTGCCAGGCCGGCCAGCCGCTGACATAGAGATTGCCGCGAAAGCGCAGCGGGTGAACCGGCTGTCCGACGACGGTCTCAATGGCGGCGACGCTGGCCAGATTGATGATCGACACGACCTTGGCGGCGACGTCGGAGAAGCTGTGGCCGGGAGCCGCGAGGATCTTCGGCGGCCCCTTCAACTCCGGCGCAAAATTCTCCGTGAAAAAGGTCTCGATCGCGGCGCGGCCACCGGGGGTTTCGAGATCGCCGCGCACGGCTTCCGCGCCGTTGGAGTGGATGGTCAGGATGTTGCTGCCGTCGTCATACCGGGTCTGCAGTCCCGCGAGACGCTCGTTGCGCATCAGCATCAGAAAACGGTTTTTCGGAAAATACTTCGGATCGGCCGGATCGAAACCGCTCGGGCCGTTTTCGATGGCGTAGCGGCGGTCGGCCGGCAGCGTCTGGCCCTCACGCAGGGTGACGCTCGGGAGTGCTTCCGGTGACAGGCCTTTGACGGGATAGCGATAGATACCGTTAACGGTGACTGCGGAGTTTCCGTGCATGCGGCTTTTTAGGGCATGATTTTATCCCGCGCTACCCGGCGATTTCGAGGGGCAGGCCTCTTTCCGAATGCGGACTACGTTCCCACATGAGGATCAAGCCGGCCGTGGCGCTGGCGACATCTCCGCTTCGGGCCGAGCCATCAGCGCCGGGAGGGCGGAAACCCATTGAAGATGCTAATTTCGTGCCTTCGGGGCGGAAGGGCAGGCTGAGGGAAACCGAATGAACATTGAGAAATACACCGACCGCGTGAAGGGATTCATCCAGTCGGCGCAGACATTGGCCGTGCGTGAGGGCCATCAGCAATTCACGCCCCTGCACATCCTGAAAGTGTTGCTCGACGACAGTGAAGGTCTGGCCGGCGGTCTGATCGATCGCTCGGGCGGGAATTCGCGCGCGATCCTCAAGGCCACCGAGGATGCGCTGGGCAAGATGCCGAAGGTGTCCGGTGGGGGCGCAGGGCAGGTGTATCTGGCACCGGCGACCGCGCGCGCCTTCGATGCCGCCGAACAGGCCGCCGAGAAGGCCGGCGACAGTTTCGTTACCGTGGAGCGTCTGCTGCTCGCGCTGGCGCTCGACAAGGACAGCGAGGCGGGCACGCTTCTCGCCAAGGGCGGCGTCACGCCGCAAAATCTCAACGCTGCCATCGATGCGCTGCGCAAGGGCCGCACCGCGGACAGCGCGTCGGCGGAAAACGCCTACGACGCGCTGAAGAAATATGCCCGCGACCTGACGCAGGCGGCGCGTGACGGCAAGCTCGATCCGGTGATCGGCCGCGATGAGGAAATCCGCCGCACGATTCAGGTGTTGTCACGCCGCACCAAGAACAACCCGGTGCTGATCGGCGAGCCCGGCGTCGGCAAGACCGCCATCGTCGAGGGCCTCGCGCTGCGCATCATCAACGGCGACGTGCCCGAGAGTCTCAAGGACAAAATGGTCCTGTCGCTCGATCTCGGCGCGCTGATTGCCGGCGCGAAATATCGCGGCGAGTTCGAAGAGCGGTTGAAGGCGGTGCTCTCCGAGGTTACCGGCTCCGACGGCCAGATCATCCTGTTCATCGACGAGATGCATACGCTGGTCGGCGCGGGCAAGGCCGACGGCGCGATGGATGCGTCGAACCTGCTGAAGCCTGCACTGGCGCGCGGCGAACTGCATTGCATCGGCGCGACCACGCTCGATGAATACCGCAAGCATGTCGAGAAGGACGCGGCACTTGCCCGCCGGTTCCAGCCGGTGTTTGTCAGCGAGCCAACGGTGGAAGATACCGTTTCGATCCTGCGTGGCCTGAAGGAAAAATACGAGCTGCATCACGGTGTCCGCATCACGGACTCCGCGATCGTCGCTGCCGCGACACTCTCGAACCGTTACATCACCGACCGTTTTCTGCCGGACAAGGCCATCGATCTCATTGACGAGGCCGCCGCCAAGATCAAGATCGAGATCGACTCCAAGCCCGAAGTCATGGACAAGCTCGACCGCCGCCT
>JAUSAX010000102.1 GCA_030652315.1 Afipia sp. | reverse complement strand
GTGAGCTGGGTTCAGAACGTCGTGAGACAGTTCGGTCCCTATCTGCCGTGGGTGTTGGAATATTGAGAGGATTTGTCCCTAGTACGAGAGGACCGGGATGAACGTACCTCTGGTGGAGCTGTTGTCGCGCCAGCGGCAGTGCAGCATAGCTATGTACGGACGGGATAACCGCTGAAAGCATCTAAGCGGGAAACCCACCTCAAAACGAGTATTCCCTTGAGAACCGTGGAAGACGACCACGTTGATAGGCCGGGTGTGGAAGTGCAGTAATGCATGTAGCTTACCGGTACTAATCGTTCGATTGGCTTGATTGCTCTCATTTTCAATGTCCACGCATGGCGTGAATTGATATGAGAAGAAAAACCAAATGCTTGCTTCGTAAATTCTGTCTTTCGCCGGCCTGGTGGTTTTAGCGAAGAGCCTCAACCCGATCCCATCCCGAACTCGGCCGTTAAACTCTTCAGCGCCAATGGTACTATGGCTTAAGCCCTGGGAGAGTAGGTCGCTGCCAGGCCTGCAAAGGACAGAAATTCCCTCTTTAACGATTCATGAACACACAAAACGCCGTCTCCCTCGGGAGGCGGCGTTTTTTGCGTTTGGGGCTTTGATCTTCAACAGCAAACTCGCGCATTGATCGTCGACAGTCGCGCGCGTGCGCGTGTGCCTTGCCGCGGGTCGATCGCGATGAGATCATGCGCCTCATTTGCACACCGCTGATCCGCAAAACCCCGCTTTCATTTTCGGAACACGCACCATTGCTTTGATTTCGTCACGATCTGGAACAATGATCCGGCATTGAACCGGAACCTGATTCCTCCCGACTGATTTTCATTCCGATCCTCCAGGAGATCTCAATGCGCGTTGCTGTCCGCTCCCCGATTCCCGCCCTGACTGTGGCCGTGGCCCTTATGCTCGCTGGCGCGACGTTCAGCGGTCCAGCGTTCGCCCAGGCCAAGCAGCAGCCGGCGCCGGCGAAACAGGCTCCGGCGAAGGAGGCCGCGCCGGCTCCCGCGCCCGCGGCGAAACAGGTCGCGCTCACCGACAAGCAGATCGAATCGGTGCTGGCCGCGCAGAAGGACCTCGACGCGCTGGGCAGCCAGCAATCAGCCGACAAGCCGGGCGCCAAGGCTCCGCCGAATATGCTCGGGAAAATCGACGACGTCGCGAAGAAACACGGTTTCACCAACTATGCCGACTTCGCCATCGTGCAGAACAATATCGAGCTGGTGATGAGCGGGTTCGATCCGAAGACCAAGACCTATGTCGGTCCGGAAGCAGTGATCAAGCAGCAGATCGCCGACATCCAGGCCGACAAGAAGATGCCCGCGGCTGAAAAGAAGGAAGCGCTTGCGGATCTCAATCAGGCTCTGAAGACGCCGCCGCCGGCGCTGGAGTACAAGGCCAACATCGAGCTGGTCGGGAAATATTACGACAAGCTCGCCGCCATGATGCAGGAAGACGAATAGGCGCGGCACCGTAGAAAGCCGATACCGGAAAACGCTGTCCTCCGGGCGGCGTTTTTCTTTCTGTCAGCAGGTTCTGCCGCTAAGCTCAAGTTCTGCTCGTCCCCGCGAAAGCGGGGACCCATGCTTGCTTTGAAGGACTGGATTCCCGCTTTCGCGGGAATGAGCGGGAGCGTGTGTGAGTCGTAAGCATGGCGCAGATCGAGAGACTCGAACGCACCTGGCCGGCGCTGCCCTTTATCGGCTGGCAGGACACCTGCGCGACCCTGCACATGTGGACGCAGGTGGTCGGCAAGATCCGGCTCGCGCTGGAGCCGATGGTGAACCACTGGTGGCAGGTGCCGCTCTACGTCACCGCGACGGGGCTGACGACATCGCCGATGCCCTATGGGTCGCGCAGCGTCCAGATCGATTTCGATTTCTGCCGTCACGCGCTCGTCGTCACCACCAGCGATCCGCAACGCGTCGAAATCGGGCTTGCGCCGATGCCGGTCGCGGAATTTTACGAGAAGGTGATGGGGGCGCTGCGCGATCTCGGCATCGAGGTGAGCATCTGGACCATGCCGGTCGAGGTGGCCGATGCCGTGCCGTTCGAGCAGGACCGTCAGCACAAATCCTACGATGCCGATGCCGCGCAACGCTTCTGGCGGGCGCTGGTGCACACCGATCGCGTCATGAAGCAGTTCCGCGCAGGCTTCACCGGAAAAGTAAGTCCCGTGCATTTCTTCTGGGGCAGTTTCGACATGGCCGTGACGCGGTTTTCCGGGCGCACCGCGCCGCCGCATCCCGGCGGCATGCCGAACCTCGGCAACTGGGTGGCGCGCGAGGCGTATTCGCACGAGGTCTCGAGCTGTGGCTTCTGGCCGGGCAACGGCGGCTTCGGCAAGGCGGCGTTTTATTCCTACGCCTATCCGGCGCCGCCGGGCTTCGCCGACGCGCCGCTGCGCCCTGCGGCGGCGGTGTTCGATCCAAACCTGCAGGAGTTCATTCTGGATTACGACACGGTGCGGATGTCGGACGATCCGGACGCCATGCTGCTCGAATTCTTCCAGAGCACCTATGACGCCGCCGCCAATGCCGGCCGCTGGGACCGCGCCGCGCTGGAGCGGTAGGAAGCGCAAAGCGCTACCGTCATTGCGAGCGAAGCGAAGCAATCCAGACTGAGGGCTGCAAAGACGCGGACGGCGAACTGGATTGCTTCGTCGCTTGCGCTCCTCGCAATGGCGAAATCGGATCCTTGATGACTTGACTTCCTCAGTCTAGGATTATATTCCGATAACATCGGGCCGCGATGTTTCATGAGCAGCGCAGCCCGGACCCTGAGTGACGACGGTGGAGCGCCGGGAGGCGCAGCGCCTGTCGCATCAGGCGCGCATGGCCCTCGCAAGGCTGTGCGGCGGACTCGATCGCAAGAGTTCGCCAAAGGTGCCTCGCAAGCACCTTGGCGCCTCCCGGCGCTCCACCGTCCCGTTCGCGCGGGAGGGGAGTTTGCAAAGCTCGGACGCATTGATTTGCGCCGCGAGAGCGATCTTGCCTGCGCACGCACAAAATTTCCCCGGTCATCCCCGCGAAAGCGGGGATGAGCGGGAGGAACAATTCAATTCAGATGAATTGCTACGCCGGAAAGCGTCCATCGTCGGTCGATGCGAGCGGCTTTTGCGTGATGGTCCATGTCAGCGGGCCGGGAAGGCTGTCCGACTGCGACGTCATCTCAAGCGACAAGCGCCGGTCGTGCGCGGTCATCAGGCCCTCGACCAATCCGGTCAGCGCCTGCAGGCACATCGGGTGATAATCCGGAACGCCTGCGATCAATCCCCATTGTTTCTGCGACACCGTCACCTTGCCGTTGGCGTGGCTGATATCGGCCTCGTCACCCTGCGACTGCAGCAGCGCGAGCAGGAACGCGCCAAAATCTTTCGGGCCGCTGTCGTGAGCAGCCGGAAAACTCGCGGCGATGTCGGGATAGAACTGCATGCCGATCAGCCGTCCGGTCAGATGCAGCAGATGGCCTGCGTCGTGCGGACTGAACAGGTTGACGATCACCGGGAGTGCCGTGCGGACATACTCCATTGCGTAATTGCGATAGGCCTTTTCCAGCCGCGCGCGCGGCCAGGTGTCGCTTGCGAGTTTCGGCGCAGTGGCCGGATCGAACAGCGGCGCTTCGAGATGCCGCGCGAACACCAGCCGCTCGTCGGGCGCAAGATCGCGATCGTATTCGTAGTAGAAACCCTCGAGGCCGTTCTGGCCGTCGACGGTCTGCTTGGTGCAGACGAAACCCATCCGCGGATTCTTGAACGAGACACCGTTATGGGCGTGCCAGCCGCGCAGCATCGCCGCGGAGACCTCGCCGGGTATCGCGCAGATCGCGGTGCCGCGCCAGACCCAGCGCGGCGGCGGATAGCGGATCCACGCCTTGCGGTCGGACTCGCGCATGTACTCGACGTTGACGCCGCCGATCTGGTTGCTGAGATAGTGATACTGTGCGGCGGCGACCGCGTGCGGCGCCTTGCTCAGGCCGAACTTCTCGATTCCGGCGAGAAAGCGTTCGTGATGCTGGCGGCGGAAGACGCGGAACACGAATTCCGCGGCGTCCGCGCTGTTGCGCCGTGTCACCAGCGACATGATCAGCCCGGTGAAATAGGCGTGATACAGATCGGCGACCGCGTGCCAGGTTTTGAAATCGGTGTCGTCTGCGCGATCGCTCATCGCTGGTCCTTCAATTAAGCCGGCGGCGGCACGGAAATCCGCACCGATTCCCGCTGCATCATCTTTTCATGGAAGGCGTTGAGCTTCGGAAATGTCTTGCGCCAGCCGCAGTCGGGAAACCGGAAGTCGAGATAGCCGAGCACGCAAACGATGCCGATCTGCACGATATCCAGCGGGCGCGTCAGAACATCAGGATGCGCCTCGAAACGCGCAAGACCGTCCCAGGCGCGCTTGAACTGGTCGTCGCTCCATTCGCTCCAGCGAAACTGTTCCGGCCGCAGCAGCTTCTCGTAGCGGCACAGCAGCAGCGCATCCAGCATGCCCTGAATGATGGAATGGTCGGTCTTGACCTGCCATTTTTTGATTCCCGAAGCGGGGATCAGCTTGCCGCCGCCGGCGAGTTCGTCGAGATACTCGGCGATCACATAGGAATCCACGATCACATTGCCGTCGTCCAGGATCAGCGCCGGGATTTTCCGCAGCGGGCTGACCTTGCGCGCATAGTCCTCGTTCTCGGTGATCGGGGTCGCCTTGGTCGGAACGAACTCGATCTTGTCGATCAGGCCAAGCTCGATCGCCGCGATGCGGACCTTGCGTGCGAACGGCGACGCCGGTGAGTAGGCAAGCTTCATGGGGTATTCCTGAATGGACGGCATGAATGGCAGGCTCCGGCGCGATGGCCGGAGCCTCGAAGGTAACGCAGCTTTAAGCCGCGACGATTTCCTGACGCTGCGCGCCGAGACCGTCGATGCCGAGGGTGACGACGTCGCCGACGTTGAGGAACTTCTGCGGCTTCATGCCCATGCCGACGCCGGGCGGCGTGCCGGTGGTGATGATGTCGCCGGGATGTAGCGTCATCAAGCCGGAGACATAGGAGATGATCTTCGGGACGTTGAAGATCATCGTCGCGGTCGAGCCGGTCTGGCAGCGCGTGCCGTTGACGTCGAGCCACATGCCGAGCTTGTGCACGTCCGGAATTTCATCGGCGGTCACGATCCATGGGCCGACCGGCCCGAAGGTGTCGTGCGACTTGCCCTTGGTCCATTGTCCGCCGCGCTCGATCTGGAAGTTCCGCTCCGACACGTCGTTGCAGACTGCATAGCCGGCGACGTGCTTCAGTGCGTCGGCCTCAGAGACGTACTTGGCCTTGGTGCCGATGATGATGGCGAGTTCGACTTCCCAGTCGAGCTTGGTCGAGTCACGCGGCTTCTCGACGGCGTCGTTCGGCCCGCACAGGCTTGTGTTGGCCTTGAGGAAAACGATCGGCTCGGACGGGATCGCCATGCCGGCTTCGGCAGCGTGATCGGCATAGTTCAGCCCGATGGCGACGAATTTGGTGATGCTGCCGACCGGCGCGCCGAGGCGCGGATTGCCGTCAACCAGCGGGAGGGAGGCGGGATCGACGGCGGCGATCTTGGCCAGACCTGCGGGCGACAGCGCCTCGCCGTTGATGTCCTTGACCAGGGCCGACAGGTCGCGAACGCGGCCCGAGCGGTCGAGCAATCCGGGCTTCTCCTGACCCATGGCGCCATAACGAACCAGTTTCATAGTCAGTTCCTTTTCGTTCTTGTCCGATGCTTCATTCGTCGGATGTTTCATGCGACAGGGCGCGGCGAAATTCAACCTCCAGTGTCCTGAATCCGAAGTTCGCTTCATATTGCAGCGCGCTAGGTGTGGTTGCGGTCCGCGATCAGCTTGAAGGCAGCGCCGTCGCGCACCAGATGGCCGGGATCGTAATGACCGCCGAATACCAGCGTCGGCGTGTCCGCGAAGCGCGAAAATAGCATTTTCCGCGCCTCGATGGACTGGACGGGATCGGAATCCGCCGTCGATGACCAGTCGAGGTGAGCCATCTGGCAGGGATGATGCGCGACGTCGCCGGTCAGCAGCGCCTGCTGGCCGTCGGATTTGATGAGAACGCTCATATGACCCGGGCTGTGTCCGGGCGTCGCAATCAGGGACACCTCGTCGCCGATGCGATGATCGCTGCCGATGAGATCGGCGCGCCCGGCATCGACGATCGGCTGAACCGAATCCTCGAACACCGCCTTGTGTTCGCCAGCAGGACTGTGCGCAGCCCAATAGTCAAATTCCGTCTTGCCGAACAGATAGCGTGCGTTGGCAAAAGTCGGCACCCACTTGCCATCGACGAGCTTCGTGTTCCAGCCGACATGATCGACGTGGAGATGCGTGCAGAGAACGGTATCGATGGTGTCGGCGGGATAGCCTGCAGCGGCGAGGTCATTGAGGAACGGCTTATCCAGTCCATTCCAGACGGGTACAGACCGGTTCGCCTTGCCGTTGCCGATGCAGGTATCGACGATGATTTTGTGGCTCGGCGTTTCCACGATCCATGACTGGACGTTGAGCTTGAGGCGGCCTTCGGCGTTGGCGTAATGCGGCACCAGCCATGGCATCTTCTGGGCTTCTTCCGGCGTCGCCTGTGGAAGAATGAATCGCGTGCCGCCTGTCGCCCCGATTTCCACGATGTTGGTGATTTTGACGCCGCCCACAGTCCATTGCATCAAGCCAGCTCCCGGTCGTTCTTGGCGTCTCGACCCTCGGGTCAAGCCCGAGGGTCTGTTTTGCGGGATCGCGCTCTGTGCGCTTACATCGTACCGGGGAAAGCGCCGCCGTCCATCAGCAGGTTCTGTCCGGTGATAAAGCCGGACTTGGCGCCGCAGAGAAACGCGCAGGCGAGCCCGAACTCCTCTGGATCGCCGAAGCGTCCCGCCGGATTCGCTTTCATGCGCTGCTTGAGCACTTCGTCCGGCGAGATGCCCTGCGCCTTTGCGGCTGCTTCAAGCATCGGTCCGCGAACGCGGTCGGTGTCGAACGGGCCCGGCAGCAGGCCGTTGATGGTGACGTTGGCGATCACGGTCTTGCGCGACAGGCCGGCGACGAAGCCGGTCAGGCCGCTGCGGGCGCCGTTCGACAAGCCCAGAATATCGATCGGCGCTTTCACCGCGGCGGACGTGATGTTGACGATGCGGCCGAACTTGCGCGCCATCATGCCGTCGACCGTCGCCTTGATCAGTTCGATCGGCGTCAGCATGTTGGCGTCGATGGCCTTGATCCAGTCGTCGCGCGTCCAGTTGCGGAAATCGCCGGGTGGCGGACCGCCGGCGTTGTTGATGAGAATATCCGGATCGGGACAGGCATTCAGCGCGGCTTCGCGTCCTTCCGGCGTGGTGATGTCGCCGACGACTTCGGTCACCGTCACCTTGGGGCTGGCCTTGCGGATGTCCGCGGCGGTCTTGGCAAGCGCTTCCGCGCCGCGCGCTGTGATCGTGACATGCACGCCTTCATTGGCCAGCGCGATGGCGCAAGCGCGGCCCAATCCCTTGCTCGCTGCGCAAACAATCGCGCGCCGTCCTGAAATTCCGAGATCCACTGGTCCACTCCCTTTTTGTTGCGTTTATTGTCCGTTCAAGCCCAATCATCGGACCTTTAAAGTGCAGGATAGCGTCTTGCCTTATCCGGGCATTGTGCGCAATCAGTGAACGCGCATCTCTGCCTTGATCATGTCGGCGGCCTTCTCGCCGATCATGATGGTCGGTGCGTTGGTATTGCCGCCGATCACCTCGGGCATGATCGACGCGTCCGCGATGCGCAGGCCCTCGATGCCGTACACCTTGAGCGTCGGGTCGACCACGGCCATCGGATCGTTGACGCCCATCTTGCAAGTGCCGACCGGGTGATAGACCGTGTCGGTCCGCGCGCGCAAAGCGGCGCGGATGTCGTCATCAGAGCGAACATCGGCGGTGAAAACGTCCGACGTCTGGATCGCCTTCAGCGCGGGCGCGTCCAGCAGGCGTTTCGTCGTCCTGAAACCGGCGACCATCGCCTCGAGATCGTCCGGATCGCCGAAGAAATTCGGATCGATGGCAGGCGGCTGCATCGGATCGGCGCTTTGAAGCCAGACGCTGCCGCGGCTTTTCGGCCGCAGCAGGCAGACGTGGCACGAGAAGCCGCTGCCGAAAAACGGTGTGCGGCCGTGGTTGTTCACCACCGCCATGCAGAAGTGCAACTGGATGTCGGGAAGCGCGAGATCGGGCCGGGTTTTAAGAAACCCGCCGCACTCGGCGATGTTCGATGTCATCGGACCGCGGCGTTCCCGGCGATACCGGAAGATCGATTTGATGATTCTCTTGATGCCTTGAAATGTCAGGCCGGTGAAGTTCGGATTGTCGGAGCGGAATCCGAACACGAAATCCGGATGGTCGTGCAGGTTCTTGCCGACGCCGGGCAAGTGATGGACCGATGCGATGCCGTGTTTGGCGAGTTCGGACTGGTCACCGACACCGGACAGCATCAGCAGTTGCGGCGTCTGGAATGCGCCGAGACCGAGGATCACTTCACGCCGAGCGCTGACTTGCTTCGCGTCCTTGCCCTGCCGGTATTCGATGCCGACCGCGCGCTTGCCCTCGAACAGGATGCGGGTCGCGTGGGCGCCGGTGATCACATGAAGGTTCTTGCGTGTTTCCATGAAGGGATGGATGTAGCCGCGCGCGGCGCTCCAGCGTTCGCCGTCCTTCTGCGTGACCTGATAGATGCCGAGGCCTTCCTGCTCCTCGCCGTTGAAATCCTCATTGATCCGGAACTGCGCCTCACGCGCGGCCTGGAGATAAATCTCCTGAACCGGGTTGTCGGTTTGCAATTTGGTGACGCTGAGCGGACCGCCCTTGCCGTGATAGAAGCCGTCGAGTTCGCTGTTGTCTTCGGACCGCTTGAAGTAGGGCAGCACGTCGGCATAGGACCAGCCGGTGTTGCCGAGCGAAGCCCAGCGATCGTAGTCCGCCTTGTGGCCGCGGATGTAGCACATCGCGTTGATGGACGACGATCCGCCAAGGCCCTTGCCGCGCGGCTGATAGCCGATGCGACCGTTGAGGCCGGGCTGCGGCACCGTGTTGAACGCCCAGTTGTTGACGGGACCGGAGACCATCAGGATCAGTGCGCCGGGCGTGGTGACGACCCAGTTGTCATCCTTGCCGCCGGATTCCAGCAGCGCAACCGAGACATTGGGATCTTCGGAAAGGCGGCTTGCGACGGCGCAGCCGCCGGAACCTGCGCCCACAACGACGTAATCGAACGTGTCCGCCATCGATGCTTCCCCCAAGCAAATTTTTACGCCGGCATTGGTGCCGGTCGTAGTGATCCCCAAAAAGAATTTACGACATGAAACGCAGCAGCTTGATCAGGCGCGCGATCTTGCCGCCGTAGGGCGGATAGAGATCGGCCAGCCGGTTGAACGGCGAGCGATAGAACACCGGCTTCATCTTGCTCAAGCCGCGGAAACCCCATTCGCCGTGATAAGCGCCGATGCCCGACGCGCCGACGCCGCCCATCGGCTGATTGGCCTGCACGAAGTGAAACAGGCAATCGTTCACGGTGACACCGCCGGATACCGTGCGCGCCAGAACCTGATCGCGCGCGGCATCGTCCTTGCCAAACCAGTACAGCGCCAGCGGACGATCATGGGCGTTGATATGGTCAATCGCCGCGTCGGTGGTGTCGCAGGCGAACACCGGCAGGATTGGTCCAAAAATTTCCTCCTGCATCACCTTCATGTCCGTGGTCGCGCCATTGACGAAGGTTGGCGGAAATTTGCGTTTTGCCTTCCAGGCCGGATCGTCCGGCTTTGCAGCCTGCACGATCGTCGCGCCGCGCGCGGCGGCATCCTGCACCAGGCTTTCCAGCCGGGCGTAGTGCTTGTCGGAGACGATCGAGGTGTAATCCTTGTTGTCGGGACTGGTGCCGAACATCCGCGCAACCGCGCTGTTGGCCTTGGCGACGAACTCATCCGCGCTGCCGCGCGCGATCAGGACGTAATCCGGCGCGATGCAGGTTTGCCCGGCATTCATCAGCTTGCCGTAGACGATGCGCTCGGCAGCCTCGGCGATATCGGCAGAGCGATCGATGATGGCCGGCGACTTCCCGCCCAGTTCGAGCGTGACGGGCGTCAGGTTGCGGCCCGCGGCTTCCGCCACCAGCCGCCCGACGCGGGTCGATCCGGTGAAAATCAAATGATCGAACGGCAGCGCCGCGAACCGTTCGGAAATGTCGCCGTCGATGCCGGTCACCATCAGCTCGGTGTCGTCGAATTTTGAGGCGATCAGCTTTTGCAGCAGCGCGGAAAAGTGCGGCACCAGTTCGCTCGGCTTGATCATGACGCGGTTGCCGGCGGCGATGGCCGCGATGGCGGGTGCCAGCGTGAGCTGCAGCGGATAGTTCCACGGCGCGATGATGCCGACCACGCCGAGCGGTTGGGGAAGCAGTTTGTTCTTCGCCGGGAAGTACTGCAGTTCGGTCGCGACGTGTTTCGGCGCCATCCAGCGGCTGAGATTTTTGGTCGCGTGCTTGATTTCGGCGAGCAGGAACAGCGTCTCTGCGATCAGGGTCTCGGTCGAGGACCGGTTGCCGAAATCGGCGGAGATCACATCGGCGAACCGGGTTTCATTCTCCACCACCAGCGCGCGCAGCCGGGCGAGCCGGTCGCGGCGCTCCGCAAGGGTAGGAGAAGCGGCGCGCGACAGAGCCATGGCACGGCGAAACACGTCCTCGATGCCGCCTGCGGCGGGATTTCTTAACGCCTGATTCATCGGTTTCCTCGCGGCCGGCTTTGCGGGTGCCGGACCTTGTTTTGCCTTGTTCCAAGGCTGGTCTTTCGCGGTTCTGTTGGCAAGCCTGCTTGCGGGCGCCCGGCCGTCAAAAAAGGACCCAGCATCGGGCCCGGACTGCCGTCATAAAATCGTGAAAAAGATCGCCCGCAGGCCTTTCCAAAGCGGGATGGCGTTGGTACATACCCGGTGCGCCACGGGCGATTGCCCTGGTAGCCTTCTCTCGCCTCCGGACGGGTTGGGACGACGCCTTTGGCGTTGAACTGTCGTCTGTCTGCCTTTGAAGGTGTGCACCGGTTTATCGCGGGGTGGAGCAGCCCGGTAGCTCGTCAGGCTCATAACCTGAAGGTCATAGGTTCAAATCCTATCCCCGCAACCAAGTAAGATGCTGGTTTATCAGCATAATTGAAAGCCGCCCCTCGGGGCGGCTTTTTGTTTGGGCTGGCGTCGTGTCTTAGTTGGTCTTGCCGAATTGCGGCTCGTTCGGCTTGCTGAATGTATTTCCGCTTGGTCCGTATCCGGTGATCTGGATGACCGCGCCTTCTTCACGCGTGCCGTCCCAATGGACCTTGCCGTTCGGGTGCATCATGTAGCCGCCGGTCTTGAGCGGAACAGCCTTGGCTGGTTCGAAGGCTTCGCCCGTGCCGGTGTACCAGGTGCCCGACAGCACCACGACATGGCGATCCTCCGGATGCTTGTGCGGCTTGCTCATAATGCCTGGCGGCCACTTGATGCGCAGCACGTAGATGCCGGGCTTTGACGGGTCGCCGAACAGCGTCGCCACCTCGACGCCGACGCCGAACGGATTCTTGTACTGCTCTTCGCCTTGCTTGATTCGAATGAAGCCATCGCCATCTGTCTCGGCTCTCGCTGCCGGATGATGAAACATCATCGCAACGGCGGCACATCCAGCGATCGTCAAAGCAGTTTTGATTTTTTTCACGGTGGTTCTCTCCCTTGCTTTTCTTGTTGTGCAAGGAAGCTAGTCTGGCCTTTCAAAACGAGCAATGGATAGTGACGCGGGAAAGCCGTCTGAAGCAGCGGCTTTGCTGTTCATAGTCCGCCTCAGGCGCGTTCGCCTCGCGTACGCGGCTCGACGATCTCAAACATGCGCTCAAAGTCATCCATGAGAGTCATCAACTCGTCGAAACGGGACGCATCTCCCACAGCCCGGACCTTTCCAACTTTCATCGCATCGGACATGGTCGATGTCTGAAGCACCAGTTCGTTAAAGGCCTTGCGGTCGAGGGTCAGCGTCGCATCGGCATCCGCCGCATGACCGCTCATATGCGTGAGCGCGCAATTTTCCAGATTGAGCACGAGCCGGTCACCGGAGTCGGTGAACTCCCAGTTCAGGATGATCGTCTTACCTTCAGCCTTGGGCCCGTTGAGGCGCACGCCCAGATATTCGAACAATTGGCCGGTGTGCAGCGCGCGGACCGTGTCGTTTGAGATCGGACTGCGGCTCGGAACTTTCGGCATTCCATGGCGCAGCTCCTGCGCGCCGAACAGATACGCATTGCGCCACGTTGCGCTTTCGCTGGCGTAGCCGAGTTGTTCGTAGGTGTCGGCCAGAAGCAGCCGTGCCGGTTCGTTGTGAGGTTCGGCGAACACCACATGATTGAGGACTTCCGCGACGATCCTGAATTCTCCGGCAGCAAAGTCGTCCCGCGCCTTCGCCAGCACGCGCTCCGCGCCGCCCATATAGGCGAGGAGACCTTTGCCGAGTGCGACGGGCGGGAGAGGGTCGAGATGGGCCGGATTGGAATCGTACCAGCCGAGCGTGCGCTGATAGATCGCTTTGACGTTGTGTCGCACATGGCCGTAGTAGCCGCGCGTGTGCCATGCGCCCTCAAGGCTCTCAGGCATGCGGATCGCCTCGGCGATTTCCGATGCGGTCATGCCGTGATTGATCATGCGCAACGTCTGGTCATGCACGAACTTGTAGAGGTCGCGCTGCTGCTTCAGGTGCGTCTGCACACGCGCCTTCCCCCAGACTGGCCAATGATGCTGGCCGACCAGAACCTCGGCGTCATCGCCCCACATTTGCAGGGCTTCGCTCAGATAGCCGGACCAGGCCAGCGCGTTGCGGACTTCCGAGCCGCGGAAGGGAAGCAGATTGTGAAAGTTATGCGTGGCGTTCTCCGCCATGTTGAGAACTTTCAACTGCGGCAGATAGAAATGAAATTCGGCGGGCGCCTCGCTCTCCGGCGCCATCTGAAACACGAACTCCAGGCCGTCGATCATCCGCTTGTCGCCGGTCGCCATGACGAGATCGGTCGGCGCGACCAGCGCGACCGTTCCCGCCGCCATCGACTTGCCAAGACCGCAATCGACCTGACCCCGTGTGCCGCGCGGAATGAACGGTCCGAACTGGTACTGCGCCCGCCGCAACATCGCATTGCCGGCGATGACGTTTTCAGAGACGGCGAATTCCATGAACAGGTTCGGCGCGATGATCGGCACGCGACCGCTGCTGATATCTTCGTCGCTGAGCACGCCGCGCGCGCCGCCCCAGTGATCGGTATGCGTGTGGGTGTAGATCACCGCCGTGACTGGCCGGCGGCCGCGATGCTTGAAGTAGAGTTCGAGCCCGGCACGGGCACCTTCTGTGGAAGTCAGGGTATCGATGACGATGACGCCGGTATCGCCCTCGATCAGCGTCATGTTGGCGATGTCGAGGCCGCGCACCTGATAGACGCGGTCGCAGACTTCGAACAGGCCGTGATTCATGTTGAGCTGCGATTGTCGCCACAGGCTCGGATTGACTGTTGGCGGCGCAGAATCCGATGAAAGAAAACCATAAGGCTTCAACGTCCAGACCACGCGGCCCTGCGCGTTGGTGACGGTGGCGTCCGGCAGCGTCTCGATGAAGCCGCGGCTGGCGTCCTCGTAATCCTGACGATCCTCGAAGGGCAGCGCCGCCAGCATCGCCGCGTTGGATGCAGCGACCGCGGGATGTGCGTCTTTTGGCAGCTTTCGCGGATCGGTCTGTGGATCGTTCATGGCGCTTTCCTCACGGTGTCAGGCGGTTGAACGCCTGCCGTCACCACGGCAGGCCGCAGAGATCGATGGTGCCTTCGCGCAACAGGCGCTTGATCTTGAAAACGTAGGGAGCCATCGCGTCGAATTGCGCGCGCCCGGTGGGCTGCTCAGCGTAGACGGGACCGTTGAACGTCTGCCAGCCCAGCTTTTCGTAAAATGCATTGTTATGCGGTTCACAGAACAGCATTCCGAAATCGGTGGCGCGCTCTTCGGTCAGGGTGTGGATCGCCGCATTGATCGCAAGTGTCGCATAGCCGCGGCCGCGGGAGTCCTCGCGCGTCGCCACACCGCCGATCCCGCCGATCATCACCTTGCGGCCGTTCCAGGTGCCGGTGCGGCGGTAAATCCCGACATGGCAGACGACATCGCCGTCCAGCTCGATCATGACCCGGAGGTCGGCATGGGCAAACACGATGTGGCCCCACGGCGATGCTTTGACGATCTCCGGCGGCCAAACGGCCGACAACAGCGGTTTTACGGCGGGCCATGCCGCGTCACCCGTCGCAATATCGATCTCGATGCTCATTCGATCGCCTTTGTTTGCGCCGCGCACATCAGCATTGTTCTCCGTGCAGATGGTAAAACGCCGATTCCGATGCAATGATAAACGTCATATCGGGAGAATTTTCTACAATGCAGGCCGCTCAGCTCAGTTCTTATCAGAAGTGGTCGATTTTGATCGGCGCGTCCGTCATGTTGAGCCTGTCGATGGGTATGCGGCAGAGCTTCGGGCTTTTCCAGCCCTCGATCCTGCATGATACCCAGATCACCAGTGCCGACTTCTCTCTGGCCACCGCGATCCAGAACATCGTCTGGGGTGTCACGCAGCCCTTCGTCGGCATCCTCGCCGACAGATACGGGTCGCGTTACGTGATGCTCGCAGGTGTGCTGGTGTACATACTCGGCCTGGTCACCATGATTTTCTCGACCACGGCGCTGGCGTTTACCTTCGGTTGCGGCATATGCGTGGGCATCGCGCTCTCCTGCACCGCGGCGAGCATGAGCATGACGGTCGCAGCGCGGGCGGTTTCCGCAGCCAAGCGCAGCGTCACCATGGGCGCGATCTCCGCCGCCGGCTCGATCGGCCTCGTCATCGCATCGCCGCTGGCGCAATCCCTGATCTCGACCGCGGGCTGGCAGATCGCGCTGGTCGGCTTCGTCGCCCTCGCTTGCGTGATGCTGCCGTCGGCGTTCAGCGCGGGCGGCGCCGACAAGATCGAGTTGGACAAGGCAGACGAACTCAATCAGTCGCTTGGCGCGGTGGTTCAGTCGGCGCTCGGGCATTCCGGCTACGTGATTATGGCCGTGGCGTTCTTTGTATGCGGGCTCCAGCTTGTCTTCATCACGACACATCTGCCGAACTATCTTGCCATTTGCGGTCTTGATCCCTCGCTCGGCGCATCGGCGCTGGCGCTGATCGGACTTTTCAACGTGTTCGGATCTTATGCTTTCGGCTGGCTCGGAGGACGTTATCCCAAGCAGTTGTTGCTGGGCGGCATTTACATCGTGCGGTCGCTGGCGATCGCGGTGTATTTCATCCTGCCCGCCACACCTGCTTCGACGCTGATATTCGCAGCGGTGATGGGATCGCTCTGGCTCGGGGTCATTCCGCTCGTGAACGGCCTCGTCGCGCAGCTGTTCGGGCTCCGCTACATGGCGACCCTGACCGGCATCGCCTTCTTCAGCCATCAGGTTGGATCTTTCATTGGTGCATGGGGCAGCGGGCTGATTTTTGATCATCTCGGCAGCTATGACATGGCCTGGAAGGGTGCGGTCATCATCGGAATGATCGCAGGATCATTCCAGATGCTGATGAATGTGCGTCCGCCGAAAGCCAAGGACGACCTGGCCGGTGCGCTGCCCAAAGCGGCTTAATCTGCCAGCCAAAAATGCTGCCCCGCGAGAGGCGGCATTGGGCTATATATTCCGCGCGGCATATCTGTTTCCCTCCGGGAAACCTTCTATAGTGCGCCGCGTTGACACCTCGTCACCCACAATTTCCGGAAGTAGACCCATGACCTTCACGCTCCCGAATCTGCCTTATGCCCACGATGCGCTCCAGCCCTACATGTCGAAGGAGACGCTCGAGTATCATCACGACAAGCATCACCAGGCTTACGTGACCAACGGCAACAATCTGCTGAAAGGCACCGAGTTCGAGGGCAAGTCCCTTGAAGACATCGTGAAGGGCTCGTTCGGCAAGAACGCGCCGCTCTTCAACAATGCAGGTCAGCACTACAACCACCTGCATTTCTGGAACTGGATGAAGCCCAACGGCGGCGGCGACAAGCTCCCCGGCAAGCTCGCCAAGCAGATCGATCAGGATCTCGGCGGTCTCGAAAAGTTCAAGACCGATTTTGCCGCGGCCGGCGTCGGTCAGTTCGGCTCCGGCTGGGCCTGGCTCTCCGTCAAGAACGGCAAGCTCGAAATCTCCAAGACCGCGAACGGCGAAAGCCCGCTGGTTCATGGCGCGACGCCGATCCTCGGCGTCGACGTGTGGGAGCACTCCTATTACATCGACTACCGCAATCGCCGCCCCGACTATCTGAAGGCGTTCGTCGATCATCTCGTGAACTGGGAATACGTCGAGTCCCTGTACGCGAAAGCGGTGTAATCACTGGACGCAATCGAGGGGCCGCATTTTGCGGCCCCTTTTTTGAGACGATGTCCCAATCGGTCTGAATGTTGATGAACTATCTTCTTGTCTTTGTCGGTGGTGGGCTGGGAGCGTCGCTTCGCCATGCGGTCAATGTCGGCTGCGCCCGCGCGTGGGGCATCAACTTTCCCTATGGGACTTTCCTGATCAACATCACGGGTTCGCTGGTGATGGGCCTCATTGCCGGCTATCTCGCTTTCAAGGGCGAGGCATCGCAGCCGTGGCGGCTGTTCGTCATGACCGGCATCCTCGGCGGCTACACCACGTTCTCGGCATTCTCGCTGGATGCAGTGCTGCTCTATGAGCGCGGCGAGCTTGGCCTTGCGGCATTCTATGTCGTGGGATCGGTGGTGTTGTCGATCGCGGGCCTTGTGGCAGGCCTCGCGCTGGTTCGGCATTTCGCGTGAGAGCAAGAGCCCGTTTTTGTCCGAACCCCCGCTGAAAACCGAACCCGCCGAGAACGGCGAGGGCGCGAGCCCGCGCCGCAAGGGCAAGCCGTTCGGCTGGTCGACATTCATCATCGCAGCGCTCGTTGCGATCAGCGCCGCTCTGGTCTGGCGGCGCGACGGTCTCGATGGTGTCTGGGCCATTCTCGTCCACGACATTTCCCTGTTCGGCGAAATCATGCCGCGCGTGCTGGCGGGCTGCCTGCTCGGCGGATTGATCGCGTCAGTGCTGCCGCACGACAAGGTCTCAAAGTCACTCGGGCCTGAATCCGGCCTGAAGGGTTTGCTGATCGGAACGGCGTTCGGCGCGATCCTGCCGGGCGGACCGTTCACCGCTTATCCGGTCGCCAGCGCATTGCTCGCGGTCGGCGCGGACTTCGGCGCGACCATCGCCATGGTGGTGAGCTGGACGCTGATCGGCTACGGCCGCGCGGTGGCGTGGGAGATGCCGATCATGGGCGCGGATTTCACGCTCTGGCGCATCGTGATTTCACTGCCGATGCCGATCCTCGCCGGCGCGCTCGGGCGCTTCGTCTATGTCCGCGTCCGGCACAGGTTCAAGCTGTGACGGCGCTCATCATCGACATCCTGTTGTGGGGCTCGCTGATCGGCGTGAGCATTATCGCATGGCGACAGGACAAGACTGTACTGACCACGGCTCTGCGCAAGGGCGGGATGGATTTCGTCAACATCGTGCCGCGGATCGCGCTCGGTGTGATCGGGTCGGGTTTTATTGCCGCCATCATTCCCTCGGAAGTGATTGTCGGCGGGCTGGGGCCGGATACCGGATGGCTCGGGGTTGCGACGGCGGTGGTTGCCGGCGCGGCGACGCCTGGAGGGCCGGTGATCGGCTTTTCCATCGGGGCGGTCGCGCTCAAGAGTGGCGGCGGAATGCCCCAGGTGGTCGCCTATATCGTTGCCTGGGCCCTGTTCGCGTTCCAGCGGCTGATCTTGTGGGAAATCCCGTTCATGCCGGCCCGGTTCGTCTGGTTCCGGGCCATGGTCTCGCTCCCGTTCCCGTTCCTGGCCGCCGCCATCGTGATGGTGATCGGGAAACCATAGGTTCCGGTTACCCTGCGGAACCATGGACGGGAGTTATGTTATAATATAACATATTTGACGAATTGAGGGGTTTCAGGACTGCTCGACGTCACCCGGTTTTGGAAAGCTGACCATGGCCCATTCTCACGGGCATACCCACACTCACGACCATTCGCATGGCGCGCACGGGCACAGCCCTCATTCGCACAGCCATGGCCCGGCATCGCCGCATCCGGCGCAGCCGGTCCATTGGTCGATCCTGCGGATGACGCTGGCAGCGCGTCTGGCAGCCGCTGCGGCGATCAGCGCGGTTCTGTGGGTCGTCGTGTTGACGGCGATGAGGTGAGCATGTCCGCGCAACTGACATTCCGCGATGTGACGCTCGGCTACGACCGCCATCCTGCCGTGCATCACCTGAGCGGTGAGGTCGCAGCCGGTGCGCTGGTGGCGGTGGTCGGCCCGAATGGTGCCGGCAAGTCCACGCTGTTTCGCGGCATCGTCGGCATCCTCAAGCCGCTGGCCGGTGTCATCGGGCTCGGTGATCTCAATCCGCGCGACATCGCCTATCTGCCGCAGACCGCGGATATTGATCGCAGCTTTCCGATTTCGGTCTACGATTTCGTCGGCACAGGCTTGTGGCGCCGCAGGGGCATTTTCGGCGGGCTCGGCAAGGACGAGCAGCTTCGTATCCGGGAGGCGCTGGCCGCTGTCGGGCTGAGCGGGTTCGAAAATCGCCCGATCGGGACGTTATCCGGCGGCCAGATGCAGCGCATGCTGTTTGCGCGGGTATTGTTGCAGGATGCGCGCGTCATCGTGCTCGATGAGCCTTTCAACGCCATCGACGCCAAGACGTCCGCCGATCTGGTTGCGCTGGTGCGGCGCTGGCACTCCGAGAAGCGTACGGTCCTCGCCGCATTGCACGACATGGATCTGGTGCGCGCGAATTTCCCCGAGACGTTGTTGCTGGCGCGCTCAAAAGTGGCGTGGGGCAAGACGTCAGAGGTGCTGACGGCGGAAAATCTGCTTGCCGCGCGGCACATGTGCGAGGCCTTCGACGATGGCGCTGCGCCGTGCGTCGACACACCGTCGCAGGCGGCGTGATCTCATGATCTATGACGCGCTGATCGCGCCTTTCACGGAATTTGAATTCATGCGCCGCGCGCTGGCTGGCGTGATCGCACTCGCATTGGGTGGAGCGCCGATCGGTGTGTTCCTGATGTTGCGGCGGATGAGCCTCGTCGGCGACGCCATGGCGCACGCCATTCTGCCCGGTGCTGCGATCGGCTTCCTGATGTCCGGGCTCAACCTGTTCGCGATGACCTTCGGCGGACTGGTGGCGGGTTTCACGGTCGCGATCCTCTCAGGTCTGGTCGCGCGAACGACTGAACTGAAGGAAGACGCCTCATTGGCTGCGTTCTATCTGGTGTCGCTGGCGCTCGGTGTCGCCATCGTGTCGATCAAGGGCACCAACATCGACCTGCTGCACGTGCTGTTCGGAAATATTCTCGCGATGGATGACCAGACGCTGCTGGTGATTGCGTTCAATGCCACCATCACGCTGCTTGTGCTGGCGGTGATCTATCGGCCGCTGGTGATCGAGTGCGTCGATCCGGTGTTTCTGCGCACGGTGAGCCGGGCGGGGGCGCCAGCGCATCTGGCGTTTCTCGCCCTCGTCGTCATCAATCTGGTCAACGGCTTTCACGCCCTCGGCACGCTGCTTGCGGTGGGGCTGATGATCCTGCCCGCGGGGATCGCCCGGTTCTGGTCGCGCGATATCACCGGCATGATCGGGATTGCGGTTGCGAGCGCTGCGCTGTCGGGCTTTGCTGGCCTGCTGCTGTCGTTCCATACCAAGGTGCCGTCGGGGCCGGCGATCATCCTGGTTTGCGCGGGGCTGTATGTCGTGTCGGTCTTGTTCGGAAACGTCAGTGGTCTGGTGCGTCAGCTGTTTCCAGGCCGTCATCTCGAAGCGTGAGGAGAGGCTGTGCTTCGATTTGTAAGTATCATCATTGCGGCGCTGGCCGTGGCCGTCGCTCCCGTCTCCGCGCAACAGGCGACCAGCGGCCCCCTCAATGTGGTCGCGACCTTCTCGATCCTCGGCGACTTTGCGAAGAATGTCGGTGGTGATCGCGTTAGCGTCACGACGCTGGTCGGCCCCAACAGCGACACCCATGTCTACACACCGACACCCTCCGACGCGAAGAAGATCGCCGATGCGAAGCTGGTGATCGTCAACGGCCTCGGCCTTGAGGGCTGGCTGCCGCGTCTGGTGAAATCGTCCGGAAGCCGGGCGACGACGGTTGTCGCCACCAAGGGCATTGCGACGCGCAAGATCGAGGGCGGCCACGACCACGGTCCGGGCAATGCAGACCCGCATGCCTGGCAGTCGGTGGCCAATACGAAGACCTACGTCGCCAATATTCGCGATGCGCTAACTATTGCCGATCCGGCTGGCGCGGACGCTTACAAGACCAACGCCGCCGCGTACCTTGCAAAGCTCGATGCGCTGGACCGGGAGATACGTGAGGCGGTGGTGAAAATTCCGCCCGGTCGCCGGAGCGTGATCTCGACCCACGATGCCTTCGGCTATTTCGCCGCCGCCTATGGGATCAAATTCATCGCGCCGCAGGGCGTCTCGACCGAATCCGAGCCCAGCGCCCGGGACGTTGCTGCTATCATCACCCAGATCAGAAAGCAGAAGATTCCGGCTGTTTTTCTGGAAAATGTCAGCGATCCGCGGCTGATGCGGCGGATCGCCGCCGAGACCGGGGCGAATATCGGCGGAACGCTGTATTCGGACAGTTTGACCGACGAAAAGGGGCCTGCCCCCACTTACATTGATATGGTCCGGCACAATATAAGGGCCCTGACCAGCGCGCTTTCGAGCTAGGGCAGGGGCCACCCCGCCGCCGGGCGCGTGTATGATTGCCTGGAGATTCCATGTCTGAAGCCGCTGCCAACAAGATCCCCGTGACCGTTCTGACCGGCTACCTCGGTGCCGGAAAAACCACGCTTCTGAACCGCATCCTGTCCGAGAACCACGGCAAGAGATACGCCGTGATCGTCAACGAATTCGGCGAGATCGGTATCGACAACGATCTGATCATCGGCGCGGACGAAGAAGTGTTCGAAATGAACAACGGCTGCGTCTGCTGCACCGTGCGCGGCGACCTCGTGCGCATCATCGACGGCCTGATGAAGCGCAAGGGCAAGTTCGACGCCATCATTCTGGAAACCACCGGCCTCGCCGATCCAGCGCCAGTGGCGCAGACCTTCTTCGTCGATGAGGACGTGCGCGAGAAGACCATGCTCGATGCGGTGGTGACGGTGGCCGACGCCAGGTGGCTGAGCGACCGTCTCAAGGACGCGCCGGAAGCCAAGAACCAGATCGCCTTCGCCGACGTTATCGTGCTGAACAAGACCGATCTGGTGACCAAGCCGGAACTGGCCGAGGTCGAGGCCCGCATCCGTGCGATCAATCCCTACGCAACATTGCATCGGACCGAGCGTGCGCAGGTCAAGCTGTCGGATGTGCTGGAGCGCGGCGCGTTCGATCTTGATCGTATTCTGGAGCTCGAGCCGGAGTTTCTCGATGATGGCGGTCACGACCATGACCACGACCATCACGGCCATGACCATCATCACGACCATGGTCATTCCCACGGTGGCATGAAGCATTATCACGATGAGGACATGCAGTCCCTGTCGCTGCGCACCGACAAGCCGGTCGATCCGACCAAGTTCATGCCGTGGCTGCAGGAACTGGTCGCCAAGGACGGCGAGAAGATTCTTCGCTCCAAGGGTATTCTCTCGTTCAAGGGCGACGACGACCGCTATGTGTTTCAGGGCGTTCACATGATGCTGGAGGGCGACCACCAGCGAAAATGGAAGCAGGACGAGGTACGCGAGAGCCGTCTGGTGTTCATCGGCCGCGAATTGCCGGAACAGGCAATCCGCGACGGCTTCGCGAAAACCATTGCGTGATGAAAGATTTCAATCCGGCTCCGGAGACTGCCTCCATCGTCTCCGTCACTGATCGCGTCACCAAAGTCGCGCTGGGCGCGCCTGCGACCGCCGTGCATTTTCTCGGCGACGTTGCGGCGTTCGTCGGCTCGGAAGAGAGCGTCACTTTCGCGACCGGCGACGGTGAGACGAAGTCGGTCGCTGTACATGGCGGCGGCATCCTGTGCGCGGCGTCCGACGGCAAGCGCATCGTCATGGGCGGCGACGACGGCAAGCTGACATCGATCGATGCCAAGGCGAACATCGAGACGCTCGCCACCGACGCCAAGCGCCGCTGGGTCGACAATGTCGCGTTGCATGCGGATGGCGCGGTGGCGTGGTCCGCCGGAAAGACGGCCTTTGTCCGCGCGCCGAAGGGCGAGGAAAAAACGCTCGATGTCCCATCGACTGTGGGCGGTCTGGCGTTCGCGCCGAAAGGCGTGCGTCTCGCGGTTGCGCATTACAACGGCGTGACGCTGTGGTTTCCCAACATGGGCGCGAAGCCCGAGGTTCTCGAATGGAAGGGATCGCATCTCGGCGTCACCTTCAGCGCGGACAATCGTTTCCTTGTCACGACGATGCATGAATCGGCGCTGCACGGCTGGCGGCTGGCCGACTCGCGCCACATGCGCATGACCGGCTATCCCGCACGTGTGCGCTCGATGTCGTGGAGCGCAGGCGGGAAATTCCTCGCCACCTCGGGGTCGGATAGCGTCATCCTGTGGCCGTTCTCGAGCAAGGACGGCCCGATGGGCAAGGAGCCGTTGATGCTGGCGCCGCTTCAGGCGAAGGCGATGGTGGTGGCGTGCAATCCCAGGGAAGAGGTGTTCGCGGTGGGTTACAGCGACGGCACCGTCCTGATGGTGCGCATTGAGGACGGCGCGGAAATCCTCGTGCGCAAAAATGCCGGCGAACCGGTGACGGCGCTGTCATGGAATGCGAAGGGATCGTTGCTCGCTTTCGCAGCCGAGGACGGCGATGCTGGACTGCTTACTCTGTAGTGAGTAATCAGTTGCCATGCGCTTCCTGACGACCTTCCAGACCTACGATTTCCTCGACACGCTCGTCAGCCTGACGGCGGCGTTCGTGCTCGGCACGCTGATCGGAGCCGAGCGCCAGTATCGTCTGCGAACGGCAGGGCTGAGAACCAATGTGCTGGTTGCGGTGGGAGCCGCAGCCTTCGTCGATCTGGCCATGCAACTTGCCGGCGCAGATGGGGCGGTTCGCGTGATTGCTTACGTGGTGTCGGGAATCGGATTCCTCGGCGCCGGCGTGATCATGAAGGAAGGCATGAATGTCCGTGGCCTGAATACGGCGGCGACATTATGGAGTTCAGCGGCGGTCGGCTGCTGCGCCGGAGCGGATATGCTGGCGCAGGCTGTCGCGCTAACGGCGTTCGTGCTCGCGGGTAACACGCTGCTGCGGCCATTGGTCAATGCCATCAACCGCAGCCCGCTGGATGAGCGGGCGTCGGAGGCGACCTACGAATTCATGCTCACGGTCGATGCTGGATCGATGAGTGATTTGCGTGAGCTTCTGGTCGAGAAACTGGAAGCAGCAAAATATCCAGTCAGCGACGTCAATGTGATCGAGCGTGCGGAAGATGTCGTGGAAATCGTCGCCACGCTCGTCAGCACGGCCGTCGAAGCCAAAGAGCTCGATGCCGTCGCAGCCGATCTGGCGCGGCGCCCCGGCGTTCGATACGCGACATGGGACGTCAGCACCAAGGACTGATCCGATCCGCGCCCGTTCGCTCGGCCGAGTTCCGTATTTTCATTCACAAATCATTGAGTGCGACATCGCGCACGCGGGCTAATCCCGGAACCATCGTTGTGACCATCCGTTGGCTCTTTCCCACGGGTGATCAACGGGTGCCGAGATGACGTCAGATGAAAAGCGCCAAGCCAATCGAATCGATTTCATTCTGTCTACGATCCTGATCGCGGGCGGTCTGGCGCTGTCCGGAATTTCACTAATGCAACTGGCTTCGCGTGGCGAAATCCAGTTCGCGCAAGCAACGCAGCCATCGGAGCCTTCTCCGTCCGTTCCGGCGGGGAAGAGTGATGGACCTGCGGACTCAAAACCCGGCGGCACGAGACCCACAACTCCGGCGCCTGAGCCGGCACGGCCCGGTGCCGACGCTCAGAAGGCGGGTGCGAAGCCGGCGCTTCCGCCCGCGCCCGCGGAAAAAATGGGCGAGCCGATCAAGAACTAAAGCCGATACACCTAAAAGAAAGGCCAGACGAATGTCTGGCCTTTCTTCATGTTGGCGACGGATCCAGTCAGCGGACCAGAATATTCCGGAACTGCCACGGGTCGCTGGTGTCGATGTCTTCCGGGAACAGTCCCGGACGATCGGTCAGCGGCGTCCAGTCGGTGTAGTAGCCCTTCACCGGTCCGAGATACGGCTTCTGGATTTCCAGCAGGCGATCGAAATCCATCTCGTCGGTTTCGACGATGCCTTCATTCGGATTTTCCAGTGCCCACACCATGCCGCTGAGTACGGTGGAGGTCACCTGCAGGCCAGTGGCGTTCTGATAGGGCGCGAGTTTCCGCGTTTCCTCGATGGAGAGCTGCGAGCCGAACCAGTAGGCATTGTTGTCGTGGCCGAACAGCAGCACGCCGAGCTCGTCGATGCCATCGACGATCTCGTTTTCATCAAGGATGTGATGCTTCTCCTGCGCCTTGGCGGCGCGGCCGAACATTTCGTGCAGCGAGAGCACAGCGTCGTCCGCGGGGTGATAGGCATAGTGGCAGGTCGGCCGATAGAGTACCGTGCCCGATGCGTCGCGTACCGTGAAATAGTCGGAGATCGAGATTGACTCGTTGTGGGTGACGAGGAAACCGTATTGCGCGCCGCGGGTCGGGCACCAGGTGCGCACGCGCGTGTCGGCGCCGGGCTGCATCAGATAGATCGCCGCACCGCAGCCGGCTTCGTGAGTGTGTGCGTTTTCGGGCATCCACTTTTCATGGGTGCCCCAGCCGAGTTCGGACGGCTGCACGGCTTCCGACAGGAAGCCTTCCACCGACCACGTGTTGACGAATACGTCCGGCTCTTTCGGCTTCTTCGAGCGCTGGGTGTCGCGTTCGGCGATGTGGATGCCTTTGATGCCGGCCTGGCGCATCAGGTCCGCCCATTCCGCTTTGGTCTTCGGCTTCGGGGCATTGAGCTTGAGGTCATTGGCCACATTCAGCAGGGCCTGCTTGACGAAGAACGAGACCATGCCGGGATTGGCGCCACAGCAGGAGACGGCCGTCGTTGAGCCTGCGGGACGGGCCTTCTTTGCGGCCAGCGTGTTCTCGCGCAGGGCGTAGTTGGAGCGCGCTTCCGGACCCTTCGACGCATCGAAATAGAAGCCGAGCCAAGGCTCATTGACCGTGTCGATATAGAGCGCGCCGAGTTCGTTGCAGAGCTCCATGATGTCGGTGGAGCCGGTATCGACTGAAAGATTGACGCAGAAGCCTTGGCCTCCGCCTTCGGTGAGCAGCGGAGTCAGCAGTTCGCGGTAATTGTCCTTGGTCACGGCCTGCTGGATGAAGCGTACATTATGCTTCTCGCAATGTGCCTTGCGGCCTTCGTCCTTGGGATCGATCACCGTGATGCGCGACTTGTCGTAATCGAGATGCCGCTCGATCATCGGCAGCGTGCCTTTGCCGATGGAGCCGAAGCCGACCATGACGATGGGGCCGCTGATGCGCGCGTGAACGGGGGATGTCATCACTGAAACTCCGAAGATAGCAGAGGAAGGCAGCCGCGAAGGACTTACGGCAACTTGGGGGGGACGGCAACGGGCGCGTGTCGTCAGGGGTTTTCATAAAATCGTCGTACGGGCGATCCGGTCCCGGATCGCCCGTCAGTATCGTGGCTATTTGACCTTCAGCACGGTCAGGGACCGCCAGCCTCCGGCCGGAGTCTGGAACTCGATGGTTTGCCCGAGCGACAGGCCGATCAGCGCAGCACCGATCGGCGTCAGAATGGAGATCTTTCCGGCATCGACATTCGCGGCCTCCGGATAAACCAGCGTCACCGACCGTTCCTGGCCGCTGATGTCGTCGCGGAATGTGACCTCGGATTCCATCGCGACAAGGCCCGGCAGCAATCGTGCGTCCGGTAAAATTTCCGCGCGGTCGATTTCGCGCGCGAGAAAATCGCACGTCTGCGGATATTTTTCCGACGCAGCTTCAGCAATATTGCGCAGCCGATCGACGTCGCACATGCGCAGGGAGATCGGCGGCAGTTCCGGGTGCAGGTAGTTGATCATGTTCATCACCATCAAGCGGCTGTGGGACCTGGGCGGTCGGGGTTGTTGTTGTCGGTTCGGTGCGCGGACCTCATGGACCGCCGCTGCAAAAGAGAAATCACGCCGGTGGGCGGATCGAGATTTTCCACCGTGGCGATATGCGGAACGCCGTCAAAGCCGACGTAACGGATGCGCGAACCGGCATGAAGGCCGATCAGCGCTGCCCCCAACGGCGAGAGTACGGACAGATGAAGCGTGCTGTTACGGAAGCCCTCCGGAAGAACCAGGACGCGGCTTTCCAGCGGCTCATTTTCGTCCGCGCGAAATGTCACCCAGTCATCGAGCCGGACGCAGCGGTCCGGCGCGAAGGCAGGCTCATAGACTGTTGCCCGCTCGATTTCGGTGAGCAGGAAGCGGCCGATCGGATGGCGCTTGCTGACGGCTTCTACCGCCACGCTTTTCAGGCGGCTGAAATCGCCGGACGCGATGCTGACCGGTGGAATAGGCTCTGACATCATGACGTGCCTCACAACGGAACGCGTCGGCACAACTGTGCCGCGCGACTTTCGTGATTCAATTTTTGCGGGGATGAAACGAACTGCAACTACCCGGAACGGCGCAAACGCGCGTCCGCCCGGGTCACCGTCCAGTTTGGAGGCGACCTGCGCGAAACAGCGAGTGGTTGGTGCAGACGTTCGACATGATCAGCTTAAGGTAGGGTCGATGGCCAGAAAGTCAACGGATAGGCTGCGACAAGATGGCCCGGGCGTTCCGGGCCATCTTGAAAAGATGTTTAGGAGGAAAATCAGGCGCTGCGGCGTTTGGCCGTGACTTCGATTTCGACTTTCATCTCGGGCTTGTAGAGGGCGGATACTGCAACGATTGTCGCAGCTGGCCGGATATCGCCGAGCGTTTCTCCACACACAGCGAACACCGCGTCGAAGTCCTTGGCGTCGGTGACGTAATAAGTCGCGCGCACGAGGTCGGCGATCTCGAAGCCGCCTTCCTTCAGCGCGATGCCGATGGTCTTGAAGCAGTTGCGGGTCTGCTCGGCCACGTCTTCGGGCAGGACTTTCGTAACGGGATCGTAGCCCGTGGTGCCGGCCACAAAACAGAAGTCCCCGTCGACGACGGCGCGGCTATAGCCCGCGATCTTCTCGAACGGCGATCCGGATGAAATCAGGCTGCGGGACATTGGTCTTTTCCTTGTGAAAACGGCATTGCGAGGCTCATTCCAGCCACGCAATGCCGGGTCTTTGCGTTCAAATCAAGCGGCCTGGATGAGAAGCTTTCGAGCTTTGCCACCCGTACGGATGCGCGCACGCCGGGCCTTCGTGCCGGTCGCCACGATCATGCCCCAGGCCCCATCCAGCGCGCCGTCGCGTAGTTCGATCGCCAGAAGCCGGTCACGCTCGAACGGGCCCGGCAGCGCAAGTTCGCCGGTCTTCTCGGCCGAGAAGCCGAAGCGGGCGTAATAGGCTGCGTCGCCGCGCAGGATGACTGCGCCATGGCCGCGGGCTTTCGCCGCCGCGAGCGCATGATTCATCAGCGCCGCGCCGACGCCGAGCTTGCGGCAGGAGGCGTCGACCGCCAGTGGGCCCAGCACCAGCGCCGGGATGCCCCCGACGCTGACGTGCCACAACCGCACGGTGCCGACCACGCGCCCCTCATGCACCGCGGAGAAGGCGAGGCCTTCGGCGGGCGCACGTCCGTCGCGCAGACGCTGGCAGGTGCGCGCATGACGGCCTTCGCCGAAGCTCGCATCCAGCAGCGCTTCACGCGCAACGACGTCCGAAGCACGCTCCGCACGGATCGCGAACGGAGCGGTTTCGGTGGTGAGGGCAGCAGTCGTCTTCCAAACAGCAGTCATGGCACGTCAGTCCCCACTCCAAACGGCAAGCAGCCGCGGAGCGTTGTCAGCAAAATCGCGATGTGACGGGATGGGAGCCGGCGGACCGGCTCCCGGTTATTCAGGCCTCAGGAGCAGAGGCTCAGATGTGGTAGGTCTTCAGCGGCGGGATGCCGTTGAAAGCCACCGACGAATACGTCGACGTATACGCACCCGTGCCTTCGATCAGCAGCTTGTCGCCGATCTCGAGCGTGACGGGGAGCGGGTACGGCACCTTCTCGTACAGCACGTCTGCGGAGTCGCAGGTCGGGCCGGCGAGAATGCACGGAGCCATATCCGCGCCGTCGTGCGGCGTGCGGATCGCGTAGCGGATCGACTCGTCCATCGTTTCGGCGAGGCCGCCGAACTTGCCGATGTCGAGATAGACCCAACGGTTCTCGTCGTCGTCGCTCTTCTTCGAGATCAGAACGACTTCCGTCTCGATGATGCCCGCGTTGCCGACCATGCCACGACCCGGCTCGATGATGGTCTCCGGGATCTGGTTGCCGAAGTGCTTGCGAAGCGCACGGAAGATCGACCGGCCGTACTGCACGACCGGAGGAACGTCCTTGAGATACTTCGTCGGGAATCCGCCGCCCATGTTGACCATGGACAGGTTGATTCCACGCTCGGCACAGTCACGGAACACCGTCGAGGCCATCGCCAGTGCACGGTCCCACGCCTTCACCTTGCGCTGCTGCGAGCCGACATGGAACGAGATGCCATACGGCTCCAGGCCCAGACGCTTGGCGAGGTCGAGAACGTCGACTGCCATCTCCGGATCGCAACCGAACTTGCGCGACAGCGGCCACTCGGCGCCTGCGCAGTCATAAAGAATGCGGCAGAACACCTTCGCGCCGGGGGCGGCACGGGCGACCTTCTCGACTTCGGCCGAGCAATCGACTGCGAACATGCGGATGCCGAGCGCGAAGGCGCGTGCGATGTCGCGTTCCTTCTTGATCGTGTTGCCATAGGAGACGCGGTCCGGCGTCGCACCTGCAGCCAGCGCCATTTCGATCTCGGCGACGGTCGCTGTGTCGAAGCACGAGCCCATCGAGGCCAGCAGCGACAGCACTTCAGGCGACGGGTTTGCCTTGACCGCATAGAACACGCGGCTATCCGGCAACGCCTTCGCGAAGGTCTGGTAGTTGTCGCGCACGACTTCGAGGTCGACGACGAGACATGGCTCGGTGTCGAGGCCCTCGCTGCGGCGGTTGCGCAGGAATTCCTGGATACGGTCGGTCATAGCACTCTCCCAAACGGCCCTGCGACGGACCGTCCAAAAAATGATGTCAGGTATGAGCGCTGTGGCTGTCACGCGATGGAGGCGCGACCGAGCCATAACACTCAGACCAGACTGTGCTGCCGTGGATTGGTTGGGAAAGCTCCCGCCCGCTCACCTGGCAATGAAGGACAAGCCTCTTCGGTATTCGCGCTGGCTGGTGGAAAGCCAACAGAGACCAAAAAAGCCCGATCCGTCGTTGCTTTAAGTCGCGTCCCCCGTTGAGAGCGGGGTGCGCCGGTTCGCCTCCGGCTGCCAGTCACGGTTGCAAAGAGAGAAGTCACCTTCAACGGCATCCCTTGAGAGAGATGCTGGCCTCTAAAGTCTCGCGACTTGAGTGACCCTCGGTTCTTCATCCCCTTGGCGGCTGTCCGGCCTCTTGTCCGGATACCTACCGACTGACACACGACCACAGGCACGTGCGAAATTGGGCAAGGGTGAAATATGAGTTTTGAGTCAGCTTCGCAAGTATTTTTTACACCACGGGGCAAGTTTCCCCATGGCGTGATCGAAATGTCGCTCTCTCGATGAACAGACGTTGAGAAAGATGAACGCGCGTTAAGTTTTGAGCGCGCGAGGCGCTTCAGTGCAGCCTCAGATCTTGCGCGTGCGACCTTAAACCTTGCGAGTAAACGGCTCGACACGCTGCGCGCCGCGCAGGAAGCCGATCATGATGACGACGCCGATCAGGAAGAGCACGATCTGGACGACGTGAGCGCTGGTGTCGCTGAGGCCGAACAGGATCGCGAGCGCCCAGCCGCCGGCGAAGGCCGCGCCGAACACCTCGGCGCCGATCAGGATGGCGGCGCTGACGACGGTGATGACGCTGGGCCACGCGATTTCGCGGGCGTTGGCTTCAAGCTTCTTGGCGTTCATGACTTCTGATCCTGTTTCGGGCCGCAATCTCTGCGAAATCGCGGCTCCGATCAAGCCCGGCGCGTATTCCGCAAAAGTGGGCACCGGTTTTGCGGCTGGAATACGCGCCAAACCATTAATCTCGGGCGCAAAAAAGCCCCACCGGATGATATAGAGAGGCTCTGGAAATCGCTGGAAATAAGGCTTTACCATGTCAGAAGCGTCCTCAACGGCTGCCGCCGCCTCCTCAATGCAAGCGCCGGGGGCCAATCCGCTCCTGCAGCCTTGGCAGACGCCGTTCGAGACGCCGCCTTTCGCCCAGATTCTCCCGGAGCACTTCCTGCCGGCCTTCGACAAGGCCTTTGCTGACCACGCCGCGGAGATCGAGGCGATCAAGGCCAACCCGGCCGAGCCGACGTTCGAGAATACCGTCACCGCGCTGGAGCGAGCCGGCAAGCTGCTCTCCAGGGTGTCGGCGGTGTTCTATGACCTCGTCGGCGCGCATTCGAATCCAGAGCTTCTTAAGATCGAATCCGAAGTGGCGCTGAAGCAGGCGCGGCACTGGAATCCGATCTCGATGGACGCCGCGCTGTTTGCTCGGGTCGCCAAGCTGCGCGACAAGGCTGCCTCGCTCAAGCTGACGCCGGAGCAGGCGCGGCTTCTGGAGCGGACATGGACCAGCTTCCACCGGTCGGGCGCGGGCCTCAGCGAGGCCGCCAAGGCGCGCACCGCCGAGATCAACGAGCGGCTGGCCCATCTCGCCACCTCGTTCAGCCACCACCTGCTGGGCGATGAGCAGGACTGGACCATGGAACTCGGCGAGGGCGATCTGGCGGGACTGCCGGACAGCTTCGTCGCATCCACTAGGGCTGCCGCTGAAGAGCGCGGCATGCCGGGCAAGATGGTGGTGACGTTGTCCCGGTCGTTCGTGGAGCCCTTCCTGAAGGACTCCGGCCGCCGCGACCTGCGCGAGAAGCTGTTCAAGGCCTTCACCGCACGCGGTGACAACCGGAACGACAACGACAACAGCGCCATCATCCTTGAAGTTTTGAGGCTGCGCGAGGAGCGGGCGAAGCTGCTCGGCTATCCGAGCTTTGCTGCCTATCGTCTGGAGGATTCCATGGCGAAGACGCCGGAGGCCGTGCGCGGTCTGCTGGAGCGGGTCTGGAAACCGGCCCGCGCCCGCGCAATGGCCGATCGTGACGCCTTGCAGGGTCTCATCACGGAGGAGGGCGGCAACTTCAAGCTCGCCGCCTGGGACTGGCGCCATTACGCCGAGAAGCTGCGCCAGCTGCGCGCCAACTTCGACGATGCGGCGATCAAGCCCTATCTGACGCTCGACAACATGATCGACGCTGCCTTTGACGTCGCGACCCGCCTGTTCGGCGTCACGTTCAGCGAGCGCAAGGATGTCCCGGTCTGGCACCCGGACGCGCGGGTCTGGGAGGTCAAGGACGCCAAGGGCAACCACAAGGCGCTGTTCTACGGCGATTACTTCGCGCGTCCGTCCAAGCGCTCAGGCGCGTGGATGACGTCGCTGCGCGACCAGCAGAAGCTCGACGGCGACGTCGCACCGCTGATCATTAACGTCTGCAATTTCTCCAAGGGAACGGACGGCCAGCCGTCGCTGCTGTCGCCCGACGATGCCCGCACGCTGTTTCATGAATTCGGCCACGGGCTGCATGGCATGCTCTCGAACGTGATGTATCCGTCGCTGTCCGGCACCAGCGTGTTCACGGATTTCGTCGAATTGCCGTCGCAGCTTTACGAGCACTGGCAGGAACGACCGGAGGTGCTGCAGAAGTTCGCACGGCACTACCAGACTGGCGAACCGCTGCCGGCGGATCTGCTCAAGCGCTTCATCGCCGCGCGCAAGTTCAATCAGGGCTTCGCCACGGTGGAGTTCGTCTCATCCGCGCTGATGGATCTCGAATTCCATACCCAGCCGGCTGCCTCGATCACCGACGTGCGTGCGTTCGAGAAGCAGGAACTCGACAAGATCGGAATGCCTGCTGAGATCGCACTACGCCACCGCCCGCAGCAGTTCGGCCACATCTTCTCCGGCGATCACTATGCGTCGGGCTACTACAGCTACATGTGGTCAGAAGTGATGGACGCGGACGCGTTTGGCGCATTCGAGGAGGCGCATGACATCTTCGATCCGGCGGTGGCGAAGCGGCTGCACGACGACATCTATTCGTCGGGCGGATCGCGCGATCCGGAGGACGCTTATATTGCCTTCCGGGGCCGTAAACCGGAGCCTGACGCACTGTTGCGTCGTCGCGGTCTGCTTAACGAACCCGAAGCGGCCTGACCAAGCGAGTTTGTCCCATGACGATGTGTCGATTGGTTCAATATCTATGCGCGGTGGCTCTGTTAGCGGTCACCACCGCCAATGTGGCGCAGGCGCATCCGCATGTCTGGATCGTCGCCAAGAGCCAACTGGTCTATGCGCCCGATGGCACCATCACCGGGGTGCGTCACGCATGGACCTTCGATGACATGTTCTCGACCTATGCCCTGCAAGGGATCGAGACCAAGACGAAGGGCGTCTACACCCGCGATGAACTGAAGCCGCTGGCGCAGACCAACGTTGAGTCTCTCAAGGATTACGCCTTCTTCACCTTCGCCAAGACCGGCGCTGCGGGAAGCCAGAAGAAAGAAAAGTTCAACGACCCGGTCGACTACTATCTCGAATACAAGGACGCCGCGTTGACGCTGCACTTCACGCTGCCGTTCAAAACGCCGGTCAAAACCCCGGCGCTGGCGCTTGAGGTGTTCGATCCGTCCTACTTCATTGATTTCAAGCTGGATGAGAAAGATCCCGTTGTGCTGGTCGGTGCGCCGGCGAACTGCAAGCTGGCGTTCCAGCGTCCGAGCGACGGCAGTACGCAAGCCCAGGCCATGAACGAGCAGACCTTCCTGAACGGCGACAATTCGAACTACGGCGCCATGTTCGCCAACAAGATCACGGTGGACTGCCCCTGATGCTGCTCCGTCCGTCGCTTACGCGAATTGCGATGATCGGTTTCATCGCGCTCGCTGCTGCTGGCCTCGCCGATGGTCTGCTTCATGCCGCTTGGGCGCAGAATCCGTTCGGCGCGCCGAAGGGCGCCGTGCCTGATGCGCAAGCAGGCGGCATCGTCGGCTGGCTGCTCGCCAAGCAATCCGAATTCTATCGCCAGATGTCCGCGACCATTCGTGCGGCCAAGACCGACGGCAGTGCGGTGTGGGCGCTGCTCGGCATTTCCTTCGCCTACGGCATTTTTCATGCGGCGGGTCCGGGTCACGGCAAGGCGGTGATCTCATCCTATCTCGTCGCCAACGAGGAAACGGCGAAGCGCGGCATCGTGCTGTCGTTCGCATCCGCCCTGATGCAGGCACTGGTGGCGATTGCGGTCGTCGGCATCGGAGCATGGCTGCTTAACGCCACTGCGAAGACCATGTGCAGCGCCGAGCGCGTCATCGAGATCGCAAGCTACGGCTTGATCGCGGCGTTGGGTGCGCGGCTGGTCTGGAGCAAGGGCGGTGGGTTTGTCCGCGCCTTGCGATCGCTGCGCGGTGCACCGGCGTCGCAATTGGCTCCGGCTATGGCTCATGGTCATGACCATCACGGTCACACGCACGATCATTCGCACGCCGCCCACGCGTGTGACGTTCATCATGATCATGCCCATCACGGACATGATCACCATGCCCACGATCACGCCGGTCATGTTCACGACGAACATTGCGGGCATTCGCACGGGCCGGAACCGAGCGCGCTTGCCGGTCCCGGAGGCTGGTCGCGCGGATTGAGCGCCATTTTAACGGTCGGCATCCGGCCGTGTTCCGGGGCCATTCTGGTGCTGGTGTTCGCGCTGGCGCAGGGCCTGTTCTGGGCCGGCGTCGCCGCGACGCTACTGATGGGGCTTGGTACTGCGATCACTGTTTCCGCTATTG
Source organism: Afipia sp. (assembly GCA_030652315.1). Taxonomy (GTDB): domain Bacteria; phylum Pseudomonadota; class Alphaproteobacteria; order Rhizobiales; family Xanthobacteraceae; genus Afipia. The sequence goes on along the minus strand of JAUSAX010000102.1, from coordinate 6,336 downwards.
CGGTCATCGCGGTTTCGGCAAAGGGGCTTGCCACCCGCATGGCCGCCGGCCGCGACGGTGGCGGCGCGGTCCTGCTGCGCGGCATTGAGTTCGGCGCGGCCGCTCTGGTGCTGCTGTTCGGCGTCGGCCTGTTGCTGGGATACATTGCCGCGGAACGCGTCACCTGCTTCTGATTGCCGTCGCCTTGACAACATTCGGGCAACGCGCGATGCCAGACCCATCATGACAGCGGTTATTCCTCTCGATGCACATCGGCCAGCCGCGCAGGCGGCGCCTTCACGTGTCGGTGTGTTGCTGGTCAATCTCGGCACGCCCGATACTGCCGACGCCCGAGGTGTCCGGGTTTATCTTCGAGAGTTCCTGTCCGATCCGCGCGTGATCGAAAATCAGGGGCTGATCTGGCAGTTGATCCTCAACGGGATCGTTCTGGTGATCCGCCCAAGCCGCAAGGCGAAGGACTATCTCAAGATCTGGAATACTGAGCGGAACGAGTCGCCGCTGAAAACGATTACACGCGCGCAGGCTGAGAAGCTGGCGGCGTCGATTGCCGATCAGAAGCACGTGACCGTGGATTGGGGGATGCGCTACGGAAATCCGTCGATCAAGTCGCGCATCGACGCGCTGATGGCGCAGGGCTGCGACCGTATTCTGGTGATGCCGCTGTATCCGCAATATTCGGCCTCGACCTCGGCCACAGTGGTCGACAAGGTCGCTATTGCTTTGAAGGACATGCGCGCACAACCGACGGTTCGCTTCACGCCGCCGTATTATGACGATCCGGGTTACATCGACGCCCTTGCAATCTCCATCGAGCGGCATCTTGCAACGCTGTCGTTCAAGCCCGAGCGGATCATCGCGTCGTTCCATGGCATGCCGCAGTCCTACATCGACAAGGGCGATCCCTATCAGGCGCAGTGTGTGGCGACGATCGAGGCGCTGCGGGCGCGCATGGGGCTGGACGACAAGAGCCTGATGCTGACGTTTCAGTCGCGCTTCGGGTATCAGGAGTGGCTTCAGCCCTATACCGACAAGACCATCGAACAGCTTGCCAAGGACGGCGTGCGGCGAATTGCCGTTGTCACACCTGGCTTCTCGGCGGACTGCCTCGAGACGCTGGAAGAAATCGCTCAGGAGAACGCCGAAATCTTCCACCATGCCGGCGGTCAGGATTTCTCGGCCATTCCATGCCTGAACGACAGCGACGAGGGCATGGATGTGATCCGCCAGCTTGTCCTGCGCGAGTTGCAAGGCTGGATTTAACGACTGGCCAGCGGCCCCGTTTGAACCGTATTTCTTACTCGACCGACCAAGAGCAGAGCGGCTGTCGTGCACCCGTGCTAGACTGGTGCCAAGCCTCGCGTCTCAGATTCGTCCGCAGGGAGTTTTCAATGTCCGGTTTCGATATTTTTGCGATTGCATTCGTGTTGCTTGTCATTTTCACGCTGTTTGCCGGCGTGAAAACAGTATCGCAGGGCTATGACTGGACCATCGAACGGTTCGGAAAGTACACCCGCACGCTGGGTCCAGGCCTCAACATCATCATCCCGTATTTCGATCGTGTTGGCCGCAAGGTGAACATGATGGAGCAGGTGATCGACATTCCTGAGCAGGAGGTCATCACCCGGGACAACGCCACCGTGTCGGTGGACGGTGTTGCATTCTATCAGGTGTTCGATGCCGCCAAGGCGAGCTACGAAGTATCCAACCTCAATCAGGCAATCGTGACGCTGACGATGACCAACATCCGTTCGGTGATGGGGTCGATGGATCTCGATCAAGTGCTGTCGCATCGTGACGAGATCAACGAGCGGCTGCTGCGCGTGGTCGATGCTGCAGTTTCGCCGTGGGGGCTCAAGGTCAACCGCATCGAGATCAAGGACATCGTGCCGCCCGCCGATCTGGTCGAGGCGATGGGCCGCCAGATGAAAGCCGAACGCGTCAAGCGCGCGGAAATCCTTCAGGCTGAAGGCCAGCGGCAATCGGAAATCCTGCGCGCAGAGGGTGCCAAGCAGGCGCAGATCCTGCAAGCTGAAGGCCGCAGGGAAGCAGCGTTCCGCGACGCCGAGGCGCGCGAGCGTGCGGCTGAAGCAGAGGCCAAGGCCACTGAAATGGTCAGCAACTCCATCGCCAGCGGCGACGTGGCCGCGCTGAACTACTTCATCGCCGACAAGTACATCAAGGCATTCGGACAACTCGCTGAGTCGCCGAACCAGAAAATCATCATGCTGCCGATGGAAGCGACCGGGATGCTGGCGTCGCTCGGTGGTATCGCCGAGATTGCGAAGGCGACATTCGGCGAGGGCGGATCGGCTTCCGCGCCGCGCCGTCCGCCAACCGTGCCGAACACCAATCCGAAATCATGAGATTGTCATGGTAGAGCTTCTGTCGAAACTCGGGACGTGGAACTGGCTGATCCTCAGCGTCGTGCTGATGGCGATCGAGACGTTCGCGCCCGGCGTGTTCATGCTGTGGCTTGGGCTTGCGGCGCTGATCGTCGGGTTGCTGTCGTTTGGCGTAGCCTGGTCGTGGCAGGCGCAGATCATCATATTCGCGGCGTTGTCGATCGCGATGGTGCCGTTGTGGCGATATTACTCCGGGCGAAATGCAAGTCCGACCGATAAGCCGTTTCTCAACAAGCGTGTGGAAGGCCTGATCGGGCGGGTCTTCACGCTTGAGAAGCCGATTGTCGATGGCGTCGGCACGGTGCGGATCGACGACACGATCTGGCGCGTTTCGGGGCCGGATGCGCCGTCCGGCAGCCGCGTCAAGATCATCCATGCCGACGGCGCGAGCCTGCGCGTGGAGCCGGCTTAGGCTTTTTTCTAGGCCACGCCTGCTCGCAGGATGTCGTGCAGGTGCACGATGCCGACCGGTTTCTTTCCGTCGGTGACGATCAGCGCGGTGATCTTTGAGGTATTGAGGATTTCCAGCGCCTCGCTGGCGAGCAGGTCCGGGCTGATGGTCTTCGGATTTTTCGTCATCACCTCATCGACGCTGACGGTCATCAGGTCGGGCCGCATGTGACGGCGCAAATCGCCGTCGGTGACGATGCCGGCGATTTCGCCGCGTGCATCGATAATGCCTACGCAGCCGAAGCCTTTCGATGTCATCTCCACCAGCGCGTCGGACATCTTCGTGCCGAGCGGCTTGACCGGCACGGCAGCGTCCTTGTGCATCAGGTCGCGCACGAATTTCAGCATCGCGCCCAGTTTGCCCGAGGGATGCAGCGCGCTGAAATCGAGCGCGGTAAAACCGCGGCTCTCGAGCAGCGCGACGGCAAGCGCGTCGCCAAGTGCGAGTTGCATCAGCGAAGACGTCGTCGGCGCGAGATTGTGCGGGCAGGCCTCGCGTACCTTCGGCAGTGTCAGCACGATGTCGGCGGCGGCGCCCAGCGTGGAGTCTGCCTCCGAGGTCACCGCGATCAGTCCGATGCGGAAGCGGCGCGAGTAATTGATCAGGTTCTTCAGTTCGGCGGTCTCGCCGGACCACGACAGCGCCATGATGACATCGTCGCCGGTGATCATGCCGATGTCGCCGTGGCTGGCTTCCGCCGCGTGAACGAAGAAGGCGGGGGTGCCGGTGGAGGCGAAGGTCGCCGCCATTTTCTTACCGATGTGGCCGGACTTGCCGAGCCCCGTCACGATCAGGCGGCCCTTGGCCTCGCGAATGCGCGCGACGGCAGCGTCGAACGCAGGCCCGAGGTCTGATTGAAGCGCATTCGCCAGCGCGGTGACGCCGCTGGCTTCGGCATCGAGCGTGCGCAGAGCGGATTCGATCGCAGCCGACGCGGTGCGGGTCGCGGAAGGGGTCGCTGTCCGCGATGTTGAGCTGGCCATAACAGGTTCCAATTGAGCGGGGAGGGAGCGCCGTGCGTGCTGCGACCCGGAGGATTTACCTAGCACATCGAAGCCGCTGACGCGACGCGCTCCGGCCCTCGCAACGGGGCGTTAACCATAATTGTTTTAACTCTGTTAACGGCGTTGTTCCAGCGCCGGGCGGCGGCGTTCCTTCCGCAATTGTCTGAAGTTGTTTGGTTTTCCGGCGCGGCCCCAAGTGGCTTTCGGGGGCCGGGAGATGAGTGAAAAGTGCAAGGCTCGCAGCAACCTGTCCGGTTGTGGGACCATCGCTGGCGTGCGCCCGAATGGCGTGCGCTGCCGGTGTGCGTCCTGCTGGCCCTGTGCCACCCCTCAACCGCATTCGCGCAGTCGCTCACGCCCGACATGCTGAGTCCCGCGCAGGGCGGGTTTGCTCCGCGCGACCAGTCGCTGCTGCGCCGGACTGCGCAGACTACGGCTGACGATGACTCGTTGAGGCGCGATCCGCCTGCGCCGTCGCGGATCGGCGCGATCCCGACCTATGGTATTCCGCCCGCGTCCGGCGCATCGGACAACGGCTTCGATTCGCTTAATCGGGTGCGCAGGAAGCCGAAGCTTTATCCCGGCGCACCGAAGCCGAAGATCGTCGGTCCAGGCAACCCGTCGCCATCCGCATCGCGCGCGCGCGTCGCCGCCCCGGTGTCGCCGTCGGTCGCCGGCACACTTCCCGGCCAGCCGGCGCGCCGTCGCCTGAAACCCGACGACGACCCGTTCGCCAATGTCGGCTTCCACAGCGGCGCGTTTCTGACCAAGGCAGCGGTCGAACTCTGGGGCGGATACGACAACAATCCCGGCCGTATGAACCAGCCGAAGGGATCGGCATTCTACAGGGTGGCGCCGGAGTTGCTGATCGCATCCGACTGGGAGCGCCATTCGCTGATCGCCGATCTGCGCGGCTCGTTCACCGGCTACGGCACGACATTTCCGCCGGGCATCAACGGACCCTCGTCAGTACCGACCAGCATCAACGCGCCGAATTTCAACGGCAGGATCAACGGCCGCATCGACGTCACGCGCGACACCCGCATCAACACCGAACTGCGGATGCGGGTTTTCACCGACAATCCCGGCTCGCCCAACATTCAGGCCGGCCTCACGAAATACCCGCTGGCGACGGCGATCGGCGGCACCGCGGGCATCGAGCACGATTTCAACCGCCTGCAGGTTTCGGTCGCGGGTCTCGCCGATCGCACGACGTATCAGCAGTCGATGCTCACCGACGGTACGAGCACCACCAACGACGACCGCAACTACAACCAGTTCGGTGGGCTCGCGCGCGTCAGCTACGACCTGATGCCCGGCCTCAAGCCGTTCGGCGAATTCGCCGCCAACACCCGGCTGCACGACGTGAAGTTCGACCGGTCCGGCTATCAGCGCGATTCCAACGGCGGCTATGTGAAGGCTGGCACCACGTTCGAATTCTCGCGGCTGCTGACCGGCGAAGCCGCGGTCGGCTATTCGCTGCGCACCTATCAGGACCCGCGCCTCACTGACATGAAGGGCCTCTTGACCAGCGCGTCGCTGATCTGGACCGCATCCGGGCTGACCACGGTGCGGCTGGCCGCGACGTCATCCATCGACGAGACCACCCTGGCCGGCGTTTCCGGTGTGATCTCCCGCGATTACGCGCTGCAGGTGGATCACGCATTTCGCCGCTGGCTGATCGGCACCGCGAAGGTCGGCATGGGCACCTCGGATTACGACGGCACGCGCTTCGACAAGCGCTACTTCGTGGAGGGCGATCTGGTCTACAAGCTGTCGCGCACGTTCCAGCTCAAGGCGCAGGTGCGTCACGACTGGCTGGACAGTTCGGTCACCGGCGCGAACTCAGCATCGACGGTGGTGATGCTCGGCATCCGCGTGCAGCGGTGAGGCTTTAGCGCGTGCTCCATGTCGTCCCGGAGAAGGCCGGGCGAACGATTGAGTGTGTAGCGAGCACTGCACCTGATTTGCGGTCCGTCATGGCCGGGCTTGACCCGGCCATCCACGACTTGCTTTTACTTCAACGAAGAGAAGACGTGGATCACCGGGACAAGCCCGGTGATGACGATCGTGGGCGTTGCGATAGCGTGCATCACTTCGACGTTCCTGATTCAATTTTCAAACAGCGTGCGCGTGTGGGGCGTGCCCCATTCGCGCCAATGGAAGGCGCGCGCATTCGCTCCCGCGCTTTAATTGCGCGAGGCTTGCCTCGTTCGCGCCCCTTTAAAAGGTGAGGGGCATGGAGCGCCGCGAGGCGCACCTTGGTATCGTTTCGCTTCCGGCATCGCTTGCGACACGATGAACCTCCGGAAGCGCATCGCCTCACGGCGCTCCATTCGCGGCGATTTTGGGCGAGGGGACCGTACTTCCGGGTGAGGACGGACGCTTTCACGTCCCGATCCGGCCGGCTTTCGCCGCCTTCATCCTCGCCGCGTCCAGCCGCGAACGGCAGAGCCACGTAGTTGGCCCGGACGGTGAC
>JAUSAX010000096.1 GCA_030652315.1 Afipia sp. | reverse complement strand
AACAGTTTGATCGCGAAATTAAGTCCGGAGCCGATCATGATGTCGGCGGCTGAGAACGTATCACCCAGCAGGAACGGGCCCTTTTCCAGCGCGGCATCGAGGACATCGAACACCTGCGTCGCGCTGCCCCAGGCCGCGGTTGAGGTCGGCACGTCGATCTTGGTGAAGATCTGGATGATCGCGGGCTCAATGCAGCCCGGTGAGAAAAACAGCCATTGCAGATATTTTCCGCGGCGCGGATCGCCGATGGGCGGCGCCAGCTTCGCTTCTGGGTAACGATCCGCGACATAGGCGCAGATCGCGGAAGCCTCTGCGATGGACACGTCACCGTCCTTCAGCGCGGGCACCTTGCCCATCGGGTTGACTGCGAGAAATTCCGGTGTCTTCTGCGCGCCGGTTGAGATGTCCGTCAGGACCCGTTCGTAAGGCTGGCCGGTCTCTTCCATCAGCCAGAGACCCGAGAAGGAGCGCGAGCGCGGCGACCAGTAAAGCTTCATCATTCTCAATCCTTCATGTTTTTTTGCGATATAACCAATTCGTACCAAGATTATCTCTCGGTGACGATCTATTGAAAAAGCCCCCGCGATGCGATCGCGGGGGCTTTGTTCGTTGTGTCGTCAGGTGGAACGGATCATTCCGCGGCTTGCAGCATTTTGGGCTGATCGGCGAGATCGAAGCGGTCTGCGTTCATGACCTTGACCCATGCCTTGACGAAGTCCTTCACGAACTTCTCCTTCGCGTCTGCGGATGCATAGACTTCCGCGAGAGCACGAAGCTGCGAATGCGAACCGAAGACGAGGTCGGCACGGGTGCCGGTCCACTTCACCTCGTTCGTCTTCCGGTCGCGGCCCTCGTACACGTCGCCGGCCAGCTGCCACTTCGTGCCCATGTCGAGCAGGTTGACGAAGAAGTCATTGGTCAGCGTCTCGGGCGTCTTGGTGAAGACGCCGTGCAGGGACTGTCCGGCATTGGCGCCCAGAACGCGCAGGCCGCCGACAAGAACCGTCATTTCCGGAGCGGTCAGCGTCAGCAACTGTGCGCGGTCTACCAGAAACGCCTCGGCCGGCGCGGCAGGTTTGCCCTTGAGGTAGTTACGGAAGCCATCCGCGACCGGCTCCATCACGTCGAAGGACTCCACGTCGGTCTGCTTCTGCGAGGCGTCTGCACGTCCCGGAGAGAACGGAACGGTCACGTTGACGCCGGCATCCTTCGCGGCCTTTTCGACTGCCGCGCTACCGCCAAGAACGATCAGATCGGCAAGCGATACTTCCTTGTCGCCCGACTGCGATGCGTTGAACTCCTTCCGGATTCGTTCGAGCGTCTGCAACACCTTGGCAAGTTGAGCCGGCTGGTTGACCTCCCAATCCTTCTGCGGCGAGAGACGGATGCGCGCGCCGTTGGCGCCGCCGCGCTTGTCGCCACTACGGAAAGTGGAGGCCGAAGCCCATGCCGTGCTGACCAATTCAGACACGGTGAGGCCCGAGGCCAGCAGCTTGGCCTTGAGCGCGGCAATGTCGGGGTCGTCGATCAAGGTATGATCGACCGCGGGGATCGGATCCTGCCAGATCAGTTCTTCCTTGGGCACTTCCGGGCCCAGGTAACGCGCTTGGGGGCCCATGTCGCGATGGGTCAGCTTGAACCAGGCGCGGGCGAAGGCTTCGGCGAAGGCCTGCGGATTTTCCAGGAAGCGGCGCGAGATTTTCTCGTAAGCCGGATCCAGGCGCAGCGACAGATCGGTGGTCAGCATGGTCGGCTTATGCTTCTTCGACGGATCGTGCGCGTCGGGGATGACATCCTCGGCGTCCTTGGCCTCCCACTGGATGGCACCGCCGGGGCTGCGGGTCTGCACCCATTCGTACTTGAACAGGTTCTCGAAGAAGTGGTTGCTCCACTGCGCAGGTGTCTGCGTCCAGGTGACTTCAATGCCGCTGCCGACGGCATCTGCACCGGACCCGGTGCCGTAGTTGCTTGTCCAGCCGAGGCCCTGCTCTTCCAGTGCGGCAGCTTCAGGGGCCGGTCCCTTGTGAGACTCTGGCGCGGCGCCATGGGTTTTGCCGAAGGTGTGACCGCCGCCGATCAGCGCCACGGTTTCCTCGTCGTTCATCGCCATGCGCTTGAAAGTCTCGCGGATGAATCTGGCGGCGGAAACCGGATCGCCGTTGGCGCCCGGACCTTCCGGATTGACGTAGATCAGGCCCATCTCTGTGGCACCGAGCGGATTGTCGAATTCCTCAAGCGGTCGGTGCTTCAGCCATTCGGTCTCGGAACCCCAGTTCACGTCCTGATCCGGCTCCCAGACATCCGCACGGCCGGCCGCGAAACCGAAGGTGCGAAAACCCATGGTCTCCAACGCGACGTTGCCGGCGAGAATCAACAGATCGGCCCAGGAGATTTTCTGGCCGTACTTCTGCTTGATCGGCCACAGCAGGCGGCGCGACTTGTCGATGTTGACGTTGTCCGGCCAGGAGTTGAGCGGAGCGAAACGCTGCTGACCGCGACCGCCGCCGCCACGGCCATCGCTCAGACGGTAGGTGCCGGCGGCGTGCCAGGACATGCGGACGAACTGCGGGCCGTAATTGCCGAAATCGGCCGGCCACCAGTCCTGCGAATCCGTCATCAGCTTGCGCAGGTCGTTCTTCAGCGCCTCGTAGTCGAGCTTCTTGAACTCTTCGCTGTAGTTGAACGTCTGATCCAACGGATCGGATTTGGACGAATGCTGCTGCAGAATGTCGAGCCGCAGCTGGTTTGGCCACCAGTCGCGGTTTGTCGTGCCGCCGCCCTGCGTGAACGGGCATTTGCCGGCGCCCTTGTCATCGGTTTTCGCGTCCATGTTTTTTCTCCGATTGTTCAGTGTTTCTTGGATTGTTGGCGCTGGGATTCAGCGTTGATTAGGGCGCGCTATCGCTGCCGCAGTTTGCTTAGGCGGCGCAATCTGGCGCGCCGATCCTGCTAAACTTTGGAAGAATTCTAGCATCAGGTCCAGTCGGATTTTCTTTCCCGCGTGATAAGTTTTTCTGATCAACGCTGGTGAGATCGACTTGCGCGACGACCAGATAAATGGGCGGCTGTAAAGCCGCCCATGTTTCGCAATGATGCGATTTTCAGATCGTGAGCGTGCCGGCCTTCGCCGCTGCATAGCGCTCGGAAATCTTCGCCCAGTTCACTGTGTTCCACCATGCCTTGAGATAGTCGGCGCGGCGATTTTGATAGTTGAGATAGTAGGCGTGCTCCCACACGTCGTTGCCCATCAGCACGCGCTTGCCGTCCATGATCGGCGAGTCCTGATTGGGACGGGTCTCGATGGCGAGCTTGCCGGCCTTGGTCACGGTGACGAACACCCAGCCGGAGCCGAACTGGCGGCCGCCGGCGGCGTTGAAGTCGATCTGGAACTTCTCAAGGCCGCCAAGATCGCTGGTGATCGCCGCCAGCACCTCGCCTTCCGGTTTTCCGCCGTTCGCGCCCATGATCTCCCAGAACATGGTGTGATTGGCATGGCCACCGAGGTTGTTGCGCACGGTGAACTTGATGTCGTCGTTCAGCGCGTTGATGTTGCCAAGAATGTTTTCGATTGGCGTCGTGCCAAGTTGCGGATTGGCCTTGGCGACGTTGTTCATGTTGGCGACATAGGCCGCGTGATGTTTGCCGTGATGGATTTCCATGGTCTTGGCATCGATATGCGGCTCGAACACATTCGTGGCGTAAGTCAGCGGCGGCAGAACGAACGGGCCAGCCGCCTGAGCGGCAGCGGGGGCTGCTGCAGGCGCGGGGGCAGCCTGGGCGAAAAGGGCACGAGGTGCGGCGGCAACCGCCGCCACACCCGCGGCTGCGGTCAAAAGATGACGGCGAGAGATCGATGACATGAGATTTCTCCTCGGTTCAATGTGGTGGTGCTCAAGAAATCCGGTTGGTCGGCAACAGGCAGAAGCGAATCTGGCTCCCTAAACTACGCCACCCGAGCCATGTTGTTTCATGGGATTGTTTTAGCGCAGCAACTTGACGCGGCGTTGTTGCGATTTAGTTGCAACTGGTGCCGGGAAATCAAGACCGGAGCGTCTTCGCGCAATAAAAAGGGCGGCTGAGAAGCCGCCCTTTGTAGCAATTTGTCTCGGAATTTACTCGGCTGCGGAAACGCCTTCGGCCTTCTGCTTGGCCTCGAGGTCTTCGCCAGTTTCCTGATCGACCACCTTCATCGACAGGCGAACCTTGCCGCGATCGTCCAGACCGAGCAGCTTGACCTTGACCTTGTCGCCTTCCTTGACGACGTCGGAGGTCTTCTGCACGCGGTTGGCGGCGAGCTGGCTGATGTGAACCAGACCGTCCTTCGGTCCGAAGAAGTTCACGAACGCGCCGAACTCCATCACCTTGACGATGGTGCCGTCATAGATCTGGCCGACTTCCGGATCGGAGGTGATCGACTTGATCCACTTGATCGCCGCGCGGATCGATTCACCGTTGGCAGACGCCACCTTCACGGTGCCGTCGTCCTCGATGTTGATCTTGGCGCCGGTCTTTTCGACGATTTCGCGGATGATCTTGCCACCGGTGCCGATCACGTCGCGGATCTTGTCGGTAGGGATCTGCAGCACTTCGATGCGTGGCGCATGTTCGCCGAGCTCGGCGCGGGCATTGGTCAATGCCTTCGCCATTTCGCCGAGGATATGAATGCGTCCGTCCTTCGCCTGGGCGAGCGCGATCTTCATGATCTCTTCGGTGATGCCGGCGATCTTGATGTCCATCTGCAGCGACGTGATACCGGTTTCGGTACCAGCCACCTTGAAGTCCATGTCGCCGAGATGATCCTCGTCGCCGAGAATGTCCGACAGCACGGCGAAGCGAGTGCCCTCAAGAATGAGGCCCATCGCGATGCCCGCGGTCGGCCGCTTCAGCGGCACGCCGGCATCCATCAGTGCGAGCGATGCGCCGCACACGGAAGCCATCGAGCTTGAGCCGTTCGACTCGGTGATCTCCGAGACGACGCGCAGCGTGTACGGGAATTCGTGCGGCGCAGGCAGCACCGGATGCAGCGCGCGCCAGGCGAGCTTGCCGTGGCCGATTTCGCGCCGCTTGGTGCCGCCCATGCGGCCGGTCTCGCCGACCGAGTAGGGAGGAAAGTTGTAATGGAGCAGGAAGCGCTCCTTGTACGTTCCCGACAGCGAGTCGATGTACTGTTCGTCCTCGCCGGTGCCGAGCGTGGTGACCACCAGCGCCTGGGTTTCGCCGCGGGTGAACAGCGCCGAACCATGGGCGCGCGGCAGCACGCCGACTTCCGCGACGATCGGGCGAACGGTGCTCTTGTCGCGACCGTCGATGCGCTTGCCGGTGTCCAGGATGTTGTTGCGAACGACGTTCGCCTCAAGCTCCTTGAACACGCCTGCAACGCGCAGCTTGTCGAACTTCGGCTCCTGACCTTCGGGGAAGAAGTGTTCCATGACCTTCTTCTTCACCGCGCCAACCGCAGCGTAGCGATCCTGCTTGATCGGAATGGCATAGGCCGTGCGCAGCTCGGCTTCGCCGATCGTGCGCATTTCCTTGTCGATCGCGCTGTTGTCTTCGGTCTTGACCTCGCGCGGCTCCTTGGCGGCCTTTTCAGCCAGTTCGATGATCGCCTGGATCACCGGCTGGAAGTGGCGGTGACCGAACATCACGGCGCCGAGCATCACGTCTTCGTTCAGTTCCTTGGCTTCCGATTCGACCATCAGAACGGCGTCGGCGGTGCCGGCAACCACGAGATCGAGATTGGTGTCGGCCATCTCGTCCAGCGTCGGGTTGAGAACGTATTCGTCGTTGATGAAGCCGACGCGCGCTGCGCCGATCGGGCCCTGGAACGGCGCGCCGGAAATCGTCAGTGCGGCGGAGGATGCAACCAGCGCCAGGATGTCGGGATCGTTTTCCATGTCATGCGACAGCACCGTCACGATGACCTGGGTTTCGTTGCGCCAGCCATCGACGAACAGCGGACGGATCGGACGGTCGATCAGGCGGGAAACCAGCGTTTCCTTTTCCGTCGGGCGGCCTTCGCGCTTGAAGTAGCCGCCGGGAATGCGGCCGGCTGCGTAGGTCTTTTCCTGATAGTCGACGGTGAGCGGCAGGAAGTCGATGCCGTCCTTGGCGGTTTTGGCGGCGACGACAGTGGCGAGAACGATGGTCTCGCCGTAGGTCGCAACTACCGCGCCGTCGGCCTGGCGCGCGATCTTGCCGGTTTCGAGTTTGAGGGGACGTCCACCCCAGTCGATCTCGACTGAATGAGCTTTAAACATTGTCTTCGTCTTTCATGGGTTCACGAAAGAACGGACGCCTGAAACACAAAAACCATGCGCAAGATTGCCGGACGCTGAGCGTGCGCGAATGCGGCGTCAGCGTCCGGCGATCCTGCCATGGTTCTTGAATTTCGAATGGCGTCCATCCTTTCGATGGTACGGGCATGTTACCCGTTATCGCCCAGCTGCCGGATTGCTGCTGGACACGCCGCACGGACATTTCATTAGGTCCGCGCGTTGGAATCGTGACGCCTTGGGAAACACCCACGCCACGCAAAAAACGCGCGCAAGGATTGCGCGCGTGAATTTCTTAGCGGCGAATGTTGTGCTTCTCGAGAAGCGACTTGTAGCGCGCCTCGTCCTTCCGCTTCACATAGTCGAGAAGCGAACGGCGGGTGGACACCAGCTTCAACAGGCCGCGGCGGGAATGGTTATCCTTGCCGTGGGTCTTGAAATGGTTCGTGAGGTTGGCGATGCGTTCCGAAAGGATCGCGACCTGGACCTCAGGCGAACCGGTGTCTCCGGTTTTGGTTGCATTCGTCTTGATGACTTCCGCTTTGCGTTCTGCGGCAATCGACATCGTCAAACACCTTCTTTGCGGCCGGAACTGGCAGTCAGCCCGGTCAGGTTGAACACACGCTTGGGGATGAGTTCGCCATTGCCAATCTCGGCGAGGGCGAGAAGCCTTCCTCCGACGGTGGCATAGACTGTGCCGTTTGAAATTGGCGCATCCCGTCCGCGCAACAAAACCGCTTGGCCCCGATGGAGCCTTGCGGCATCCGCCCGTGTGACGGCCAGTGCCGGGATGTCGTCCAGCGCGGTCTCAACGGGCAAAAGCGCGTCGGCGAGGCTACCCTCGCCAGACGCGGCTCTATCGCACAAAGCCTCCAGATCTGCCAGCGGAATCATGTCCGCTTCCGTGAATGGGCCGCAAATCGTGCGCCGGAGCGCGCAAATATGGCCGTATGAGCCCAGAATCCGGCCCATATCGCGGGCCAGCGCCCGGACGTAGGTGCCCTTGCCGCATTCCGCCTCGAACACCGATTTGTCGTTATCTATCTGTTCGACAAGGGTTAATTCGTGAATTTCTACCGGCCGGGGGACCAGCGGCACGACTTCCCCGTCGCGGGCGAGGTCATAGGCTCGCTCGCCCTGAATCTTGATCGCCGAGTACTGCGGCGGGGTCTGCTCGATGGTTCCGGTAAACTGCGGCAGCAGGGCCCGGATCGCCTCAACGGACGGTCGGTCCGGGCTGGTCTGGGTGACCTTGCCCTCGGTGTCATCGGTGTCGCGTTCCTCGCCCCAAGCGACCGTGAAGCGGTAACGCTTGCGGCCGTCCATCACGAAGGGGACGGTCTTGGTGGCTTCGCCCAGCGCAATCGGCAATCCGCCGGAGGCCAGCGGATCGAGGGTGCCGGCATGGCCGGCGCGCTTGGCATTGAACAGGCGCTTGAGCACCGCGACGGCGTGCGTCGACGTCATACCGACCGGCTTGTCGAGACAAACCCAGCCGTGGACGTCGCGGCGATCTCGCTTTTGCTGACCGCCCTGCTGACGCTGTTGCTTGCCGCCTTGCTGTTGGCGCGGATCGTTGTGCCGCGTGCCGCTCGCTGCAGCGTCGGAAAATTTATTTTCAGCAGGCGCGTTCGAATCGGTTGTTTGCGGTTCGATCGCGCGGTCTGGGGTCGTCACATTCATCAGTCTTGGTCCGAATCTGTCTTGAGGTCTTTTTGAACCGCAGGTGTTCTCAGTAATTTCTCGATCCGTTCTGCTTCGTCGAATCGTTCGTCAACGCGGAAGCGAAGATCAGGCGCAAATTTTAAGTTAACGCGATGAGCAACTTCGCCGCGCAGAAACTTCTTGTTGCGGTCGAGCGCTGCAACGACCTCCGCGAGGCCGCGGCCGCCGAGTGGCATCACGTAGATGGTGGCGAGCTTGAGGTCCGGCGACATCCGCACCTCGGGCACAGTGATGATGTGCCCTTCGAGCGCCGGATCGTGCACGCCGCCCTGAGCAAGAATGTCCGCAATCGCGTGGCGGATGATTTCGCCGACGCGCAACTGTCGCTGCGAGGCGCCGGTCGTGCCGCCGCGAGGGTCGCTGTCCTTCTTGCGTGTGGCCATGATGATCCCTGCCGAAAATCAAATTGTCATGCCCGCGCGTATCGCGGGCATGCATGTCGTTCCTGATGTTGCTGGCAAGACGTGGATGGCCGGACCAATATTCGCGAAGACATGCTTCGCGCTTTTGTCCGGCCGTGACGTCTTTAGCTTCTTAAAAAACCCAGTGCGCCTGTAAGACTTGGACTTACAAGGAGCGCTGAATGGTCTCTACGCGATAACACTCGATAACGTCGCCGACGCGCATGTCCTGATAGGACTCGAACGCCATGCCGCATTCCTGACCGGACTGTACTTCCTTCACTTCATCCTTGAAGCGCTTCAGCGTCGACAGCTTGCCTTCGTGGACGACGACGTTGTCGCGGATCAGGCGCACGTTTGCGCCGCGTTCCACGGTGCCGTCGGTCACGCGGCAACCCGCGATCTTGCCGACCTTCGAGATGTTGAACACTTCGAGGATCTGCGCATTGCCCAGCATGGTTTCGCGCAGCGTCGGCGCGAGCAGGCCGGACATCGCCTTTTTCACGTCATCCACGAGATCGTAGATGATGGTGTAATAGCGGATTTCGATGCCGTTGCGCTTGGCGAGAGCGGCCGCTTCCTTGTTGGCGCGGACGCTGAAGCCGATGATCGCGGCGTTGAAACCTTCCGCCAGCGTCACGTCGGATTCCGAGATGCCGCCGACGCCTGCATGAAGAATGCGGGCTGCGACTTCGTCGGTGCCGAGCTTTTCGAGCGAGCCCAGAATTGCTTCCAGCGAGCCCTGCACGTCGGCCTTGATGACCAGCGGGAAGTCCTTGCGGCCTGCCGTGGTCTTGATCTGCGACATCATCTGCTCAAGCGAGCCGCGCATGCCGGAGACGCTGGCTGCGGACTTCTCGCGCTTTGCGTGCGCGCGGTAGCTGGTGACTTCGCGGGCGCGGGCTTCGTTCTCGACCACGGCGAGGCGGTCGCCGGCCTCCGGTGGGCCGTTGAAGCCGAGCACTTCGACCGGCACCGATGGTCCTGCTTCCTGAACCGTTTCGCCCTGATCGTTGATCAGCGCGCGAACGCGGCCCATTTCAGCGCCGGCCACGATGATGTCGCCGATTTTCAGGGTGCCGCGCTGAACCAGCACGGTGGCCACAGGACCGCGGCCGCGATCAAGCTTGGCTTCGATGACGGTGCCTTCGGCCGGGCGATCCGGGTTGGTCTTCAGGTCAAGCAGATCGGCCTGCAGCGCGATCATTTCGAGCAGCTTGTCGAGGTTGGTCTTGTTCTTGGCGGACACTTCGACATCGACGACGTCGCCGCCGAAGGATTCGACCTGCACTTCATACTGCAGCAGTTCGGTGCGCACGCGCTCCGCCTTGGCGTCCGGCTTGTCCATCTTGTTGATCGCCACGATCATCGGAACATTCGCGGCCTTGGCGTGATTGATCGCCTCAATGGTCTGCGGCATCACGCCATCGTCGGCTGCGACGACGAGAATGACAATGTCGGTGACCTTGGCGCCGCGTGCGCGCATCGCAGTAAAGGCTGCGTGGCCCGGGGTATCGATGAAGGTGATCTTCTTGCCGCTCTCAGGCGACGTGACCTGATACGCGCCGATATGCTGGGTGATGCCACCGGCTTCGCCGCTGACAACATTGGCGTGACGCAGCGCGTCCAGAAGCGATGTCTTGCCGTGATCGACGTGGCCCATGACGGTCACCACCGGCGGACGCGATGTGGTGTCCGACGCATGGTCGTCGGCGACGTCGAACAGACCTTCTTCCACGTCCGACGCGGCGACGCGCTTGACGGTGTGGCCCATTTCCTCGGTGATCAGTTGCGCTGTATCGGCGTCGATCGTGTCGGTGATCTTCACCATCTGGCCTTGCTTCATCAGCAGGCGGATGACGTCCACGGCACGCTCGGCCATGCGGTTGGCGAGTTCCTGAATCGTGATCGCTTCGGGAATGACCACTTCGCGGATCAGCTTTTCCTTCGGCTCATTGGACGCATGTCCCTTGAGGCGCTGGGTGCGGCGGCGGAAAGACGCGATCGAACGCTCGCGCACGTCGTCTGCGTTGAGCGCGGTGGACAGCGTGAGACGTCCGCGCTGCTTGGCGGGCGCGGGCTTCGCGGTCGGCTTAGGTGCGATCACGGGGCGTGCGACGCCGCCGCCGGGGCGGCGCACCATGCGCGGCGCTTCATCGTCATCGGTTCCATCGGCGGCGACGGCAGCCGGACGCGCCGGAGTCGTTGAAGCCGTACGTGCCGTGGTGGCAGGCGCAGCCGCCTTGGTAGCGGCCTCGGTGCTGCGCTTGGTGGCTTCACGTTCGGCGCGCGCCTTGGCTTCTTCCTCGGCGCGATGGCGTTCTTCCTCGGCCTTCTTGCGGGCTTCGGCGGCTTCACGCTCCTGCTGTTCCTTGAATTCCTTGGTGTTGCGGCGCGCGGCTTCGGCTTCCGCGGCGCGGCGCTCTTCCTCTTCGCGCACGCGTGCATCGGCGAGCGCGCTGGCGCGGGCGCTCTGCTCGTCTTCGGTCAGGGTCTGAAGAACAACGCCCGACTTGCGGGCTGGCGGGCGCGCAGGCTCAGGCGCACGCGGCGCAACCCTCACAGGTGCTGCGACGGGCGCAGGCGCTGCGGGCGCTGCTTCGGGCGCAGGCGCGGGATCGCCGGCCAGACGGCGCTTGGTTTTCTTTTCGACCACCACCTGCTTGGTGCGGCCATGACTGAAACTCTGGCGCACGACGCCGGTCTCTGTGCGCGGCTTGAGCGACAGAGTTTTCGAACCGACGCTCAGCGTCTTATCGCCAGGATTTTTCGTATCAGCCATTCAACAGTCCCAATCTCGTTCGTTGCTCGCATGCCGCGTCTGACGGCGATGCCCTAATTATTCTGGTCTATCCCGCCATCGTGACCGCCACCCGTTCCCCGAAATCGGGTGAGCGTCTGGCAACGTGCGAGGAAGGTCTTGCTTGCCGGGCCCGCGAGCAGGGCAGCATGTACCACATTTGCCCGCCCGAGTGCCAAATCCAATTCATCGGTTGTCAGGACGCTGATAATGGGGAAATCCCCCGATTTCGCGTCGTTTTCCCGCCTCACGGCGGCCAGTTTGGCGTTCAGCTTGCGGATTCCGTCCGGAGCACCGTCCGTGGCGTGGATCAGGGCGGCCGCCTGCCGCCCCTCGATCGCGCCCTCGACCTTGGAAAATCCCGAAATCACCTGACCGGCTTTTGCGGTCATGGCGAGGGCTTCGGACACCCCCCGGACCATCATGCGCTCCACGTCGTCGGCCAGGGTTTTCGACACCTGGACATCACGCTTGAAGCTGCGCGCAAACACGTTGCGCCGGGCGGCTTCCGCGACAGTGGCATGAGACAGCGAAACCCATAGCCCGCGCCCCGGCAGCTTGCGCTTCAGGTCGGGAACGGTTTCACCGGTAGGAGAAAGGACGAAGCGGATCAGGTCGTCGATCGGCGCGACTTGCCGCGTGACCGCGCACATCCGCTCGGTCCCGGATTTTGTCCGGGGTCCGTTGTCGAGATCTGCGTGATCAGCGATGGCAAGCATGCGCGGGTCATTTCCTTCAACTCTTGCGGAGCATGGTGCTGTCCGAAAGTCGCTTCATGGGTTTCGGCCTGCTTACGCCGGGTTTTCTTCGGAGGCCGCAGCCTCTTCCGACGGCTTGGCAAGATCGGCTTCGCTGATCCAGCCTGCGACGACGCGCGCCTGCATGATCAGGGCCTCGGCGTCTTCGCGCGAAATCTCGGTGGCGTCGAGAATACCTGCGTGCTTGGTGGTTTCGCCGTCCTTGCGCTCCACCCAGCCGACCAGATCGTCCGTCGCGCAGCCAGCCAGATCCTCGACATTCTTGATGTCGTTCTCGCCGAACTTCACCAGCATCTTGGCGGTCACACCCGGTACGGTCGTCAAAGCGTCTTCCACGCCCAATTCCTTTCGCTTGGCTTCGAGTTCTGCCTCGAGCTGTTCAAGATATTCGCGGGCACGGCTTTGCAGCTCGTTGGCGGTTTCCTCGTCGAAACCTTCAATGCTGGTGAGTTCCCGTGGATCCACCAGCGCCAGGTCTTCGACCGAACCGAAGCCTTCGGACGCCAGCAACTGGCCGACGACTTCGTCGACATTGAGGGCTTCCATAAAGACGCGGGTGGAATTTTCGAAGTCAGCCTGACGGCGCTCCGATTCTTCCTGTTCGGTGAGAATGTCGATGTCCCAGCCGGTCAGCTGCGAGGCGAGACGCACGTTCTGCCCGCGCCGTCCGATTGCAAGAGACAATTGGGTATCCGGAACCACAACTTCAATGCGTTCGCGGTCTTCATCGATGACGACTTTTGCGACTTCTGCGGGTGCCAGTGCATTGACGACGAAGGTCGCGATGTCCGGCGACCACGGAATGATGTCGATCTTTTCGCCCTGCAGTTCGTTCACCACGGCCTGCACGCGCGAGCCGCGCATACCAACGCAGGCGCCGACAGGATCGACCGAGGAATCGCGGGAAATCACGCCGATCTTCGCGCGCGAACCCGGATCGCGGGCCACGGCCTTGATCTCGACGATGCCGTCGTAGATTTCGGGAACTTCCTGCGCGAACAGCTTCGCCATGAACTGCGGATGGGTGCGCGACAGGAAAATCTGCGGTCCGCGGGTTTCGCGGCGGACGTCGAAGATGTAGGAGCGCACGCGGTCGCCGTTGCGGAACACCTCGCGCGGCAGCATTTCGTCGCGGCGGACAATGGCTTCGCCGCGGCCCAGATCGACGATGACGCTGCCGTATTCGACGCGCTTGACCACGCCGTTGACGATCTCGCCGATGCGATCCTTGAATTCCTGATACTGCCGGTCGCGCTCGGCCTCGCGCACCTTCTGCACGATGACCTGCTTGGCGGACTGCGCGGCGATGCGGCCATACTCCAGCGGCGGCAGCGTATCTGCGATGGTGTCGCCGACCTGCGCGCCGGGGTTGGCGCGCTGCGCGTCCTTCAGCGAAATCTGGTTGGCGGAGTTTTCGACCTCATCGACCACCAGCATGTGGCGCGACAGCCGCAATTCGCCCTTTTTGGCGTCGATTTCGGCGTGCACGTCGGTTTCGGAGCCGTAGCGGGCGCGCGCCGCCTTGGCGATGGCGTCCTCCATCGCTGCGATCACGATTGAGCGGTCGATCGACTTTTCGCGCGCGACGGCGTCGGCGATCTGCAGCAGTTCGAGCTTATTGGCGCTGACAGCGGCCATGGCTTACTCTCCTTCGTGGGGATCGGATATGCCTGCGCGCTTTTTCTTCTCGGCGGCGAGGCGATGTTCCTTGGTGTTCTTAGGCGCGGCTTTCGGCTTTGGTTTGGGCTTGAAACTTTTTGAAATAGGAAGTTCGGCGCGTGCCTTCTTCGCGTGCTCGGGCGGAGGCGGCTCGATGCCAAGATCTTCACGTATTTCGCGGGCGGCCGATTTCCCCCGGCGCATGGATTCCGCGATCAGTTCGTCGGTCAGAACAAGATTTGCACTGGCGATGTCTTCCATCGTCAGCAACACGCTGGGGTCCTGATCGGCACGAATGTCGTCGCGAATAATTCTGATGCCGTCGCCTTCGACGCCGTGGAGCTTGCCGCGGAACCGCTTGCGGCCTTCGTGGGCCACAGCCATTTCGATTTTCACCAGATGACCGATATAACGCTCGAAATCGGTACGCCGCACCAGCGGCCGATCGATGCCGGGCGATGAAATTTCCAGCCGATAGGCGCGCTGGACCGGATCGGCGATGTCCATCACGGGCGACAGCGCCTTCGAGATCGCCTCGCAATCCTCGATCAACATGGTGCCGTCGGGCCGTTCCGCCATGATCTGCACCGTGCAGCCGGCGTCGCCCGACACCTTGATCCGCACCAGCCGGTAGCCCATGCCCTGCAGCACCGGAGTGGCGACTGCGGAAACGCGCGCGGCCACGCCCGGCTCGACCACGAGGCGCGGTTCGGCAAGCAGTTCGGCGTCAATGGCAACGTCGGTTGGCTCGGTCATGTCGAGGATCAAGAGTGCTCTTAATCGTTTAACGCCCGCCGCGGCATGCAGTGCGGGCCATCAGGTAATAAAAAAGAGCGGGTCCCGGGGGGCCCACTCTCCTACGTGTGCGTATGAGAATTTATCAGTTGCGGCGGATATAGACGTTTTCGGCCTGTGCGGCAAGGGCTTCCCGCAGATCGGCGAGTGGGATGGAACTGGCTTTGCGGTCGGTATCGTTCCTATTTGTTGAAAGGGCGCAGGGTCTTGCAGCCAAATTGCGGTATTTCGGACATCTCTGCGTAACCTTGTACCTGCCTCGGACAGGACAGGCATTCGCGGCTAACAGTTGATTCACCCGTCATACCTAAAGTCCCGGAAGCTCCTGGGCGGAGCGTGCCGCCTGCCGGTGAACCGCCGCGCCAGCGGTGACAGAGATACGCATGGCTGCTGCCTTTTCGCTGATTCCGGAACTCGATGAGATCGTCAAGAACGGCACCGCTGAGAGGCGGGCGGAGGCGATCGAGCGCATTTCCGGCCTGTTTCTGCAAGGCGCCGCGCATTTCGAAACCAAGCATGTTGCGCTGTTCGACGACATTCTGGTCGGACTGGTGCCCGCAACCGAAATCGAGACGCGCGTGGAGCTCGCGGAGCGGTTGTCCAAACTGGACAACGCGCCACCGACGCTGGTGAAGCAACTGGCGCGCGAAAGCGAGATCAGCATCGCCGGTCCGATCCTGAGCCGCTCGCCGCTGCTCGACGATCCCACCCTGGTCGATATCGCGCGCGGAAAGGGCCAGGACCATCTGGCGGCGATTTCCGGGCGCCCGACGCTTTCACCGTCCGTGACCGACGTGATCGTGCGTCGCGGCGACCGCGAGGTGGTGCGCAGCGTGGCGGCCAATGCCGGCGCGCAATTTTCCGAATTTGGCTATTCCGGATTGGTCAAGCGCGCGACCGACGACGGGATGCTGGCGCTGACCGTTGGCCAGCGCGAGGACCTTCCGGCTGCGACGCTCAAGCAACTGCTGGCGAAGTCGGTCGATGTCGTCCGCCGCCGCCTGTTCGACATGGCGAAGCCGAAGCAGAAGGCGGCGATCAATCAGGCGATGATCGAGCTGTCGGGGGCGCAGAAGTCGCCGCCGCAGACGCGCGATTTCGAGCCGGCCCAGCGCGCCATCCTGGCGCTGCATCAGGCAGGTGAACTTGATGAAGCCGCGCTGCTCGGCTTTGCAAAACAGCACAAGTACGAGGAATCGGTCGCCGCGGTCGCCGCGCTGACCGGCATGCGGATTTCGGTGGTCCACCAACTGGTGCTGGGCGATCGCTACGATCCCGTCCTGCTGCTTGGGAAATCAATCGGGCTGGAATGGGCCACGGTACGCGCGCTGGTGGTGTTACGTCTCGGCCCGGGCCGGGTGCCGTCCGGTCCCGACATCGAGGAAGCGCGCATCAACTATGATCGGCTGTCGCCGGCGACAGCGCAGCGCGTTCTGACCTTCTGGCGGCTGCGCGACAAGGGCAAGCCGGCTTAGGGCATGATCCCGAAAAGCTGGATCGCGCTACGAGTTCGTTCGCTTGAAAATCAGATAGGCGGCCTTGCGCCCTTCGCGGTCAGCCTTCCGGCCGTAACGCGTCATCGTGTAATGCGGCCACGGCATGCGCCAGTCGTCGGCCCGTTCCGCCGTCCATGCGAAGTCTCTCGATCGCTGCATGTGCATCAAGGTCCATGAGCAGTAGTCGTCGATGTCGCTGACAAAGCGAAATTCGCCGGTGGGGTCGATGATGCGTGACATCTGACTGATCGTTGCATCCTGCACAAAGCGGCGTTTCCAGTGCCGCCGCTTCGGCCACGGATCGGGATGGATAAGGTCGATACGCTTGAAGCTTGATGCCGGCGCCCATGCAAGGAGCTCGGCGGCATCGCCCGCGAACAGTCGGATGTTCGTGAGGTTGTGAGCTTCGATCTGCGACAGGATCTTCGCCATGCCGTTGACGTAAGGTTCGCAGCCGATGAAGCCGGTCTGCGGAAAAGCGAGCGCTTCCGCAACCAGATGTTCGCCGCCGCCGAATCCGATTTCGAGTCGCAGCTCGTTGACGGACGTGTCAAACAGCGAGCCTGGATCGGACGCGTCTGCGCTGTCGAGATCCAGTGTCAGTCGCGGCAGCAGATGTTCGATCAGGTCGGCCTGATGATTGCGGAGCTTGTGTCCCTTGCGCCGCCCGAAAAACGAGCCGTGGCCGTGGTCGTTACCTTGCGAACCTGATGAAGCGATGTCGTCCGCTGACTTGGTCATCTACAGGCCCTGACGATCCATCGGGTGTTGTCTGTGTGAAACTTGATCTGGAATCGATCTAAGCCGCGCATGGCGACGTCTGCGTTGTTCCAGGGAGTGGCTGTGCTTGCGAACTTAACTGGGGTCGGATTGCTCGCGCGCCGCCATCTGTTCAACGAGTTCCACGATGCTGCGCCGGAGCTTGGCGTCGCTGATCCGCGTGAATGCGCGGGTGAGCGCCAGCCCTTCGGAGGTGGCGAGAAAATCCGAAACGTAGGCAGGCGACTGTGCCTCGCTCAATCCCGCCAGTGCATTCGGGCCGGCCGGTCCGCCTTCGAACAGGAACGAGACCGGCACCTGAAGAATCTCGGAAATCTGCTGCAGGCGGCTCGCACCGATGCGGTTGGTACCCTTCTCGTATTTCTGAACCTGCTGGAATGTCAGGCCGAGCGCCTCGCCGAGTTTTTCCTGGCTCATGGCAAGCATGATGCGGCGCATGCGCACGCGGCTGCCCACATACTTGTCAACGGGATTTGGGGCCTTGGTCGTCATCTCAAGCTCCACGCCACCGGCATACTGAATACAACCAACCGAACCGAAATGCGGCGTTTTAACCGGCATACGCTGCCGACCGCGGGATCGTCAAACATTAGTCATGCACTTGCTGAAGAATTTAGGTTACGGCGGCACTCTGTCGCCGGTTCCTTCATGCAGATGCGTGCTGACGCACGGTGAAGGTACGTTCGCTTCAGGGCTTTTGTTTCACGCGCCGGCGAATAACGATAACGGTCGACAATGCTACCGCCAGCGCTGCGGGGATATCCCGAACCCGCGAGAAAAGCGGCGCAGGTACGGGTTTTGGCAAGGCTGAATCGAGCACGCCCTCGGCGCCAAGTTCCAGCTGCGCGATGATACGGCCGAGCGGATCGATCACGGCAGAGATGCCGGTGTTCGCGGAGCGGACCAAAGGGAGCCCCTCCTCGACAGCCCGCAATCGCGCCTGCTGCAGGTGTTGGTAAGGGCCGGTCGAGATTCCGAACCAGCCGTCGTTGGTCAGGTTGACGATCCAGCCGGGGCGGTCGTCGCCCGACACAACGTCGCCCGGAAAGATCGCTTCATAACAAATCAGCGGCAGCATGCGGGGTGCATTCGGTATCGTCATTGTCCGCCTTCGGTCGCCCGGAATGAATCCGCCGCGCACCTTGGTGATCTGGACGAAGCCGAGCTTTTCCATGGCCGACTGGAATGGAAGATACTCGCCGAACGGCACGAGATGCAGCTTGTCGTACATCGACAGGATCGTTCCGTCGTGATCGATGACATAGATCGAGTTGTAGGCGCGCGTGACCTGCGTTCCGGCAGGTTGATCAGGCGGACGGATTGCGCCGGTGACCAGCACCGTTCCTTGCGGCAACAGGTTGGCGATCTGCGCCATCGCATCGGCTTCGCGCGTCAGGAAAAACGGAAACGCGGACTCGGGCCAGATCAGGATGGTGGCGTCGCGGACACCACTCGACTGCGGTCCGGTCGCGCGGTCCGACAACGACAGATATTTTTCCATCACCATCTGCCGGGCGGAATAATTGAATTTCACATCCTGCTGCAGGTTTGGCTGCATCAGGCGCAGCTTGACCTTGTCGACAAACTGCGTGGGCTGGCTGGCAAGTCTAAGCATGCCGTAGATCCCCATCGCAGCGAGAAGCAGGAGAGAGACGGTGAGCGCGATCCATGGGCGTCGGGTGACGACACGGTCGTCAGCCAGCACGGCGGGACTTGCGAACACTGCGATCGCGATGAACGTCAAACCCCACAGTCCGACCAGCGAGGCGCTCTGCGCCAGCGCGAGCGGTTCGGTCAGCGCGTAGCCGAAAGCATTCCAGGGGAAGCCGGTCAGGACATGTCCGCGCAGCCATTCGCTGGCCGTGAGCGCGCTGGCGAGGCTGAGAATGCGAAACGCGTCCGGCGTCCAGATCAAGCGCGCCAGCGCAAAGCCGAAGGCCATGAACAGCGCAAGCCCCGCCGGCAGACCCATCACCGCGAACGGAAGCAGCCATGCGAATGTCTCAGCATCGACGAGAAAGGCGTAGCCGACCCAGTAAAGTCCCGCGACGAAGTAGCCGAAGCCGAACCACCATCCGCTGAGTGCAGCCGCCGGAATGCCGCCGAGACGTCCGGCGCCTGCGCCGTCGATCAGCCAGACCGTCACCGGGATCGTCAGAAACAGGATCGGCCATGCGTTGAACGGCGCCATCGCCAGCGCCGAAAGTGCGCCCGCGACCAGCGCGATCATCGCGCGCTTCCATCCCCACGACAGGATGATGCCGGCGATAAGAGCGCGGAAGGATGTCATCGGCTGTCGGCGCCATCGCTGGATGACGCCGGATTGGCGGGATCGTTGGCCTGAGCCTGCGCGGCATCATTCGCCGCCTCGCGACGGCGCAGTTCCCGATGGCGCAGATTGGAGCGATCCTTGCGTGTTCCGATGCGCACGCGTTTGACGCGGCGGGGGTCCGCATCAAGCACTTCGATCTCGAATTCGCCGGGCCCCGCGATGATCTCGCCGCGCACCGGCAAACGGCCGACCTGCGTCACCAGATAGCCGCCGAGCGTATCGACCTCTTCACCCGCTTCACCGGTATCGAATTCCTCGCCGACCACGGATTGCACATCCTCAAGGCTGGCGCGCGCGTCGGCGATGAACGATCCGTCGGATTGCCGCACCACGGACGCCGGCTCATCGCTGTCGTGCTCGTCATCGATTTCGCCGACCACCAGTTCGACGATGTCCTCGATCGAGACCAGACCGTCGGTGCCGCCGTATTCATCGACCACCAGCGCGAGATGGATGCGCGTCGCCTGCATCTGCGCCAGCAGATCAATGGCGGGCATCGATGGCGGAACATAGATCAGCTTGCGCATGATGTCGGCGCTGGACAGCGGCATGCGCAGATCAACCGAGCGCAGATCAAGGCCTGCGGGGAAAGGTTTCTTGCGCTTGGCGTTGACTTCGTCTGGCACCTTCGCCTTTGAGGTCATGAATGCGAGCAGGTCGCGGATATGAACGAAGCCTTCGGGATCGTCGAGCGTATCGTTGTAGACCACGAGGCGTGAATGGGCCGCGCTTTCGAACAGGCTCATTAACTCGCCGAGCGAGATATCCCGTTTGACTGCGACGATGTCGCCGCGCGGCACCATGACGTCGGCGATGCGCCGCTCGTGCAGCCCCAGGATGTTGCGCAGCATGGTGCGCTCGACCGTGGTGAAGCTGGTTTCGTCAGGGGTGGCGTCGAGCACCACCTGAAGGTCGGCGCGCGCGGAGCCTGCCTTCCATCCAAACAGCGTGCGCAGCGCGCGCATCAGCCATAGTTCGGACGACGGGCGCAGCACCTCGCCATGTTGCACAGGGACCGGCAGATTGCCCGATCGTTGCTGATCGGGATTATCGTCGGATTTCTCGGCAAGGGAGTCGGGCACTTCAGTTCACCTGGTCGTCATGCGCATAAGGATCGGGAATCCCGAGCTGCGCAAGAATTTCCCGCTCGAGACCTTCCATGATCTCGGCATCGTCGTCGTTCTCGTGATCGTAACCTATCAGATGCAGGAAACCGTGCACCGCCAGATGGCTGAGGTGGTGATCGAACGGCTTGCGCTCGGTGTCGGCCTCGCTGCGCGTGGTCTCGTAGGCAATCGCGATGTCGCCGAGCATCCGCGGCGCATCGCCTTCGGGCGCGCGCTCCGGCTGCAGCGCCGGAAACGACAGGACGTTCGTAGGCTTGTCGATGCCCCGCCAGTTCTTGTTGAGGGTGCGAATGCCGGCATCGTCGGTAAGCATAACCGCGATCTCGGCGTCACCGGTGGCGGCATCGACCATGGAAGCCGCTGTTTCGATAGCGCGGTGGATGATGGTCTCCGCGCTGCTCTCGCGGGCCCAGCAGTCAGCCGTCACAAGCACTTCGGTCGCGGGAATATCGGCGGACGTCATGTCAATAATCTTGGTTGCCGTTCGGTCAGGTCGGTTGCTCTCATCAATGCATCAAGGCTTGCCGGTGCCGGGCTGCTTCGGCGCGCCCTCATAGGCGGCAACGATCCGCGCCACCAGTTCATGGCGGATCACGTCCTGAGCGGTGAATTTCACCTGCGTGATGCCTTCGACCCCGTCGAGCAGTTTGGCCGCTTCCGCGAGCCCCGACGGCTGGCCGTTAGGCAGATCGACCTGGCTCGGATCGCCGGTGATGATCATGCGGCTGTTCTCGCCCAAACGAGTCAGGAACATCTTCATCTGCATCGATGTGGTGTTCTGCGCCTCGTCGAGAATGATTGCTGCGTTGGTCAGGGTGCGGCCGCGCATAAACGCCAGCGGCGCGATTTCGATTTCACCGCTTTGCAGGCCGCGCTCGACGATGCGCGAATCCATCAGGTCGTACAGCGCGTCGTAGATCGGCCTCAGATAAGGATCGACCTTCTCGCGCATGTCGCCGGGCAGAAACCCGAGACGCTCGCCGGCTTCAACGGCAGGACGCGACAGGATGATGCGATCGACTTCCTTGCGCTCGAACAACTGGCAGGCTTGCGCCACGGCCAGCCATGTTTTTCCGGTGCCGGCGGGGCCGATGCCGAACACCAGTTCATGACGTTTCAGTGCGCGGATATAGGCATCCTGCGCGGCTGTTCTGGCGCGCACGGGGCGCTTGCGCAGATTGATTTCCTCGAACTGCGATTTTGCAGTCTTCGGATCGAACTCGAACAGCGAGCCCTGGGCAATGACGGCGCGGATTGCGCCTTCGACATCACCCTGCGCGATATCCTGGCTGCGCATAGCCTGCTCATAGAGCATTTCGAGCACCCGCCGTGCAGCGTCGCAGCCGTCGCGCGATCCGGCGATGGTGATGTGATTGCCGCGCGAGTCGGCGACCACCCCAAGCCGGCGTTCGATCAAGGCGA
Source organism: Afipia sp. (assembly GCA_030652315.1). Classification (GTDB taxonomy): domain Bacteria; phylum Pseudomonadota; class Alphaproteobacteria; order Rhizobiales; family Xanthobacteraceae; genus Afipia. The sequence continues at coordinate 53,478 of JAUSAX010000096.1, read as the reverse complement.
GGTTTTGTCCGTAAGGACCGACCAGGGCGGAGGCGGCGCCATTGTCGTCGAAGGCGACGACGATCTGGGCTTCGTGCGGGGTCTGAACGTCGTGCTTGCGGCTGGGGGCGAGTGTCGGCGAATCCGATGCGCTTTTTGGCAAGGGTTCAGGCTCCGGTCATAGCGGGCGGGGAAGTATTGGCGGGCTGGGAAAACGGCGCGGCGTGCGACGGCGCGGAACCGGCAAGCGCGCCGATCAGGCTGTAGCGTTCGAGGCTGTCGATGGTGACAGGCAGCACCTGGCCAATGATGTCGGGTGAGGCCATGACATGAGCGGGCTGAAGATAAGCAGTGCGACCGACGATCTGACCCGGATTGCGCGCGGCGCGTTCGAACAGCACATCGACCGTCTTGCCGATCGCCGCCGCATTGAAGGCGGCCTGCTGGCTGTCGATCAACTCCTGGAGCCGCGCCAATCGCTCGTCCATTAGGGTGGTCGTCACCGTCTCCTGCATGTCCGCGGCCGGTGTTCCCGGCCGGGGCGAATACTTGAACGAATAGGCGCCAGCGTAGCTGATTTGGCGGACCAGCGCGAGTGTTGCCGAAAAGTCTTCCTCGGTTTCACCGGGAAATCCGACAATAAAATCTGATGAAAATGCAATGTCTTCGCGCACCTTGCGGAACCGCTCGACAGTGCGGGCGTAATCGGCGGCGGTATGCTTGCGGTTCATCGCCTCCAGGATGCGGTCGGAGCCGGATTGCACCGGTAGATGCACGAACGGCATCACGGCGGGAATGTCGCGGTGGGCCTCGATCAGCGCGTCATCGACGTCGCGGGGATGGCTGGTCGAATAGCGCAGGCGAGCGACGCCGGGAATCTGGGCGAGACGATACAGCAGCCGGCCGAGCGACCATGGCTTGCCGTCGTCGCCGTCGCCATGAAACGCGTTGACGTTCTGGCCGATCAGCGTGATCTCGCGCACGCCGTTGTCAGCGAGGCGCTGCACGTCATCGATGATGCGCGCAACCGGTCGCGACACTTCCATGCCGCGCGTATAAGGCACCACGCAGAAGGTGCAGAACTTGTCGCAGCCTTCCTGCACGGTGACAAAAGACGAGATACCGCGTGCGCGGATCACGGCTGGCTTCGGATCGGGCAGTGAGGCGAATTTATCTTCGACAGGAAATTCGGTCTCGATGGCGCGACCATCGGTCTTCGCCTTCGCGAGCAGTTGCGGCAGGTGATGATAGCTCTGCGGGCCAACCACGATGTCGACGGCGCGTTCGCGTCGAATGATCTCGCTGCCCTCAGCCTGTGCGACGCAGCCTGCAACGGCGATCCGCATCTCGCGGCCGTTGCGCGCGGCCTCGTCCTTGACGGTGCGCAGACGGCCGAGTTCCGAATAGACTTTCTCGGACGCCTTTTCGCGGATGTGACAGGTGTTGAGGATCACGAGGTCGGCGTCATCGACGCTGGCCGTTTCAACAAATCCCTCAGGCGCCAGCGTGTCCACCATGCGTTGTGCATCGTAGACATTCATCTGACAGCCGTATGACTTGATGTGCACCTTACGCGGCGTGGTCATCGAAATCCTGAATGGCGGCGCGCCGGGCCGCTCTCTGGCGCTTCAAATATAGATAAAGGACCATGAAATCCAGCGACGGAGTCATTGTCGGAGCGCTCGGAAAATAGTCTATCTTGTTGTTTTAGCGAGGTTTTTCCGAAAACCGGCGTTCACGGGTTGGCGCTGCGGCCTTAAATGGCGCTTATTTCATCGCGATTGAGGCTTTGCGCAATCAGAGCGGGCAACGCCCGCATGTCGTCGATGACGATTGCGGCGCCAGCGGCACGCAACCGGTCCGCGTCGCCAGGGCGGCAGTGGCTGCCGCCGGTAAATCCGATCACGGTCATTTTCGCGGCGCGCGCGGCGGTGACGCCGGGCACGCTGTCCTCGACCACGACGCATAGCGCCGGCGGCGTATTCATTTGCGCGGCGGCAAACAGAAACAGATCCGGCGCAGGCTTGCCGCGATCGACCTGCATCGCAGAGAACAGGTGTGGGTCGAAGCGGTCGAGCAGTCCGGTGGTGCCAAGGCTGCTGCGAATCCGCGTGGGTGTGCCGGACGACGCCACGCAGATGCGCTGGGACAATCTGCCGAGCGTGTCGGCGATGTGTGGAACCGGCTGCAGCTGTTCGCCGAACACGCGGTCGATCGTCGCTTTCAATTGCGCGGTATAGGCGTCAGGAAAGGCGCGGCCGAGTTCGGTCTCGACTTCCAGCCTTGCCTCACGCGCGGAACGCCCGAGGAAACGATCGTGCACCTGCTCGGGGGAGATTGCGTAGCCGTGCTGTGTCAGCACATCGGCATGGACCACGCATGCCAGCGCCTCGCTATCGACGAGCACGCCGTCGCAATCGAAGATGATAAGGTCGTAAATGGAGGAAGTGCTCAAGTCTTGTCGTCGTCCAGCGGCACGCAATAGAGCTCGAGCCGGTGATCGACCAGCTTGTAGCCGAGCTTGCGCGCGATCTCGGTCTGGAGCTTTTCGATTTCCTCGGAGGTGAACTCGATCACCTTGCCGTCGCGCAGATTGATGAGATGGTCGTGATGGCTTTCGGGCACCTGCTCATAGCGGGCGCGGCCCTCGCGGAAATCGTGACGCTCGATAATGCCGGCATCTTCGAACAGCTTCACGGTGCGATAGACTGTCGAGATCGAGATCTTGTCATCGACCGCGACGCAGCGCCGGTAGAGTTCCTCGACGTCGGGATGGTCCACGGCCTCCGCCAGCACGCGCGCGATAACGCGGCGCTGCTCGGTCATGCGCATGCCGGCTGCGGCGCAGCGTTTCTCGATATCCGTATGCTTGCCGGGAGGCATGGATTTGAGGGCCGTCATGATGTCTGTTCCAGTGGGTACGGCGTGTTTTGCCACCGCAGGGAGCTTACGACAAGTCTCGTTGCATCACCACGGCGTTCAATTGTTCGCCGCTGGCGTCCTTGTAGTACCGTTCGCGGCGGCCGACGACGCGAAATCCGGCGCGTTCATAAAGCGCGCGGGCAGGGCGGTTGTTTTCCTCGACTTCGAGAAACACGGTTTTCAGGCCGAGCCCCGCGAGGTGTCCGAGATGCGTGCGCAGCAGGTCGCGCGAGAAGCCATGTCCGCGATGGGGCTGTGCAACCGCAACGGAGAGGATTTCCGCTTCGTCTGCCGCAGTGCGCGACACGATAAAGCCGATGGTGGATCCGCCGAGCCGCAGACGATGCGCGAGCGCGTTACGCTCGATCAGGATCTGTTCGAATTCGTCGGTGCCCCAGCCGCGATGAAACGAGGCGCGATGCAGTTGCGAGAGCCGCGGCGCATCGCGCAGGTTCGCAGGCTCGACCGTGGCATCGGGCCGCTTGAAGAGTTGCGGAAACAAGCCGGTGAGAAATGCGGGGAGACGCGCCATGGTTATGTACGCGCATCCGGCAGGGAAAAGCCGGCCTTCGGTTTGGCGTCCGGGAGCCGCAAATAGAAGGGCTTGGGCGGTGCGGCGTCCGGTTCGGTGGCGGCTCCGATCCATGCGACCCACGCAATGTCGGGGCCAGGTTTGGGATCGACCAACGACGGCGCGGGTACGTTGCGCGGCCAGCGATCCGCAAGGATGCGCGCGGCATTGCCGACCATGCGCAGCGCACCGAAGCGTGACGCCACGAAGGTGTCCTCGATCGGAGCGACGGCCGGCCGCATCAAGGCTGAACCGTTGCCGGCGACAACCTGAAAATAAACGTGGTCGTGCCGCGCGTCGATCGCGGCGATGATCGGTTGCTCCTGTTGCTCGGCGACCAGCGGCGCGACATAGGCCGACAGGGTGGTGAGGCCGATCACCGGCTTGTCGGCGGCGAGGCCGATGCCGCGTGCCGCCGAGATGCCGACGCGCAATCCCGTAAAGCTGCCGGGTCCGGTGGTGACGGCAACGCGGTCGAGGTCGAGATAGCGCAGGCCGGAGGCCTTCATGACGCGCGCGATCAGCGGCATCAGCGCCTCGGCGTGGCCCCGCTTCATCTCCAGCGTTTCGTGCGCGATCATGGTCCGTGCGCCGGCGTCCAGGACGGCAGCGGCGCAGTAGTCCAGCGCGGTATCGATGGCAAGAACGATCATGGGAGTGATCTAGCACCGTTGGAGGCTTCCGAGGAATGCCTAAGAATGCCAACTGCTACTGCCATCGCCAGGCTTGTCCCGGTGCCCCGATTTGCAGACACTGTATCCCAAGAATCGAGATGGCCGGGACGAGGCCCGGCCATGACGTAACGATAGAATAAATCTCAAACTCAGCCGATCACATCGGCCGGACTTCGACCACATCCGGAATGAAGTGTTTCAGCAGGTTCTGGATGCCGTGCTTCAGCGTTGCGGTTGACGACGGGCAACCGGCGCAGGAGCCCTTCATGTCGAGATAGACGATGCCGTCCTTGAAGCCGCGGAAGGTGATATCGCCGCCGTCGCTGGCGACCGCCGGGCGAATTCGCGTTTCCAGCAGATCCTTGATGACCGCGACCGTCTCGGTGTCGGCTTCGTTGAAGAATTCCTCGGCGTGTGGTGCGTCACCGTCCGCGACCTGGCCGTCGGCGAGCAGCGGCGCGCCGGACATATAGTGTTCCATGATGACGCCGAGGATCGCCGGCTTGAGGTGCTGCCAGTCGCTGTCGTCCTTGGTGACGGTCACAAAATCGGAGCCGTAAAACACCCCGGTGACACCCGGCACGGCGAACAGCCGTTCGGCCAGCGGCGAGCGGGTGGCGGAGTCGCGGTCGGTGAATTCCATGGTGCCGCTGTCGAGCACGGCACGGCCGGGAATGAACTTCAGGGTCGCGGGATTGGGGGTCGCTTCGGTCTGGATAAACATCGAAAATCTCCGGCGCATCGCCGGTTCAAGGCCGGCGCGAACGGGTTAAGTGAGGGGTCCCTATAGCACAGATGGCGGCTGAAAAAGCCCGATCAAGGGCGCATGGCGGGTGTTCGCGGCCTTTATGACAGCGCGTCGAGGTCGATATCGCTGAGGTTCCCGGGCACCACGGTGATCGGGATTGGAAATGTCCCGGCGGTTTTGGCCAGAATGGTGATGATCGGGCCCGGCCCCTCGGCGCCGGCGCTGGCGGCAAGGACGAGCATCGCAATATCGACGTCCTTGTCGATGACGTCGAGAATCTGCTCGCCGGGATCGCCTTCGCGGATCACGCGTTCCGGGGTGATGGCTGCGATGCCATTGGCGCGACCCGAGGCGCGGTCGAGCGCCGCGTTCGCAATCTCCTCGGCTTCCGCGCGCATGATGTCGGCCACGCCGAGCCATTGCTGGTTGCGGTCGCCGGTATCGATGACACGCAGCATCACCACGCCGCCGCCGACACGGACCGCCCAGCGGCTTGCGTAATACACCGCGCGGTCGCCCTCCGCGGTGTCGTCAACGACGACAAGACATTTCGGCTTGTGGCCCTGCTCGTAACTTCGTCGCTGGCTGCTCATGCATGTCCCGGATGATGAACCGGCGTCATGCTGCCACGCGCGAGGGCGCGCCGACAAGTTGAGAAGGGACTTGACGGAACTTGATTCGCGAGTTCGTGAAGGGCCGGCTATGTCCGGCCAACACGATTGCGAACGAGGTTACTTCTTCCGGATCAAGCCAACGATGTCCTTCACCGCGTTCATGGTCTCAGAAGCGATGACGCGGGCCCGGTCTGCGCCGTCGGCTAGGACGGCATCCACGTAGGCGGTGTCCTGCGTCAGTTTCTTCATTTCCGCGCCGATCGGTCCAAGTTTCGAAACCGCGAGATCGACCAGCGTCGACTTGAAGCCCGAGAACTGTCCGCCGCCGAATTCTCGCAGCACGTCCGGCCGTGACTGCCCCGACAACGCAGCATAGATGCCGACCAGGTTGTCGGCCTCGGGACGGTTCTTCAGGCCCTCTTCCTCGCTCGGCAACGGCTCCGGATCGGTTTTCGCCTTGCGGACTTTTTGCGCGATGCTGTCGGCATCGTCGGTGAGGTTGATGCGCGAATAATCGGAGGGATCCGATTTCGACATTTTCTTGGTGCCATCGCGCAGTGACATCACGCGCGTGGCGGGGCCGGTGATCAGCGGCTCCGGCATCGGGAAGAATTTCTCGCCGAAATCGTGCGCGCGGATCGAGTCGGAAAAGTCGTTGTTGAATTTCTGCGCGATGTCGCGCGCCAGTTCCAGATGCTGTTTCTGGTCTTCGCCGACCGGCACATGGGTCGCGCGATAGACGAGAATGTCCGCAGCCATCAGATTCGGATAAGCGTAGAGGCCGACCGATGCATTCTCGCGGTCCTTGCCGGCCTTCTCCTTGAACTGGGTCATGCGGTTCAGCCAGCCCAGCCGCGCCACACAGTTGAACACCCAGGCGAGTTCGGCGTGCTCGGAGACCTGGCTCTGGTTGAAGACGATGTGCTTCTTCGGATCGATACCGCTGGCGATGAAGGCCGCGGTGACCTCGCGGATCGTGCGCGTCAGTTCGGCCGGATCCTGCCAGACGGTAATGGCATGCAGGTCCACCACGCAGTAGATGCAGTTGTGGGTGTCCTGGAGTTTGACGAAGTTGACGATAGCGCCAAGATAGTTGCCGAGGTGCAGATTGCCCGTCGGTTGGACGCCCGAAAAAACCAGTTCTTTTGCAGCCATTTTACTCGTTCCTGTGCCGCCCGTCCGGCAGCCGTCCTTTGAATGCGCGTCTTTATAGCGTTTTCGAGCGAAGTGAATACCGGTTCGCGTGAAGAAAACGCGTCAAAAGAGCCGGGCCGTGCGAGCGCTACCCGCGCAAGCCGCCATCGCGCAAATTGCTGATGGCTTCACCCCAGCTCACCACGCCGAACAGGTCCAGCAGCAGGCCGTAGAACGAAACGCCGGCCGCCACCAGCCCGCCGAGAATGGTGATCTGGGCCGCAAAGCCCGCCGTTGCCGTCACCGGCGACACGAAGGATTCGGCCAGAAAAAGCATCGCGCCCATCGCCGCCGCGCACATCGCGATGCGCGGCAGTCGCCGCCGCGCGGTGGCGTCGATGGAGAAGCCGAAGGTTGCCGCGCCGCGCCAGGCCAGCACGGCGGCGCAGAACCATGCGCCGAGCGAGATACTTGCGGCGACGCCGCTCGCGCCATAGGCGTGTCCGAAGAACAATCCGCAAACCACCGCCGTTGCGATGCCGAGCAGTGTAGCAGCCAGTGGAGTCTTGGTGTCCTCGCGTGCGAAGAACGCTGGTGCCAGCACCTTCACCAGAACGTGGGCGGGCAGGCCAAGGGCGAGAATCGAGAGCGCCTGCGCAGTGGCAACAGTGTCCGCCGGCGTGAATGCGCCGCGCTCGAACAGCACGCGGATGATCGGTTCGCTGAGCAGGATCAGGCCGAGCGTCGCTGGCAAGACCAGCGCGGTCGCGAGTTCAGCCCCGCGGGATTCGGCCTGCATCAGGGCCTGACGGTCACCGCTGCGGATGGCGCGGGTGAGTTCCGGCACCAGCACCGTGCCCATTGCCACGCCCACCATGCCGAGCGGCAGTTCGATCAGGCGGTTGGCGAAATAGAGCCACGACACCGCGGCGGGCGTGCTTGAGGCGATGATGGCGCCGCCGACGATCAGGAATTGCGGGCCGGCGTTGGCCACCATGCCGGGAATGCCCTTGCGCAGAAACCCGCGAATCTGCGGGTCGAATGAAATCCGTATCGGCGTGGCGATGCCGTCGCGCCACGGCCTGCGCTGGATCAGAATCAGCATTTGCAGACAGCCGGCGACGCCGACCGCGCCTGCGATCACGGTGGCCGAGAACAACGGATCGTGTCGCCAGACCAGCAGCACGACCAGCACGACGATCATGGTGATGTTGAACAGCACCGGCGAAAACGCGGTGAGCATGAAACGGTGTTCGGCGTTCAGGACGCCTATCATCACGATGGAGGGACCGACGAACGCGAAATAGGGCATCATCAGCCGTGCGTCGGTGATGGCGAACTGCAGCGTTTCACGGCCGACAAACCCGGGCGCCAGCACCGCGATCACGAGCGGCATCAGCAAGGTCAGCACCAGCGCGATGCCGATCAGAATGAGACTGACGGTGCCGAGCACGCGTCCGGCGAAGGCCGCGGCCGCGGCCGCGCCTTCGGATTCCCGCACGCGCAGATAATGTGGCACCAGCGCCGCGTTCAGCGCGCCCTCGGTGAATGAGCGGCGCGTCACATTGATGAACTGGAAGGCGACCAGAAACGCGTCTGCGATCGGGCCGGCGCCGAGCAGCGCCGCGATCAGGGCGTCGCGGATGAATCCCAGCGTGCGCGACGCCAGCGTTCCGGTCGATACGGTGAGGATGTGACGGATCATCGAACTATTCTGCGGATCACATGCTTGCTGGCGGGCGCATTGTCGTGATAGGTCGCCGGACCTTCATGGCCCCCATGAATTACCAGCTTTTGCCGGTTCCGGCCCCCGCCCAGCAGGATTATCATTAATGACCGCAGCGACATACGACGTTCTCGGGATCGGCAACGCCATCTTCGATATTCTGGTGCAGACCGACGACGCATTTCTCGGCCAGCACGGCATGGCCAAGGGCTCGATGGCGCTGATCGACGAGGCGCGCGCCGCCGCGGTCTATGCGGCCATGGGCCCTGCCATCGAGATGTCCGGCGGCTCGGCGGCGAACACGATTTTCGGTGTGGCCGGTTTTGGCGCGAAGGCGGCGTATGTCGGCAAGGTCAAGGACGACCAGATCGGCCGCATGTACAGCCACGATATTCGCGCGGCGAACGTCGCGTTCACGACGGTTGCCGCGACGGACGGCCCAGCCACCGGATGTTCTTACATCCTGGTGACGCCGGACGGCGAGCGCACCATGAACACCTATCTCGGCGCGGCGCAGGACCTGTCGCCCGCCGACATCGATCCGGCACAGATCGCGGCCTCTTCGATTGTCTATCTCGAAGGGTACCTGTGGGATCCTGCCAATGCGAAGGAGGCATTTCTCAAGGCCTCGAAGATTGCTCACGACAACAAGCGCAGCGTGGCGCTGACACTATCGGACGCCTTTTGCGTCGGCCGTTACCGCGACGAGTTTCTCGATCTGATCCGGACCAAGACGGTCGATCTGGTGTTCGCCAACGAGGCCGAACTGACCTCGCTTTACCAAACGGATGATTTCGACCAGGCGCTGGCGCAGTTGCGCAACGATGCTCAACTCGCTGTGGTCACCCGCAGCGAAAAGGGCTGCGTGGTTGCTGCGAAAGACAAGGTGACGGCGGTTCCGGCGTTTCCGGTGAAGCAGGTGGTGGACACCACGGGCGCGGGCGACCTGTTCGCGGCGGGATTCCTGTTCGGCATCGTGCGTGGTCTCGGCCATGAGCAGTGCGGAAAGCTTGGGGCGCTCGCCGCCGCCGAGGTGATCCAGCATATCGGTGCGCGGCCGCAGGCTTCGCTGAAGACGCTGGCGCAGGCGGCGGGCCTGCCGGTCTAGATCGACCAGTTAACGACCTCTCTGCCGATCAGTCCGTCATGGCCGGGGCTGCCGGTGCGCCAATCGTTCACGATCGAGTGAGCTTCCGTTAACCGCGATGGTTATTGAAGCCGCCGTCCCCGCATCCATATGGGGGATGACACTTTTTGGCTGGAACCATTTGCCAGCCATGGTCGTTGGAATTTTTCCCCGCTGTGCGGGCAACGAATGACTATGTGTAGGAGTACCGCGCACGGCGCGGCGGAAGGACACCATGATTACGACCTGGAGCGAGTGGAAACGTTATCCGAAGGCCGTGCGGGGCGAGAGGCTGGAAGCACCGATCGGACCGGGGATTTTCGAGGTCAGGCACGCATCGTCCGGCGCGCTGTTCGCATTCGAGGCTGCCGACAACATCGCTCACGCGCTGTCGTCCATTACCTCGGGACCCAAATCATTCAGCTCGTGGTTCGGCAAACGCGATTCGGTGACGTCCCTCGATCTGGAGTATCGCACCTTCGCAACGTCGACCCGTGAGGAGGCCAAGATTGCCGCGGAGCGTATGCTCGGCCGCCGCGAAGCCTATTTGAGCCACGTGGCCTGATCCTGCCGCGGCTCGATTGAAAGTTGCGGTGTTAACGGCGTAGCGCGCCGATCATACGGCTCGCGAAAGCAAGCCGTTCGGCCATCACCGACATGAAGTAGGTCAAAAGCTTTTGGCCGAGTTGCGGATTCTGCGCTGTAATCGCGTCGAAGGCGTCAGCGCGCAGCACATAAAGAACGCTGTCGATTTCGGCATGGATCGTGGCGCTTCGCGGTTGGCGTGAAACCAACCCCATTTCTCCGACCGTTGTTCGACGCCCGAGACTTCGGACCCGCGTGGTGCGGCCGTCGCCAGCATCGACAGTCACGCCGACACGGCCGTTCAGAATAAACAGCATGGAGTCGGCCGGCTCGCCCGCGCGGGCGATGATTTCAAGCGCGCCAATCTCGATACGCTCGCAGTGCCGGGCCAGTTCGGTGGCATTGTGTTCGCTGCCGAGGATGCTGGCGAACCAGCTCTGCAGATCGCCTTCTTCCTGCTCGAGTCCGCTGTGCCGGGCGATGATTTCGTTCTCACACCATTCCAAGGCATGATCGAGCTCCGGCATCACCAGGATGTCGCCGGACAGAAACTCTCCTGAGCGCAGCATTTTCTCGGTTGCCGGCGCCAGATTGACGAGAACCAGTTTGACGCCGCTTTCGAGTGCCGAGCGCCGGATCTGGGCGAAGCTGTAGGCGGCGGATGAATCGATGCCGGTCACGAGTTTGAAATCGAACACCAGATACCGGCATTCGGGATGGTGCTGCAACAGCGCCCGGACGTGCTGGTAGAGGCGGTTAGCTGATCCGAAGAACAAATAGCTCTGCAGGTTGAGTCCGTGGATTTCCTTTCCGTGAGCGCTCAGCAGCGCGAGGTCCTGCCGCGAACGGTCGAGCGAACTGCGATACTCCGCTCCGTTGAAGCCGAATTTGATGGAGCTGATGCGCGACGCACTCAGGGCGAAGGTCGCGCAGCCGATCACGATTCCGATCAGAACGCCGGCGATGAACCCCCAGGTCATGATGATGAAAATGATCGCGAGGAGCGACAGGTATTCAGTGGTCGAAAGCCGGCGTCGCGATTCAATGATCCAGCGATTGAGCTGATCGATTCCGAGATAGATCAGCAAACCGCCGAGAATAAACTTGGGCATGTAGCTCAGCAGCGCAGGGTCAGCCACCAGCATGAGGATCGCGACGGCGGCCACCGTCAGCCCCGAGATGCGGCCCGTCGCGCCGCCGTTGGTGTTGAGCAGCGACCGGCTGAGAGAGATACATCCCGCATAACCGCCGAAAAATCCCGACAGGATATTGGCTGTTCCTGCGACAGTCAGTTCGCGCTCGAGATTTGCTTCGCGGCCGGTGGCAACCTCAAGGCCCGTGGTGTTGAACAGCGTGCTGATAGCGGTGACGAAAATCACTGCAATGAGATTTCCGACCAGCCCCGGCAGCGCCTGCCACGGATAGTTCTCGATATCGCTCAGATGCCATGGTGTTGTCAGGCTGGCGCGCGGCGGCGACTGAAAGGTCCAGCCGAGCGCCTGCGCCTGCTCCAGCGAGATACCCGCGATATGGAAGGCGATGTGAGCCACCACAATGCCACCGATCAGGATCGCCGGAAGCGCGAGCGGATTACGGGAACGATGCCAGATCAGATAGATCGTAAATGCCAATGCAGCCCCTGCGAGGAGCTCGTACATCGTCATGGGATTTGCGAACGAGGCGAGCGTGTCGAACCGCAGAGGGCGGTCTGTAATGACCCGAACTCCGCCGAGCGTGATCAGGAGCGCCGTCGTGCCGAGAAATCCGCCGATCACCGGATAAGGCACGTATCGGATCGCGCGGCCGATCCGGGTGAGACCCATGCTGCACAGCACAAGCCCGGTGATGATCGTGGCGGCGGAGAGCGTCAGCAGCACCGGGCCGAGAAGCTGCGCCGAGGGATCGGTCGCCGCGATGTGCTCCACGAGCGATGCGGCCAGAATGCCGGTGACTGCCGCCGTGGAGGTTTCAGGGGCGCCCACAGCAAAGGGAAAGGTGCTGCCCAGCGCGATCACCACGGCGATCACCGCAGTCGCGGTGAAGGTCGCAGCGATTCCATACGGCAGATACGGAATGAGAGGACCGCTAAAGATCAGCACTGAATAGGAGAGTCCGAAGGATACGGTGAGGACGGCAGGCGCGGCGCTGGCGAAAATATCGTTCAACCACTGGCGAAGCTTTACGTTCGGGCTCGGAACGGGGTTGGCGGAGGGGAAAGCCACGCGGGTTGTCCATTGATGGAGGCTGCCTGTCCTAGACGACGGCAACGCAGGCGTAAAAGAGATTTTTGTGACAGTCGTTCGGCTAAAAGGTATTTGCGCGGAATGAGAAGCGCGGATGTCAATAATTGAAAAAAAGCCGCGTCGTTGCCGGCGCGGCTTTCATCTTGCAGGCAGCAGAACCTTAAGCGGCTCTCAGCGTCCCTTGAATTTGGCCGGGCGCTTTTCGAGAAACGCGCCGACGCCTTCCTTGAAGTCCTCGCTGCGGCCGGCGACGCGCTGGAATTGCTGCTCGAGATCGAGCTGCTCCTCGAACGAATTGCTCTCGCTCTCCCAGTACAGGCGGCGGATCAGCGACAGCGCCACGGTGGGACCGTTGGCCAGATCGTGCGCAAGCTTCTTGGTTTCCTCGGCCAACGCTGCATCGTCCACCACACGGTTGATCAGCCCCCATTCCAGCGCCTTCTCGGCGGGGAGCCGTTCGCCCATCAATGACAATTCGACCGAGCGGGCCTTGCCGATCAGGCGCGGCAGGATCCAGGTCGATCCGCAGTCCGGCACCAGGCCGATGCGCCGGAACGCCTGCAGAAAATACGATGACCGCGCGCACAGGATGAGATCGCCCATCAGCGCGATGCTCATGCCGGCGCCCGCAGCCGGTCCATTCACCGAGCTGACGATCGGACAATGCAGGTTGCGCAGGCGGCGCAGGAACGGATGGAATCCGGTTTCCAGCGATGTGCCGGCGTTGGAGCGCTTGCCGCTGGTGTCGTTGCGGCCCTGAAGATTGGCGCCGGTGCAGAACGCCTTGCCCGCGCCGGTGACGACGAGGCAGCGGATCTCGTCGCGCTTCTCGTCGATCGCATCCATCGCCTCGGTCAGACCGGCGAGCATGTCCATCGAAACCGCGTTCATGACTTCCGGATGATCGAGCACAAGTGTCGCGACCGGTCCGTCGAATTCCAGTCGGCAATGTTTGAACTGCATGCGTTCCTCGCTTGATGGGTTTGATTGATCGCCGCGTCCGGCAGGTTCTGCCGCGTGCGTTTCACCGCGACTATTCCGGAAACCGAATGGGCTGTAAACGGCGCGCGATGACGCCGTTACAGTTTCGGGGCTGCCATGCGCTGCGAACATTTATTCCGCATGGCGAAAGAGCCGGATAAGCAGCGGCTGAGCGTTTGATTTTGCGAGGCCAATTGGCCAATGTCGCGGCCAAGTAACGCAACGGGAGACGAAACGGACATGAGCATTTTCGATCTGAGCGGCCGTGTGGCGGTGGTGACCGGCGGCAATGGCGGCATTGGTCTCGGCATCGCGCAGGCGCTGGCCGAGGCGGGCGGCACGGTGTCGATCTGGGGCCGCAATGCCGACAAGAATGCGCAGGCCGTTGCTTCGATCATCAGCAAGGGCGGGAAGGCCGAGGCGCGCGTTTGCGACGTCACCGACGCCGCATCGGTGAAGGCTGCGATGAAAGCCACGCTCGACGCATTCGGCCGCGTCGACGGCTGTTTCGCCAATGCCGGGATCGGCGGCGGCGGACGGCATGCCTTTATCGATCGCACCGAAGAAGACTGGCGCAAGATGTTCGCCACCAATCTCGACGGCGTGTTTCACGTGTTTCAGGCTGCGGCGCGGCACATGACCGAGCGGGCGGCGGGCGGTGATGCCTTCGGGCGGCTGGTGGCGACGTCAAGCCTTGCCTCGCTGTTCGGCACCGCGCGCAACGAGCACTATGCCGCGACCAAGTCGGCCATCAACGCGCTGGTTCGGGCGCTCGCGGTCGAACTGGCGCGCCATGGCGTTACCGCGAATGCCATTCTGCCGGGCTGGATCAAGAGCGACATGACAGCGGGGATCATGGCCAACGACAAGTTCGTCGCCAACGTCATGCCGCGCATCCCGGTGCGCCGTTTCGGGGAGCCGTCAGACTTCGGCGGCATCGCCGTCTACCTGATGAGCAAGGCGTCGTCGTATCACACCGCCGACACCATTCTGATCGACGGCGGTTACACGGCGTTCTAGAGTGTGATCCGCCGAAATTGAAACGCATTCTCTCCGCTCATTCCCGCGAAAGCGGGAATCCAGCACTTCAAGAACGTGGGTCCCCGCTTTCGCGGGGACGAACGGGGTTGGATTTCGATTCAATAAACATGGATCAGGTCACGCTCAAAACGGAAAAGCAGGTTCTTATTCCGGCAGCGGAATGAACTCGTGTTCGTTCGGCACATGGGCGAAACGCCCGGCTTTCCAGTCGGCCTTGGCCTCCTCGATACGCTCCTTGCTCGACGAGACGAAGTTCCACCAGATGTGGCGGGGGCCTTCCAGCGCAGCTCCCCCTAAGAACATCATCCGCGCGCGGCGTGTCGCCTTCACGGTGATGCGGTCGCCGGGGCGGAAGATCAGCAGCCGCGGGCCTTCGAATTTCTCGCCGGCGATTTCGATCTCGCCATCGACGACATAGATCGCGCGCTCTTCATGATCGGCGTCGAGGGGCACTCGCATGCCTTCGTCCAGCGCCACTTCAGTATAGAACCACTCCGAGACCATATCGACCGGCGATTTCACGCCGAACGATGACCCTGCGATGATGCGCGCCTTGAAGCCGGTGTCGTGGACTTCCGGCAGCGTGGCGGCGGCGAAATGCTGAAACGACGGGGCGATCTCCTCCTTGCCGACCGGCAGCGCGATCCAGCTTTGCAGGCCGAGCATCTGCTGGCCATTGGCGCGCGGTACATCGGGTGTACGTTCGGAATGGGCGATGCCGCGACCGGCGGTCATCAGGTTCATGGCGCCGGGCTGGATTTCCTGAATATTGCCCTCGCTGTCACGGTGCATGATGCTGCCGTCGAACAGATACGTGACGGTGGCGAGCCCGATATGCGGATGCGGGCGCACGTCCATGCCCTTGCCGGCGACGAACTGCACCGGACCGAAGTGATCGAAGAAAATGAAAGGCCCGACCATCTGCCGCTTGCCGTGCGGCAGCGCGCGGCGCACGGCAAAGCCGTCGCCGAGGTCGCGGGTGCGCGGCACGATGATGAGTTCGAGCGCGTCGCAGGTCTGCGGATCGCCGAGGATCGGATCGTTTGATGGCATCCAGCTCATGGCGCGTCTCCCTGCATTGATGGAAGAATGTTACGCGCTCGCCGATGTCTCCGTGAGCGCGCGGACGGGGAGTATCTTACGAACAGCGGACGACGATGCAACCTGACCTTTTTCGGCATAGGCTTCGTGGTTCGCCTCGATCTTGTCGAGCGCGTAGAGATAGTTGACCATCAGCCCGTGCGATTGCTGCATGCCCTTTTCGGAACGGTCGCCGAGGAAATTCAGCCGCTCTAGTTGCGCGCCGTTGCCCAGGTGAAAACGTGCGACCGGATCGAGCGGATGGCCGCGCGAGCCCTTGGCTTCGATGAAGTAGTACGATGCCAGCGGAAGCAGAGCGCTCCTAACCTGTTCGGCCGTTTCAGCGTCATCGGCCCAGTCCGGCGTATCCAGCGCCGCGAGTACGGCGCGCGTCGGTACATCGAGCAGCGGTGAGTTCTCGGCAGCGCGCTCGCGCTTCAGCCAGGCTGCGAATCCAGGAACCGGCGAGAGCGTCACGAAGGTCTGCACATTCGGCAGTTCGCGTTTGATGTCCTCGACCACCTGCTTGATCAGGAAGTTGCCGAAGGAAATGCCGCCGAGGCCCTTCTGGGTGTTCGAAATCGAATAGAACACCGCTGTGGTGGCGTCGGTCGCGGCGATCGGCGCGCGCGTCAGATCGAGCAGCGGCGCGATCGCCGCCGGGCTCTCGCGCGTCAGCGCGACCTCGACGAAGATCAGCGGCTCATCGACAAGCTGCGGATGGAAGAAGCCATAGCAGCGGCGATCCGACGGCGCGAGACGGCTGCGCAGGTCGTCCCAGTTGGAGATAGCATGCACCTGCTCGTAGCGGATGATCTTTTCCAGAATGTTCGCGGGCGTTGTCCAGTCGATCCGTTGCAGCACGAGAAAGCCCCTGTTGAACCACGACGCAAACAGATGCACGAAATCGCTGTCGACATGCTTGAGCGCCGGATGATCCTTGATATGCGCCAGCAAGGCCTCGCGCATCCGCACCAGCGAGGCGGTGCCGCCCGGCGCGAGATTAAGCCGCCGGATCAGTTCCTGCCTGCGCGGTTCTGCCGCCTTCAAAAGCTTGCTGACGGCGTCGGGTGAGGTGCCCTTGTCGCGCACCGCGGCCAGCGCCGCGTTCAACTCCTCCATGTCCGGGCCGAACAGATCGGCCAGCGCATTGAGGAAGGCGAGCTGGTCAGCTTCGCTCGCGGCGGAATAGCCGGCGAGCAGCGTATTGGCGAGCGCGACGCCGGTGGCTTCGCCGCGCCGCGACAGCAGGGTTTCGCTGAGCCCGATCAGTTCGGCCTGCGACATCGCACGTGCGCCGTTCGACAGGCCAAGCAGGCTGCGGCCCCGCGCGGTCAGCGTGGTCAGAAGATTGCTTAAGGAGGCGCGGTCCAGTCCGAGTGTCGCCATTCGTCAGCTTGCTCCTGCGCAGTCGGGCGTTATTCGCCGATGATAGACAGCGAATGCGACCGATTCCAGACGGTTTGCTTGCAACTTTGGTTTGCGCCTGTACGTGGCGGTAATCCTCTTTCCCTCTCCCCTTGTGGGAGAGGGTGGTTTCGAGCGCAGCGAGAAACCGGGGGAGGGTATGGACGCCAACGTAGAACCGTAACCCCTCACCCGGCTCGATCTCGTTTCACTCGATCTCGCCACCCTCTCCCACAAGGGGAGAGGGGAAGGGGTGCCTGCGAGGCGGTGCGGCTTAGAGCCGCGCGAGCGACGTGACGTGGTCGATGCGGTCGAACTTGTCGAGCGACAAAATGGCATCGGCGAAACGGTCGGCGCGTTCCTTGAGCACCGGCCGGGCGAGTTGCAGGAATTTCTGCTGCATCGCCGCCGCATCGGGGAACGATGACGGCTCGCCCGACGGGTCGGGGATCAGGCGCTCCAGCGTGCCTTCGCCGCTTTCGATGCTGACGCGCGCGCCGAACGGATGGCTGCGGCCTTCGAGCCGGGCGTCCTGCACGACCTCGATCCTGTCGGCCAGCGCTTCGATGGCGGGATCGCCAAGCCGCTTGTAGTCGTCCCAACCGAACGAGCCCTGATCGAGCGCCAGCGCGCCGGTGAAGAACATCGAGAACTGTCCCCCCACCACGCTGCGCGCGTGGCGCTTTGTGGCGGCGTCGCCGGTCAGGGTGATGCCGTTGCGGTGCAGACCGATCTCCACGCTCCTGATGTTTTCCGGCGTGAGATTGTGCTCGCGGCGCATGGCGATCAGCGCATCGATCGCGGCGTGGGTATAGCGGCAGCTCGGATACGGCTTCACTCCGATCTTCATGGTCTCGTAAACGCTGCCGAGGCCGGCGACGGCCTTGTCGGGATGCGCGTCGTCGCTGTAGCCGACCAGGAGACCATGCTTGCCTTCGACCGATTCCGTCGCGCCGATGAATCCTTCGCGCGCCAGTGAGGCGGCGACGACGCCGTTCATCGCGGCAGCGCCGACCTGATAGCGCTTGTTCCATGCGCCGTTGACAAGAAACTGCAGCGAGCCCGCGGCCTGACTGCCGGAGACGCCGAACGCGGCGACGATCTGCTCCGCGCTGAGTTTGTAAAGCTTCGCCGCCGCCGCTGCTGCGCCATAGGTGCCGGCGGTGGCTGTGGGGTGAAAGCCCTTGGCGTAATGCGACGTCGGATCGAGCGCGTTACCGAGCCGGCAGCACACTTCATAGCCTGCCACGATCGCGGTCAGCACCTCGCGGCCGCTGGCCTTGACGATCTCGCCGACCGCGAAGGCGGCCGGTACGACGGGAGCGCTGGGATGCAGCGAGGAATCCGCATGGGTATCGTCGAAGTCAAGCGAGTGGCCGAGCGCGCCGTTCAGCAGCGCCGCAATCGCCGGGGTGTAGGTCCTGGCGTCGCCGCACACCGTTGCGTCGCCCTTGCCGTCGAGACCGAGGGTCGCCAGCATCGCCAGCAGCGACGGCGTCGATTCCGCCTCGCTGCGCGCACGCACGGCGCTGCCCAGAAAATCGAGCGTCAGCGTCTTGGCGCGCTCCAGCACATCTGCGGGGATGTCCTCGTATCTGAGATTTGCGACGTAAGCGGCCAGCGTTGCGGTTTCATTCGCCATGGTTGTTCTGTTTCCTGTTTGCGGCGGCACACTAGGCATCCCGTGGTGCTTGTTCAACCCGCCGCGTGTCATGCCTGCCTTCTTGACATTCGACGGGCTGCGGGCTGACCTGTAAGATAGCTGTCGGACTCCCATTTCATCAACTGATACGGCCATGTTCACTGGCGTCGGTTTGATCGCTTTCATCTGTATCTTCGGCGCAGGGCTGTTGGGCTTCGCGTTTCGCAGGTTTTTGCCCGAACACCACCGGACCGACGAAACAGGCAAGACGGTGCACAACGTCATGGGCGTTGTCGCGCTGCTGGCCGCGCTTGTGCTCGGCCTTCTGGTTGCCAACACGAAATCGAGTTTCGATTTGCGAAGTCAGGAAGTCCAGCAGTTCAGCGCCAATCTGACGCTGCTCGACCGTGAGCTGGTGCATTTTGGTCAGGACGCCGCAAAGATGCGCGAGACGCTGCGCGCATTCACGGCACACAAGATCGCACAGTTATGGACCGATCGCGGCGCCGAGTCAGCCAAGGACGCGGCTCAGTCGGTACAACTGCTCGACGAGATCGAGGGTGATCTTCGCCTGTTCGGACCAGGAAACGAAGTTCATACCGAAGGCCGCAAGAATGCCCTCGACATTATCCGGGAGTTGAAGCGGACCAGCCGTCTTTTGTCCGTCCAGCAGATCAATACGACGCCGCGTCCGTTTCTGATCGCCGGAATTTTCTGGCTCAGCGTGCTGTTCCTGTGCCGCGCGATATTCGCTCCGTTCAACGGGACCGTGATAGCCGCGTTCTTCCTCGCCGCGTTGTCGGTGTCGGTGGCGATCAATCTGATTTTCGATATGGACCGGCCGTTCACGGGCTTCATCAAGGTGTCGCCTGTGCCGATGCAGCAAGCACTGGACTGGATGAAGCCTTAGTTTGGGACCTGCCGCAGCATGGCCGGAACGATCATGCGGTGAAACGGCATGATGGTCGCGAGATAGACCCGACCGAGCAGGTTGTGTGTCATCACCAGCGTCGTGGCGGTGACCTGACGGTTGGAACCGTTGCCGGTCACGTCCACAATCACGCGGAAATCGAGATGCTTGTCGTCAAATCCCGCCACCAGCCGCTGCGGCGTGTCGCTGATCACCGGAAACGGTCCGATGGAATCCGCGACAATGGTTTTCCTGTACGTGGGTGTTTTGAGGCCGAGAGGCGCGACGACAAGGTTTCGCAGCTTCATCAGGCCGGTGATCCATCCGGGGCCGCGCAGGAACATCCGTTCCGCCGCCTGCCGTGCATCGAGAGTGTCATCGTTCACCGCGACACGAAAGGAATCGCCGAACTGCGCGCCGGGCAAAAGTCCTTTCATCCCGGCGTCGGGCTCGAAGCCTTGAACGCGAAACGCCTGAACGCTCATGTTGCAAGCCTCAGCCGTTGCGTCAGGGCATGGAAACGCAGCACCAGCAGGACGGCGTAGATACCAGTGCCGATCGACAGGCCGATCCAGACGCCGATTGCGCCGAGACCGATCCAGAACGCGAGACCATAGGCGGCGGTGAAGCCGATGGCCCAGTAACTGATGGCGGCGAGCAGCAGCGGTATGCGCGTGTCGCTGAGGCCGCGAAGCGCACCGGCGGCCACGGTCTGGATGCCGTCGGCGATAAAGAACGTCGCGCCGACCAGCATCAGCGTCGCGGCGAGTTCGACAGCAGCCAAGCCTTGCCGCGTATCGCCGAAGAAAAGTCGCGCGAGATCAAACCGCACCACAATGACGGCAAGCGTCATGGTCGTCATGAACACGATGCCGAGAACCGTCGCAACCGCTCCAGCGCGCCGGACTGCGGCCGTATCGCCGCGCCCGAAGGCCTGTCCGACCCGCACGGTGGCCGCCATGCCGATGCCGAACGGCACCATGAACAGGATGGCCGCGATTTGGAGCGCGATCTGATGCGCCGCAAGGGCGCTTGTGCTGATCAGGCCCATCAGGAGACCGGCGGCGGAGAACAATCCGTATTCCAGCAGGAACGACAGCGCTATCGGCGCGCCGATCACCACAAGCTGCCGCATCAGCGGCCAGTCGAAACGCCAGAATCGGCCGAGCACGTGAAATTTTTTGAACGGCCGCTGGCTGTAGGTGAACCACAGCGCGGCGGCGCACATGCCGAAATTCACCGTGGTGGTGGCGACGCCCGCACCCAGCAATTCCAGCTTCGGCATGCCCCAGTGGCCGTGGATCAGTGCGTAGCCGAGCACGGCATTGGTCGGAATCGCGGCCAGCGTGATCCACAGGCCCGGCTCCGGCCGATTAACCGCGCCCATGAAATTGCGGACCGCCATGAAGCATAATGCGGGCGCCATGCCGGGCGCGAGCCCCAGCAGATAACGCTGTGCGAGGCGCGCATTCTCCGGCGCCTGACCGAGCAGGATCAGAATGTGCTCGCCGAACAGCGGCAGCATCATCATCGGCACGCACAACAGCAGCGCGGCCCATAGACCGACGCGGAGCGCGCGGCGAACGATGCGCGGCTGCCGCGCACCCAGCGCCTGTGCGGCGAGCGGTGCCACGGCGGAGACCAGCCCCATGCCGATCACGAAGGCGACGAAGAACACTGTATGCGCCAGCGCCGCCGCGGCGACCGCGGTGTCGCCCAGCCGCCCGATCAGCGCGAGGTCGGTTGTCATCATGGCGATCTGCCCCAACTGCGTCAGCGCAATGGGCATCGCCAGTTTGATCGTCTCGATGAATTCGGTCGCGGTGGCGCTTCTGGTGACGCTGGCCACACCGGTTGCGGAGACGGAATCGGCTTTGTCGAGGGATGTCATGGTGTAGCCTTTAGCACAGCGGTCGGCCAAATCATGGCCGGCGATGCGACGATTTCGCCTGTGAAGTCAGCGTTGTCCTAGCGACGCTGCATCAGATGCTTGGCCACAGCCTCGAACGCTGGAAGTGTTGTTGGATCGTTGGCGGCGTTGCCGGCCACGGGATGCGAACTGAATCTTGCGATGACCATGTGGGCGGCCGGGTCGATATAGATGGATTGCCCATGAACGCCGCGCGCCATGAACGCGCCGTGCGCGTTGTGCGAGACCCACCACATGCCGCGATAGCTCCAGCCCTTGAGCAAGGCATATCCTGCCTTCTCGAAAGCCGCCTTGTCGCCGCCAGCGCGAATACGGTCGATCGCTGCCGCCGGGACGAGCCGGTTGCCGTTGATCGTCCCGCCGTCGACCAGCAACTGGCCGAGCCGCGCCATGTCGCGCAGCCCGGCGTTCAGGCCGCCGCCCGCGAAGGGCGTGCCGATGGAATCGACGGTGTAATAGGCATCCTGCTCCGCGCCCATCCTGCTCCAGATTCGTTCCGACAACAGAGCGGCGACGGATTTGCCGGTCGTACGCAGGATGATCCAGCCTAGCGCATCGGTGTTGATGGTCTTGTAGCCGAAGGCGTTGCCGTGCTCGCCTTCCTTGCGGACGGTTTCGAGATATTCGAAATAGCTGCGCGGCCCGGTGTAGCCGGCGGGCTTCGGCAGTGGATTGCCGGCTTCCGAATAGATCCAGACGTCGGCATTCGGATCGGCGTAGTCTTCGCTGTAGCGAAGCCCGGTGGTCATCTCGAGCACCTGCCGCACCGTCGCATCACCGAACGCGCTCTTGGCGAGTTCAGGCACAATGGTGCCGACCTTGGCGGTTTCATCGATCACGCCTTCGGCCACGAGCATCTCGCCAAGAAGTCCGGTGACCGATTTCGTCACCGACATCGCGCCATGGACGCCGCCTTCGTCAAGGCAGCCGGCGTAGCGTTCGTAAACGACAGCTCCGTGATGCAGGACAACGATGCCGTCGGTGTAATTGGCCGCCAGCGACTGCACCCATGTCATCGGTTTGTCGCCGCCCAGCGGTGTAAAGCTCACGTCGTCGATTGCAGCATCGATCTTCCGCGCCAGCGCGACCGGCGCACCGAGTCCGCGGCTGACGCGGACTGTCGGCATCAACTGACGGAAATGGCAGACGGTCCAGCGCATCTTCGGGAAGCTGAAGTAGTCCTTGTCGGAGAAGCGGATGATCTTGTCCGCCGGAGGAGGCGTGCCGATCATCCATCCGAGTTTAGCCGGATCGGAGTCTGCTGCCGACAGCGGCGCGGCTTGCTGCGCCCGCGACGCCATCGGCGTCATCATCACGCAGACCGACGTGGCGATCATCGCTGCGAGCGCCAGCTTCTCCAGCTGCGCACGGGCAAAAGCGCGGCGTTCGATCCTAATAGGAAACAACGACATTGACGAAACCTCCCGTCCAGACCGGTGTTTTGGTCGGCGTAATCGATGCGATTCCGGGGCCCGGCACCGACGCGCTCAGTCCGGCGGTCAGATAGATGTTGCGGGTCACCGCGCGGGTATATTCCAGAAAAATGTCATCCGAGAGGTGTGGGGTGGTCACCCCGGCGACAACCGCCGGATTGGGACCGGCGACGATAATGCGGGTCGCCTGTCCGAATTGCAGCGGGCTCAGCAGTTCATTGGCGTCGATATAGGTGTAGCGCAGCGTGAGCGTGTCGCGCTCGGTGGGTTTGACACCGAGGCTGATCTGATGCGCGTTGACGTTGGAGTTGATGAAGACCATCGACGACTTCGAGCCGGTCGACCATGAACTCGGCGTGCCTTCGAAATACAAAGGATCGAACCGTTCCAGTTTCGTCGTGTTCGGATTGTCGCCCGAAAACGTCTGGTACGAATAGGTCAGGGTCGGCAACCACGGCACGTTCGTAAAAACATAGCCGATCTGCAGCCGACCGCCCCACGCCTGAAGATCGATGGTGCGATTCCACTCATAGGCAAAGTCGACGCCGACAAACAGGTTTTCGAGAACGCCCTTGAAGGGGTTCGCGCGTCCATAGAAGTTTACGAAGTTCAGGCCGTCACGCGCATTGGCAAGGATGCTCGGTGGCCCGATGCCGCCGGGTGCAGCCTTCGGATAGGGCGCAGTCGACTGGATGACATGGCCGAGGGTCAGTCCGGCGAAATTCCCCGGCGCGCCATCGTAGCGAAAGTCGGCGCCCGCGATGCTGGTGGAGGTGTTGCTGCTCGGCAGTTCGTTGGGATCAATGAGAAATCCCGTGCCGGAAAAGCCGTCAAAGGCAACACGCCCGAGAGCGGCGAATTCCCACGCCTTGCGCGGTCCGAGCTTGAGTGCGCCGCGCTCAAACCCGCTGGTTCCGCCATTGGCGAGCAGCATCCCCGTGCCGGCCTTGAATTCACGTGGGCCGATCGACACATCGACGGACCTGCCGTCGGGATTGCCTGCACGAAGGCCGATGTAGCCTTCTTCCAGCGTGACGCGGCTAGAATTGCCGGCCTCAAAGGCGTCGAGTCCCTGGGTGCTGGAAGCCACACCCGATACCTTCCCGTAAGCGGTGAGGTACTGATCGAGCGACTTGCTCCAGCTCAGGCCGGGCTTCACATAACCTTCGAGCCATTGCTTGTTGGGATTATAATTTGCGGCCGGCGCTACGGTGGCAGCGAAATCCCAGAACAGGTTGCGCTCCGAGACGGCGTTCAGCCCCGCCTCGAAATGCCCTCGCACCACGAATCCGTCGTTGTCATAAAACCGCAGCGGGTCGGTGTCGTCAGCGAACGAGGGCTGCGCCGCAAACAGCGCCGTTGAAAGCACCGTCATTCCAGCCAAGGCCCGCCGTCGGTTGATGATCCTCATCCGGGGTCCCGATCATCCTCCGCCCGGCAACGGCCATGGCGGTCACGCACGACGCGCCGTCGATTCCGCTCCAAGTCCAGAGGTCAGTTTGCGCCACCTGACACGTAACGGCAATCACCGGATTACCGCGAGAGTCGCCCGGATTGTGGCCGATTTTATCTGCATTGTTTGAAACGGCCGGGCGCGGTTCCGCCCGACTGGTTGCGCGACGAGGCGGCCTACACGTCGACGTTGGCGTCGAGTGAGTTGTCCTGGATGAACTCGCGGCGTGGTTCGACGACGTCACCCATCAGCTTGGTGAAAATGTCGTCGGCGGCATCGACTTCCTTCACCTTCACCTGCAGCAGTGAGCGGGCGTTGACGTCAAGCGTCGTTTCCCACAACTGCTGCGGGTTCATTTCGCCGAGGCCTTTGTAGCGCTGGTAGGTGACGCCCTTGCGGCCGGCATCGGTCACCGCCTCGAACAGGCTGATTGGCCCGTGGATCGGTGTCTCGGTGTCCTTGCGGCGGAGCACGCTGCTGCGCGGATAGGCTTCCTGCAGTGCTGCGGCATATTCATCGAGCTTGCGCGCCTCGGCGGAGCCGAGCAGCGCATCGTCGATCATGGCGACGTCCTTGACGCCGCGCACGGTGCGCTCGAAGAAATAGCCTTCGCCTTCCCTGAAGGCGCCGATCCAGCCGCGCTCGACCTCGTCGGCCAGCGCGTCGAGGCGCTTGGCGATGTAGTCGGCGGCGGCGTTGGCGGTCTCGATATTCCCGACGACATGCGGGCTCAGCACACCCGCGATCGCGGCCTGTTCGACAACCGTGCGGTTGTAGCGGCTGTGCAGGCTGTTGAGGATGCCGCGGATGATGCGCGCGTCCTCCAGCAGTGCCTGAAGGTCGCGGCCCTTGCGGTCCTCGCCCGAAGCCAGCTTCAGAACACAGTCGTCGAGGCCGGTCTCGATCAGGTAATCCTCCATCGCGCGCTCGTCCTTGAGGTACTGCTCGGACTTGCCGCGGGTCACCTTGAAGAGCGGCGGTTGCGCGATATAGAGGTAGCCGCCGTCGATCAGCTGCGGCATCTGGCGGAAGAAGAACGTCAGCAGCAGCGTGCGGATATGTGCGCCATCGACGTCGGCGTCGGTCATCACGATGATCTTGTGATAGCGCAGCTTGGTGATGTCGAAATCGTCGCGGCCGATGCCGGTGCCGAGCGCGGTGATCAGCGTGCCGATCTGCTCAGAGGAGAGCATCTTGTCGAAGCGCGCGCGCTCGACGTTCAGAATTTTACCGCGCAGCGGCAGCACGGCCTGGAATGCGCGGTTGCGGCCCTGTTTGGCGGAGCCGCCGGCGGAATCACCCTCGACGATGAAGAGTTCGGATTTCGCGGGATCGCGTTCCTGGCAGTCGGCAAGCTTGCCGGGCAGCGAGGCGATGTCCAGCGCGCCCTTGCGGCGGGTCAGATCGCGCGCCTTGCGCGCAGCCTCGCGCGCGGCGGCGGCTTCCATCACCTTGCCGACGATGGTCTTGGCCTCGCCGGGATGTTCCTCGAACCACGCCGAGAGTGCAGCGTTCAGCACGTTCTCGACCACGGGCCGCACTTCCGAGGACACCAGCTTGTCCTTGGTCTGCGACGAGAACTTCGGATCAGGCACTTTCACCGAGAGAACGGCGGTAAGCCCTTCGCGACAGTCGTCGCCGGTCAGCGCGATCTTTTCCTTCTTCGCCATGGCTTCGGCATAGCCGGTGACCTGACGCGTCAGCGCGCCGCGGAAGCCCGCCAGATGGGTGCCGCCGTCGCGCTGGGGAATGTTGTTGGTGAAGCAGAGCACGTTCTCGTGGTAGCTGTCGTTCCACCACATCGCGACTTCGACGCTGATGCCGTTCTGCTCGGAACGCATCACGATGGGGATCGGCACCACGGGCTTCTTGTTGCGGTCGAGATATTTGACGAATTCCTCGACGCCGCCCTCGTAGAACAGCTCCTCGCGCTTCTCGACCGCATGGCGCATGTCGGAGAGCAAGATGTTGACGCCGGAATTCAGGAACGCGAGTTCGCGCAGGCGATGCTCGAGCGTCGCGAAATCGTATTCGACGTTGGTGAAGGTCCCGGTCGAGGCGAGAAACGTCACTTCGGTGCCGCGCTTGCCGCCTGCATCGCCGACCACTTCAAGCGGAGCGACAGCGTCGCCGTGCTTGAACTGGATGTAGTGTTCCTTGCCGTCGCGCCAGACCCGCAACTCCAGCCTGCTCGACAGCGCGTTGACCACGGAAACGCCGACGCCGTGCAGACCGCCGGACACCTTGTAGGAATTCTGGTCGAATTTTCCGCCGGCATGGAGCTGGGTCATGATGACCTCTGCCGCCGAAATGCCTTCGCCCTTGTGAATGCCCACCGGGATGCCTCGGCCGTCGTCGCGCACGGTCACCGAATTATCGGGATTGAGCACGACCTCGACGCGGGTGGCGTGACCGGCCAGTGCTTCGTCGATGGCATTGTCGACGACTTCGTAGACCATGTGATGCAGGCCGGAGCCGTCATCGGTGTCGCCGATATACATGCCCGGACGCTTGCGAACGGCGTCGAGACCTTTCAGCACCCTGATCGATTCAGCGCCGTATTCCGCCCCTGGATTGTCCATAGGTTCGGCGCTGGTTTGCCGGGCTGGTTCGGTCATGAGTTGCCTTCGAAGTGGTTCGGCAGAGAGATCGAATCGGATCGCGAAAAACGCGCCTTCGATTGTCAATTTGTGCCATGAAAACAGTTAAGCTCCTAGGACAAAGTAGGGTCCTGCAAGCTATTGATTAGATGGGTATTTTTGGCTGTTTTTCAAGGCTTGGAAACGGCGTTTTTCGGGCTGTGGAAAAGCCTGATTCGGGGCCGGTTTCCGCCCCGTCATTCCGGGGCAATTGCGAAGCAATTGAACCCGGAATGACGACGACAAATTTATGCGCGGCGGGAAACCTGGCCGCACTCGACATCGAAAACATCCGCGCCCGCGCCGACTTCCATGAAGGCCGCAGGGTCCGCGCCGGTCATCCAGACCTGCGCGCCGAGCTTTATAAGTTCATCGAACAGCGCGGCGCGGCGGTTGGGATCGAGATGCGCGACGACTTCATCAAGCAATAGCAACGGCGTGATGCCGGTCATCTCGGCCACCAGATTGGCATGGGCCAGCACGAGGCCGATCAGCAGCGCCTTTTGCTCGCCGGTGGATGCATCGCGCGCAGGCATGTTTTTCGGCGCGTAGATCACCATCAGGTCGGTGAGATGCGGCCCGTTCAGTGTGCGCCCGGCAGCGGCGTCTTTCGCGCGGCTCACGCGCAGTATCTCGCGGTAGCGGTCCTCCACGGCGGTTGCCGTGTCGGTCAGCAGCGCATTCTCCATCCAGCCGTCGAGCGCGATCAGCGCCGAGGGAAACGCCGACGCCGACCCGCGCGCGGCAAGCATTCCCGCGAGGCGCTGCAACGTCTGTCCGCGCTGGGCCGCGACCGCAACGGCGAGTTCCGCGGTTTCGCGCTCGATGGCGTCGCACCAGTGTGCGTCGAAGTTGCGGTCCTCCAGCAGGCGGTTACGCGACCGCAGCGAGCGGTCCAGCGCCGAGACGCGGCCCGAATGCTCGCTGTCGATCGCCAGCACCAGGCGGTCGAAGAAGCGCCGCCGTTCGGAGGCTGCGCCCATGAACAGGCTGTCCATCGCCGGCGTCAGCCACACCATGCGCAGATGATCGCCGAAGGCGGTCGCTGACGTTACCGGTTCGCGGTCGATGCGGACGCGGCGGGGCGATGATGTGCCGTCTTCACGCGGCGGGTCTATGCCGGTGCCGAGCGTAGCGAGCCCGAGCTCGCCTTCGACCTCCGCCGACACCGCCCACGATCCGTCGCCCTGGATATCGGCGACATCGTCCAGCGTGGCGCGGCGCAGGCCGCGTCCCGGCGACAGAAATGAAATCGCCTCAAGACAGTTGGTTTTTCCGGCGCCGTTGGGGCCGACCAGCACCACGACGTTGCCACGCGTCTCGACGCTCGCCGCGCGATAGTTGCGGAAATGCGTCAGGCTGAGGCGCAGGATGCGGGAAACGGTCATTAGTGGCTCAAAGCGATCCCTAAAGACGTGGATGGCCGGGACAAGCCCGGCCATGACGCGATCTAGTCAGCATGTGAGTGAACAGAAAGAGCCTCACACCCGCATCGGCATCAGCACGTAAAGCGCGCCTTTGGAATCCTTGTCCTGCACCAGCGTCGGCGAACCGGGGTCGGCGAGGCGCAGTACGGCGACTTCGCCTTCGATCTGGGCTGCGATGTCGAGCAGATAACGCGAGTTGAAGCCGATATCGAGCGGCTCGGACGCATATTCGACTTCGAGTTCTTCCGTCGCGCTTCCCGAATCCGGATTGGTGACGGACAGGATCAGCTTGCCTGCGGACAGCGCGAGCTTCACGGCGCGGCCGCGCTCGGATGAGATCGTCGAGACGCGGTCGACCGCCGCCTCGAAGTCCTTCTTGTCGACGATCAGTTCCTTGTCGTTGTTCTGCGGAATGACGCGGCCATAGTCCGGGAATGTGCCGTCGATCAGCTTCGAGGTCAGCACGACGTCGCCGATGGTGAAGCGGATCTTGCCCTGCGACAGCTCGATCTTGAGTTCTGCCTCGTTGTCTTCAATCAGGCGCTGTACTTCGCCCACGGTCTTGCGCGGCACGATGACGCCGGGCATCCCTTCGGCGCTCTTCGGCAGCGGCAGATCGACCTGCGCCAGCCTGTGGCCGTCGGTCGCCACTGCGCGCAGTGTCGCTTCCTTGGCGCGGCCCGCGGCGTGCAGATAGATGCCGGTGAGATAGTAGCGGGTCTCTTCGGTGGAGATCGCAAACTGCGTGCGGTCGATCAGCCGCTTCATGTCGGACGCGGCCAGCGTGAACGAATGCGTCATGTCGCCGGCGGCGAGATCCGGGAAGTCGCTTTCCGGCAGCGTCTGCAGCGTGAAGCGCGAACGCCCGGCGCGGATCGCCAGCACGGAGCGATCGCCGTCGCCTTCGAGAACGATCTGCGATCCGTCGGGCAGCTTGCGGACGATGTCGTAGAACATATGCGCCGGGACGGTGATCGACCCACCGGTGCCGGTTTCGGCCGCCAGCGTTTCGGTCACTTCGAGGTCGAGATCGGTGGCCTTCAGGCTGAGGCGCGACTTGTCGGCGCGGATCAGCACGTTGCCGAGGATTGGAATGGTGTTGCGGCGTTCGACCACGCGATGAACGTGGCTCAGCGATTTCAGGAGTAGCGCGCGCTCGACGGTAACCTTCATGACAATTCCGCCCGATCCCAAGTCTGGACTCTCAAGTCCCGGAGCAAGTCCGCAGCTTCGGACGAGTCCACATCGTTATTGGAGGTGCCGGGCGGCTGGACAGCGCGCCGGCGACTGAAACCCGCGGACCTGACGAAACGGAGGTTTCGCCGGGGCCCCGGGGGACCGTAAGGTGACGCGGTTGAGCGCCAAGCGCAAGGGTACGGGCCGCTTGGAAGCGGCTTTCCCCCTTATCTCAGGTTTTCCAAGCCCTGAATCTCCAAGCCTTGCCGGCTGGATCACTCCTGCAACTGGCGCTTCAGCAGTTCGACCTCGTCGGACAGGGTGAGATCCTTGGAGACCAGCGCCTCGATCTTGCGGACGGCATGCAGGACCGTCGTGTGGTCGCGGCCGCCGAACCGGCGTCCGATTTCGGGCAGGGAGCGCAACGTCAGCGTCTTGGCCAGATACATCGCGACCTGACGCGGGCGAACCACATTGGCGGTCCGGCGCGACGACAACAGATCCGAGCGGCTGACGTTGTACTGCCGGGCCACAACCCGCTGGATGTCCTCGATCTTGACCCGCTTCGGTTCCATCGGCCGGACCAGATCGCGCACTTCGCGCTCGGCCATTTCCAGGGTCACCGTGGTGGCGTTGAGCTTCGAGTGCGCCAGCAGGCGGTTGATCGCACCTTCGAGGTCGCGGCCGTTATGGGTGATGGTCTTGGCGAGATATTCCAAGACCGGCATCGGCACGTCGAAGGTGGCGTGATGCGCCCTTGCCGCGGAGACGCGGGACTTCAGGATTTCGAGCCGCAACTCTTCACCGAGCGACCCCATCTCGACCACGAGGCCACCAGCGAGGCGCGAACGCACCCGGTCGTCGAGGCTTTCGAGATCGGACGGCGGCCGGTCGGCGGCGATCACGACCTGACGGCCGGCGTCGATCAGTGCATTCAGCGTATGGCAGAATTCCGACTGGGTCGATTTGCCCTGCAGGAACTGCAGGTCGTCGATCACCAGCACGTCGATGCCGCGCAGCGCTTCCTTGAAGGCGAGTGCGGTCTGCGATTTCAGCGCGGCGACGAAGCCGTACATGAACTTCTCGGCGGTGAGATACAGCACCTTGCGCTCGGGATTGGAATTCCCGGCCCATGTCACCGCCTGCAACAGGTGGGTTTTGCCGAGGCCTACGCCGGCATGAATATAGAGCGGATTGAACATCACGCTGTCACCACGGCGGCCTTCGGCGACCTGGCGGGCGGCGGCATGCGCCAGCGTGTTGGAGCGGCCCATCACAAAGGTCGCAAATGTCAGGCGCGGATCGAGCGGCGAGCCGCCCAGCGCATCGTGGCTGGCCGAGACCGGCGCGGTCGCGGTGTTGCGCAATTCAGGCGCGGGCCGGTTCTGGTTGCTGTCGGCGCGTCGTTCGTCCTGCGGCGCTTTTGCGTCCTTGACGGGGGCGGCACAGCGCATGGCGGTGCGCACCGTGATCTCGACGCGCTTGACGCTCGGCGCTTCCGACTGCCAGCAAGTCAAAACGCGGTCGGCATAGTGCGCCTGTATCCAGCTTTTGAGGAACTTGGTCGGCACCGTCATGTGGACGCAGTCGTCATGGATGCGCTCGAGGTCCATGCGTGCGAACCAGCTGGTGTAGAAATCCTCGCCGACGTTGGTCCGGAGCCGTCCCTTGAACCGGGCCCACTGATCGCGTTCGACGTCTGCCAGTCCGAGGTTCGTTGAGGTTGTTTCTGCCGAGATTGTCATTTGCGTTCTGATCTTCTGGTTGATGTGTGATCCGGCGCTGGTCGCCGAGAAATGGGTGGGGCCGCCCGCCGACATGCGCTCTTTCCGTCGTCCTCAGACGCTCCGCCGTTCGGCGCTGATCGCCGTGTGGCATCGCTGGATCGGGAGGGAAGGCGCGTGTGGCGCTAGCGCGTACTGTGCTGGACTGGCGGACCACAGGGGGCAGCTGGCGCGTTCACGGAAACAACATCGCTGGAAATAAATGCTGCAAAGTTGTTCTGCCGGCTCTGGCTGCTGGACATAGATATTCCCCCTCCTGCCGCGAGAAATTCACGGCAAGTTGTTGTCGCCTTGATCTGTTCAAATCTTTTGTTCGTCCGATCCGCTGATCGATCAGACTTCAACCCGCTTCGTCCCGCCCGTCCAACCCTGTCCCCTGTCTTTCGAAGCCGGTGGATGTTTTCCTCTGTGCGGCTTCTCACTTTTGATCCGAAGCCCGGAGTAACCCGGCCGCGGCGGAGAATTTTCACACAGGGGACCTGCCTCACAAACCATGTGAGTTAGGATCCGACCATCGCTTGGAAAGCGTCGCTAGCTTGCAGACTGTCCTGACTTGCATGCCCGTCCAAGGTTCTCAAACCGCGCTGATCAGAAGAGCCGTGGACGACGTGACGTAATAAGAAATACACGAGGCGCTACGGCTCGCAACGGAATTGATTTCGCATCGCGCGCTCAAAGCGCGACTTGCCGCCGATGCGAAACGGGCGCCGTCTTCATGACGAAACGGCAAGGTTTTGAATCTGTGCGTAGATTCGAGAAGTCGGACAACTGTCACAAATCGGTCGATCGCCAAAACATCGTTCATAAATAATTTAAGATTCATCAGGCGGCACCTGCGTTTTCGAAGTGCTACCGCACGCTATGCCGATAAGGTCTTCGTCAAACGGGTTTTTTTGTGATCGACCGAGCAGGGTAACCCCTGTCGGGATTCTGGAGTCGGTGCGCTCGCGCACTTGCTTTTTCAAAAGATCGGAAGCGCAGCATGTGTTGTTCGCATGTGCACTCTCTGCGGTGTCTACGTGCCGCCGATCGAATCGCGATGAAGAATGTTTGCGAACGATCAAGCCAACGCAAAAGAAAAAGCCCGGCGTCGGCCGGGCTTTTTCGTCAGTCAGCTTCTTCAGATCGTGCGCGCTGCGGAACTTACTGCGCGAGCTTGGCGATCTGATGCGTCAGGCGCGACACCTTCCGGCTCGCGTTGTTCTTGTGAATGATGTTGCGCTGCGCGGCCTGCATCAGATCCGGCTCGGCCTGCTTCATCGCTTCGAGTGCCGCGGCGCGGTCACCCTTCTTGATGGCGTCCTCGACGTTGCGAACCGAGCCGCGCATCTGGGTGCGGCGCGACTTGTTGATCAGGGTACGGCGGGCAATCTTGCGCGTCGCTTTTTTGGCAGAGGTGGTGTTGGCCATGGTCTCTCGGTTTCTCTCGGTCAGTCAGCCTGCGGCTGTCATAGTGAGCCAGCAGAGTGATCGATATCGACCGTTCGGCCGATGCTGGGTGAAAATCGGGTGTTCCTGATAATGTTCTTTCCAAAGAGCTTGCCTAAAACAACACGCTCTTAAAGAACATCGGCGGCAGGATTGCGCCCGCCGCCAGTCGGGGCTCTTATAGGGATACTGGCCTGCACCGTCAACGATTTCCGGGCCTATTTTGGGCCAGGCGGGGTCCGGTTGGGGTCCCTGCCGGGCTCGACGAAGTGATTGAAATATAGGGGGTGAACGATGATCCGCGGGTTTTTTCGTCTGATCGGGCTGTTTCTGCTGGTTATCGGCTTCCTGTCGCTGGTTTACGATGGGGCCCGGACCATTGCCGACCAGACGCTGCGGATCACCCGGCTTGGCGAGCTGTGGAACGACATCAATCAGGCCAGCCAGCAGTCGTTTCAGGCCATGGTTGAGGGCGTCTCGCCGCTGCTCTGGAACAGCGTGATGAAGCTGCTGCTCAACCAGCCGGCCTGGGCCGTGATGGGCATTCTGGGCATCCTGCTGATGCTGCTGTTCCGGCCCAGCAAGCCGCTGATCGGCTATTCACGGAATTGACCGGCGGCAGGTTCGCCCAGCGGTTGGAATTCGCGAGCGCGGGCACCGGAGTTTCAAGAGCCGATGCCGGACATATGATGAGCGATCGGTGCGTAACGTCCTGACGCGGGCGACGTACAGGGAGCTATATAGTGTGAAGCGAACCCTTAAGGAGCAAGCCATGTTCTTCTCCCGCAAACCTCTCGATCTGCCGAGCGCCGCCGAAGCCCTGCCGGGCCGTGCGGCCCCGCTGCCGACCGCCAGAACGCACTTCGTCAACGGTCATCCGCTGAAAGGCCCCTATCCGGAAGGTCTCGAGACCGCCGTGTTCGGCCTTGGCTGTTTCTGGGGCGCCGAGCGCAAGTTCTGGGAAATGGACGGCGTCTACGTCACCGCGGTCGGCTATGCCGGCGGCTCGACGCCGAACCCCACTTATGAAGAGACCTGCTCGGGCCGCACCGGCCACACCGAAGCGGTGCTGGTGGTGTTCGATCCGGCAAAGGTGTCTTACGACGCGTTGCTGAAGACGTTCTGGGAAAGTCACGATCCGACCCAGGGCATGCGTCAGGGCAACGACATCGGCACGCAGTATCGCTCGGCGATCTACACCACCAGCGACGCGCAGATGAAGGCGGTGCTGGCTTCGAAGGACGCCTACAACAAGGCGCTCAACGCCAGACGGTACGGTTCGATCACCACCGAGATCAAGCCGGCTGGAGAGTTCTACTTTGCCGAGGACTACCACCAGCAATATCTGGCCAAGAATCCCGCCGGCTACTGCGGTCTCGGTGGAACCGGCGTGTCCTGCCCGATTGGAGTGGGCGTCAGCGCCTGATTCAATCGCGCTTACCCTTTGTTAACCATAGATGCCGCAAACCGGGCCTGTCTCTCATTCAGAGGACGGGTCCGGAGCGTTTTATGCGTGCGTCGCGATGGTCGCTGATCGCTGTCGTTGTCACTGCGCTCGCGCTGTCGGGCTGCATGCAGACGTCTGCGTCGGTGACAACCGGCTATGCACCCGTCGATGAGCCGTATCGGCTCGATGCCGGCGACAGGCTGCGCATTGTCGTCTTCGGACAGGAAGGCCTCACCAACACCTATGCTGTCGGCGCGAGCGGGTCGATCACCATGCCGCTGATCGGATCGGTGCCGGCGCGGGGTCTGACGCCTGCACAATTGGCTGCGTCCGTCACGGCGCGGCTGAAAAAAGGCTATCTGCGCGAGCCTTATGTGGCTGCGGAGGTCGAGAGCTATCGCCCGTTCTTCATCCTCGGTGAAGTCGCCGCGCCCGGACAATATCCCTACGTGCCGAACATGACCGCGGAGAGCGCGGTAGCCATCGCCGGCGGTTTCACCCCGCGCGCGCAACGCAATGCCATCCGGCTGACGCGCGTGGGCGAAGGTGGGGCCGCGCAGGCGGTTGTGCCGCCCGGCACGTTTCTGAAGCCCGGCGATACGTTGGTTGTCGGCGAGCGGTGGTTCTGAGGCAACCCCTCCGCACGTCGTCCCGGCGAAGGCCGGGACCCATACTCCCTGCGTTATCGATTGGAGGAAGATGCTGGAGCAGCCTTCTCGCAATCATCACAAGGTACGGTGGTTATGGGTCTCCGCTTTCGCGGGGACGACATGGTGTGTGTTGATGACGGCGTTTGCGCGCGTCGCTCTACCGCCACATCCAGTTGCGGCTCCAGTCGGCCTTCCAGCCGGTGAGGCGGCCACCGCGGAATTGCAGATAGAGCGGATCGTCGCGGAACGACCAGCGGCTGCCGCCGACATTGCGGATCACCAGAAAGATTTCGTTGCCTGGCCGCCCGCTCACATAGCTCAGCGGCTGGCCCAGCGCGTCGGCGGCGTCCTCGGCGCTCATGCCGAACACCAGCGGCGTGTGATTGGACAGTGTTGTCGTGAACGGGGAGGGCGGCAGACGCTCCGCGCGAGCAGCCGTCGGGGTATGCGCAAGAGCAATGGCGACAAGGGGAGCGAACAACACTAGTGTCCCGAATCCGAAGTTCGCCTTACCCTGCGGCATATTTTTGAGCGAACTTCGGATTCGAAAGGACACTAGCAAATTATTATTCTCGTGTGGTTTTGGTTCGCAAGTCCGCATACGGAGCTTGCGTTTAGCACGATGCGGACTTGCGAACCACCACACGAGTTTCATGCGCAAATACTTGTTGGATTTGCCGGTCAAGGCAAGCCGAAAGACCAATGAAAATTCCGGGGAAGGATCAACTTTTTGTCGCGTTTGCGGATAGGCGCGGGATCGGCGTGGTGGGGTGACCGCATCGAGCCGGCGAAACTCAACGCCGAGCAGGGCGACCTCGATTATCTCTGCTTTGAGACCATGGCGGAGGCGACTGTGTCGGCGGCGCAGGTGCGCAAGCGGCGCGATCCGTCGTTCCCCGGATACGACACCTATCTCGACGACCGCATGAAGGCGGTGTTGCCGGGTTGCCTGAGGCGCGGCACGAAGATCATCAGCAATCAGGGCTGGATCAATCCGGACGGCGCGGCACAGCGCATCGTCAAACTGCTTCGCGAACATGACACAAAGGGCAAGAAAGTCGCCGCGGTCTCCGGCAGCCTCATCACCGACCGCATCGCAAAGCTTGGCGGCACCATCCTCGAAAACGGTGCGCCGGTCTCCTCCATTGCATCGGACATCATTTCGGCGGAAGCGTATCTCGGGGCGGAGCCCATCGTCGAAGCCCTGCGACAGGGCGCGGACATTGTCATTACCGGCCGCGTCGCGGACCCATCATTGTTTCTGGCACCAATGATGCACGAATTCGGCTGGCGCGCGGATGATTTCGCCAAGCTCGGCGCGGGCAGCGGCCTCGGGCATCTTTTGGAATGCGGCGCGCAGGTCACGGGCGGCTATTTCGCCGATCCGGGCTTCAAGGATGTGCCGACCCCGTGGGATCTGGCCTTTCCGATTGCCGAGGTGGAGAGCGACGGCAGCGCTGTGATCGCGAAAGTCGCGGGCACCGGCGGCGCGATCAACGCCATGACGGTCAAGGAGCAGATGCTGTACGAGGTGCACGATCCGGCGAACTACATCACGCCGGACGTGGTGGTCGATTTCACCACCGCAGCACTTGAGCAGGTGGGTCCGGACCGCATGCGCGTGACAAATATTGGCGGCAAGCCGCGCACGGCCACCTTGAAGGTGTCGATGGGCTGCATGGAAGGCTTCATCGGCGAGGACATGTTTTTCTATGCCGGTCCCGGCGCGCTGCGCCGTGCGCAGCTCGCAAAGCAAATCCTGGAGGAGCGATTTCGTATTGTGAATCTCAAGGCCGATGACCTGCGCATCGATTTTCTCGGACTCAACGCCATTCACGGCGAAGCCACACCAAAGGATGCGCCGGAGCCTTATGAAGTTGCCGTGCGGGTCGCTGCCCGCACCAGAACGCGCGAGGAAGCCTTGAAAGTGGGCCGCGAGATCGACGGCATGGCGGTGTCCGGCGTGGCCATGACCGGCAAGCGGGTGCCGCATCAGGACCGTGCCCGCGAGATCATCGGCGTGTGGTCGACGCTGGTGCCGCGCGAGAAGGTCGCCCCTGTCATTACCTGGTACGAGAGCTGACATCATGCGGACCAAACTCGAACGGGTCGCGCATGTCCGGTCCGGCGACAAGGGCAACACCTCGAACATCGCGGTGATCGCCTATTGCGACGAATTCTATCCGTTGTTGAAACAGCAACTGACCGCCGCGCGGTTCAAGGCGTTCTATCGCGGCGCGATCAAGGGCGAGGTCACGCGGTATGAGGCCGACAATCTGGCGGCGCTGAATTTCGTGGCGGAGGGCGCACTCGGCGGCGGGGTGTCGCGCAGCCTCAGCCTCGACAATTACGGCAAGGCACTGTCGGCGGCGATCCTTGGTTTCGAGATCGAGGTGCCGGACCAATACTCCAATCTGCTGCGCGGCGGATAAACTTCGACCTGCATCGAAATAACGAACTGCGTCGGCGTGGCAACGTCGCCGCCAACAGGAATCTGACAGCACAACATGACCCTTGCAATCGAGACGCCACGGCCGCGCACTGCGATCAATCTTGCGTTGCTAGTGCTGCTAGCCACGCTATGGGGTGCTGCCTACACCCTGGTCAAGATCGGCGTGGAGACCATTCCGCCGCTGACTTTGATCTCCGGGCGCACCCTGATCGCTGGAGGCATTCTGCTGGCTATCATGCGCTTGCGCGGGATCGTCATGCCGCGGGATCCGGCGATATGGAAGCGCTTCCTGATTCAGGCCTGCCTCAATAGCGTGGTCCCCTTCACGCTGATCGCCTATGCGGAGCGCCATGTCGGCGCGGGCCTCGCCACCATCCTGGGCTCGAATGCGCCGATCTTTGCGTTCCTGCTGGCGCTGCTGTTCGTGCGTCACGAGCGTCCGACCCCGCGCCAGTCGTTCGGTGTCGCGGCAGGTCTCACCGGAATTTGCCTCGTGGTGGGCGTCGATGCACTGAACGGATTGGGACAGGACGTCCTCGCGCAGCTCGCACTGGTGCTCTCCGCGGTCCTGTTCGGCGCGGCCGCGCTGTTCGGGCGCAACTTCAACGGGCTCGATCCGATGGTGCCGGCTGCCGGATCGATGATCTGCGGCGCGGTCATGCTGACGCCGCTCAGCCTGATCATCGACCGGCCATGGACGTTGGCGCCGTCGCAAGCATCCATCGCGGCTCTGCTCGCGCTTGCGGTGTTCTCGACCGCGCTTGCCTTCGTGATCTATTTCCGGCTGATCCAGACGCTGGGATCGGTCGGCACCACCGCGCAGGCCTATCTGCGCGTGCCGCTTGGTGTCGGTCTGGGTGTGGTGTTTCTGGGCGAGACCCTCTCACCCACGGTCTGGATCGGTCTGGTTTGCGTCGTTGTGGGAATCGCAGCGATGACGATTCCGCAGCGCGCGCGCCCGCAACGCAGCTAGCGTGTCCTCGCCTTCTGCGTTGCACAAAGGCGTCGCTGCATTGCGCGATAATTCATTTTGTTTTGACCGATTCTAATTTGCGTTGCCTGCAGCAAAAAAGCCGATCATTCTCCGCGGCGCCCGTCATCCACCCGGTGCGTGGCGGGCATCGACCTCGAAGTGAGTCATCGCCGTAAGCGATGTCGTGCGCCGGCAGGGGAAGAAACGATGCCCACTCTCAGCATTAACGGGCGGAACATGTCCGTCGAAGCGGCGGGCGATACGCCGCTGCTCTGGGTTATCCGCGAACAGCTTCAGATGACGGGGACGAAATTCGGCTGCGGCGCGGGGCTCTGCGGCGCCTGCACGGTGCACGTCAACGGCGAAGCCGTCCGCTCGTGTCAGACCGCGCTCAGCGAGGTCGCCGGCAAGAAGATCACCACCATCGAAGGCTTGAGCGCCAAGGGCGATCATCCGCTGCAGAAGGCCTGGATTCTCGAACAGGTGCCGCAATGCGGTTACTGCCAGTCCGGCCAGATCATGCAGGCCGCCTCGCTGCTCGCCAAGAACACCAATCCGACCAGGGACGAAGTGGTCGCGCACATGGACGGCAACCTGTGCCGCTGCATGACCTATTCGCGGATTCAAAAGGCGATCATGCGGGCTGCCGCCGACATGCGCACCGCGTCGAACGCGCCAGCGGATCGGAGAGCAACATGAACAAGCACCTCAAGGTCAATTCATCGACGGATCTCAGCCGCCGCTCGTTCATCGTCGGCGCATCCGCCGCGGGCCTCGCGCTCGGCTTCGTATCCCTATCCGGCTCAAGTGCGCTGGCCGCGCCCGCAAGCTTCGATCCGAGCGTGTGGTATTCCATCGCCCCGGACGGGCTTGTCACCGTGACCTGCGGCAAGGCCGACATGGGCCAGCACATCGCCTCGACCATGGCGCAGCTGGTGGCCGAAGAACTCGGTGCGAGCTGGAAGGATATGCGGGTCAAGCTCGCGTCCAACGATCCGAAGTACAACGATCCGGTGCTCGGCGCGCAAATCACCGGCGGCTCCTGGAGCACCATGATGAACTTCGACGCCATGAGCCGCGCGGGTGCCGCCGGCCGCATCGCGTTGACGGAAGCCGCCGCCGCAACGATGGGCGTCCCGGCCGCAGAGCTCGTGGTGCGCGACTCCCGGATCTCGCATCCGAAGTCGAAGAAGTCGCTGACGTTCGCGGAGATCGTGAAAAGCGGCAAGGCGACCAAGACGTTCACAGCGGACGAGCTCAAGGCGCTCAAGCTCAAGACGCCGGATCAGTACACGCTGGTCGGCCAGTCGATCCCGCAGATCGACATTCCATCGAAGACCAACGGCACGGCGAAATACGGGATCGATACGTTCCTGCCCGGCATGGTCTACGGCAAGATCGTGATGCCGCCGGTGCGCTACGGCGCGACGGTGAAGTCGGTGGATGACTCAGGCGCGAAGAAAGTGCCGGGCTTCATCAAGGCCGTGACGCTGGAGGACAAGACCGGCACCACCACGGGCTGGGTGGTGGCGGTGGCCAACACCTATGCCAACGCCAAGAAAGCGGCGGAGGCGCTCAAGGTCACTTACGACAACGGGCCGAACGCCAAGGTCTCCAGCGAATCCCTGCTGGCGGAAGCCAAGCGGCTGCAGGCCGACAATGCGTCCGGGCTGTTCTTCGTCAAGAACGGCGACACAGCTGAGGCGCTCGGCAAGGCGTCGAAGGTGATGGAGGCGGAGTACACCACCAACATCAACATTCATGCGCCGATGGAGCCGATGAACGCCACGGCAGAGCAGAAGGGTGACATCTGGCATTTGTACACCGGCAACCAGTTCGCCACCCGTTCGGGCGCGATCGCAGCCGGTGCGCTGGGCGTCGATCCCAAATTCATCGTCATGCATCAGGCGTGGCTGGGCGGCGGCTTCGGCCGGCGTCTCGACGGTGACATGCTGATCCCGGCGGTGCTTGCGGCGAAAGCCGTCGGCAAGCCGGTGAAGGTCATCTACTCGCGCGAGGACGACACCATCATGGACTTCTCGCGTCCATTGACCTTCCAGAAGATCAAGGCCGGCCTCGACGACAGCGGCAAGCTAATCGCGTTCAATCACGACGTCGTCAGCGCCTGGCCGACCAAGCGCTGGGGCATTCCGGCGTTTCTGTCGCCGGACGTCGAGAAGAAGGGTGCGCTCGATGCCTTCACGGTGAACGGCGCGGACTTCTTCTACACCGTGCCCAACCACAACGTCCGCGCCATCATCAACGAGATGGCGCAGTCGGCCACACCCTCGGGCCAGTTGCGCTCGGTCGCGCCCGGCTGGACCTTCTGGGCGGTGGAAAGCATGCTCGATGAACTGGCGGTGGCTTCGGGGAAAGACCCGGCGCAATTCCGCATCGATCTGCTCGATGGCGCCGGCGCCAATGCCGGCGGCGCGCAGCGCCTGCGCAACACGCTGCTCGCCGCGATGGGCCTTGCCGGTTACGGCACCAAGAAGCTGCCCAAGGGTGAAGGCATGGGCGTCGCCTGCGTGTCGTCGCAGGAACGCGCCACCGCGAGCTGGACGGCCTGTGTCGCCCATGTCGCGGTGAACGACAGCGGCGAGGTCAAGGTGAAGAAGCTCACCGTCGCCACCGATGTCGGCACGCAGGTGAACCCGGACGGCATCCGTGCCCAGGTCGAGGGCGCGGCGCTGTGGGGCATGTCGCTGGCGCTGTTCGAGAAGGCCACCATGAAGGATGGCGCGATCGAGCAGACCAATTTCGACACCTACACGCCGATGCGAATGAGTCAGGTCCCGGAGGTGGCGCTCGCCATCATCGCCAATGGCGAACCCGCCACCGGCGTCGGCGAACCCGCGGTGACGGTGGTTGCGCCGGCGCTCGCCAACGCGATCTACAATGCGGTCGGCGCGCGCGTCCGCTCACTGCCGATCACCGCAGATGCGGTAAAGGCCGGCATGAAGAAGGCGTAACTTCTTCCCCTCTCCCCTTGTGGGAGAGGGTGGTTTCGAACGCAGTGAGAAACCGGGTGAGGGGGGTTAGGTCTCATCGCGAACGTGAAGACCCCTCACCCGCCTCGCGGCTGCGCCACTCGGCACCCTCTCCCACAAGGGGCGCGGGTGAATTCGGATCAAGTCCCGACTATTTCTTCTCGACCGGCACCGTCCGCCGCGTCATGACATCCACCACGCGGTCGGGCGTCAGGGCGCGGCCGATGGGACCGAGGTGCGCGATGAAGCCCACGCTGTAACGGGTCTTTGGACGTCTCGCCGTCGCGGCCTTGAACACAACGCGCGCCACGGTCTCTGCCGACATCACGCCGAGTTTCTGCGGGTTCAGAAAATTGTGCATGCGCTCGGCGAGGCGCTGCTTGAAATACGTGTACGGACTTTGCTGGCCGGTATCGGGGATCGTTTTCAGCAGCGTCGTCTCGAATCGCGTGGCGATCGGGCCGGGCAACACATTCACCACGTCGATGCCGAACGGTTCGACCTCGGGACGCAGCGCGTCGGTCAGGGCTTCGACAGCGAACTTCGAGGCATGGTACGCGCCGCCGCCGATCGAAGAGACGCGGCCTGCGACTGAGCTGACGTTGACGATGCGTCCGTGTCTCGCGCGCCGCATGGCAGGCAGTACCAGTTGCGCCAGACGCAATCCGCCGAACACATTGGTCTCAAATTGCAGCCGCAGCGCGTCGAGCGAAATTTCTTCCAGCGGGCCGTACTGACCATAGCCGGCATTGTTGACGAGAATTCCGACCGCGCCGAATTCCCGTTCAACGGTTTCGACGGCGGCACGGCGAGCATCTTCGCTGGTGACATCGAGCGCCAGCGTACGGCAGCCGATGGCGCGCAGATCGTCGAGCGTCGAGGGATCGCGGGCGGTCGCGAAAGTCTCATACCCTGCTGTGCGGAAGATCGTCGCTGCCGCGCGGCCGACTCCGCTGGAGCATCCGGTGATCAGCACCGGGCTGGCAGGAGCGGCATGTCGGTCGGAGGCGCGCGTCATTTGCGCCGCGCGGTTTTCGTCTTGCGCTTTGCGATGGGCGCGGAGGTCTGTGCGCTTCTGAGCAGCGCCTCGCGCAGGTCCTTCGGCACGCCGTGCTTTTTCAGCAGATCGGCGAAAGATTCATCGGCGAGTTCCTGAAGTGTCGCCATCCGGTCTCGTCCGAGTTGCACCAGGGCTTGATAGGTCCCTTCGTCGAATTCGATGACCTTGCGCATGCCAACCCCTTGTATGACGGCAGCTTGAATCCTCCGTCATACAAGGGGTTCCGCCGGTTCCGGTCAACGGTTTCAGCGTGCGACAATGGCGACCACGAACAAGGCGCCGGCGGTGACGACGGTGCGGCACGCCATCAAGCGCATGCTGCCCAACAACGCGGCCGCCTTGGTCTGACGACAACACGCGGACTCCGGTCACAGATTCGTTGGTTGACGGGCCGCATGCGCCGGAGGAACGGTTGGCAATTAGCTGCCGCTCAATTGGAGATGCGCGATGAACAGGCAGAAAGTCATTCTGGCCGCGATCGGAATCGCAGCATTCTCGGCGCTAAGCTGGAGTCCGTCCGAAGCTCGCGACTATCCGTTCTGCCGGAAGGCCGAGGCCGGGCCGGGCGATTGCCGATACGATACTTACGAGCAGTGTTTGGCTGCGGTCTCCGGCACCGCCGGTTACTGCCAGCAGAATTTCTGGCTTCAACCCTCCGGCCGGGACCTTCCGCCGCGGCGCGCTCCCCGGTACTGAAGCGGCAGAAAATACCGTTCGCGACGCGAGCCGCGCGCTTGCATGATAACCCGCCGCCCCGCCATGCATAACGGGGCGCGTTAAGCTGAATTTCCCCCTAACGCGCGCGCCGCCGAGATGCAGATGAGCCGGTATGTCCAGCATTTGCGCTGTGTCACCGCGCGCGGAGCCGTCGCGGGGACGCCCGGTTTCCGACGCGATCTTAACCGTGTGGTTTTACTCAAATGAAAGTCCTGCATGTGCCTATGGCCGCGGACGCAGAACGCGCCAATAAGGACCAGAAGAACCATGGCCTCACGGTCCGTCGAATATTTCGGAGCATTGTTGCAACGAGTCAGACGTCGCTTTTGGCACAGCATGCCGTGCGGCGACGA
Source organism: Afipia sp. (assembly GCA_030652315.1). Taxonomy (GTDB): domain Bacteria; phylum Pseudomonadota; class Alphaproteobacteria; order Rhizobiales; family Xanthobacteraceae; genus Afipia. The sequence goes on along the minus strand of JAUSAX010000096.1, from coordinate 10,183 downwards.
TCACAGCCTGCGCCGCAAGCTGTTGATCGGGACCGGAATCGCACTCGTCTGCACCGGGATTCTCGCCACCAGCGTGATTGGCCGCTCGCTCGACGATTATCGCCGTGCCCGGCAGAATCTGGACGGGCTGGAGAGTTACCGGCTGATCCTCGATGTCGCCAATCGTCTGTCGGCTGAACGCGGGCCCTCGAACAGCGTGCTTGGCGATGCAGGCATGACAGACGGGACGCTGCGCGAACGGCTCGCAGCATTCCGCTCCTGGTCAGACGTCATCCTCGAGCAGCTGTCTGCGAGTGGCGGCATCCCGCCGCAGCTGTTGATCCCGGTGAAGGCGCAGCTTCAGGAAGGTCGCCGTGAAGTCGATCGCGTCGCGGCTATGCCGCGAGCGAGCCGCAGCGTCGCCGATGTACAAGCGGCGATCGAGAGCATGTTTGAGGTCGTCGATACATTTCAGCCCGTTGTCGCGTGGAAGGTGGCGGCCCTGAGCCTATCGAGTCCGGGATTGGCGGCACCGGTGATGACCGGGCGGATTCTCGGTGAGTTGCGTGAGCATGGTGGCCGGATCGCGTCGCAGATCATGGCGCCAGTCGCTGTCGGCCAGCCGCTGCAGTTGAAACATCTTGTCGACAGCAACCGGACGCGCGGCCGCATTCTCGAACTGTGGCGACTGATAGGAGAAGACGTCATCAGCCGTGGCAATCCGCTTCTGTCTGCGGGTTGGCGCGATGTCGAGCGGATGTTTTTCGGGCAAGGCCTGAGCATGGTTGATGGGCTTATCGCGGAAGGCCGCGTCTCGGGCACGTACTCGATGACGGCTGACAAATTCACGGTCCACTTCGTCGAAACGCTGAAACCGCTGGAGCGCCTGCGCGGAGGTTTTCTCGATGTCACACTCGAGCACTTCACCGTGGTTCGCAACGGAGCGCTGGTGACCCTTGTGATAACGATCGCTATCACCACGATCATTCTCGGAATTCTGGTTGGCCTGCTGGTCGCAGCGCAACGGTTTGTGTTCGGGCCGTTGATGCGGGCGCGGGAAGCCGTGATCGTTCTGGCGGAGGATCGTCCCACCGTACCTTATCCTGAGCCACATCACGCCACCGAAATGCGCCGCCTGTTCGACGCCATCGCCATTCTTCGCGACAGCCTGGCCGAGCGCGCGTCGCTGACGAAGGAGCTGAAGCAGCAGGCGGAGACCGACGGGCTCACCGGGCTGATGAATCGTGGCGCTCTCGATATGATTGGTGAACGCCACGCCGGTAACCGGACCGGGGAGGAGGCTGCCTGCCTCATCCTGATGGATATCGATCATTTCAAGGCCATCAACGATCGCTACGGCCATCTCGAGGGCGATCATGTGCTGAAAGAATGCGTGCGTGTGGTGCGCCCGATGTTGAGGCCAGGCGATATCTTCGCCCGCTTCGGCGGAGAGGAGTTCGTGATCCTGATGTCGGGTGACGATTTCACCGGCGCAAAGGCACTCGCCAAGAGAATCCGCACCACGCTGGAAGCGTACGAGTTTGTTCTGTCGGATGGCACGACGCTGACCGTCACGGCGAGTTTCGGCGTTGCCAGGGGCAATCTCGGGCAACTGGCGTGGCGGCAGTTGGTCGAGGCCGCCGACGCGGCGCTGTACAGCGCTAAATCCGACGGGCGCAACTGCGTGCGCCATTCGCAGCAGCTGCATCCGACGCTGGTGCCCGATCTTCCGAAAGGTCGTGATGCGGATGCGCCGGCGAGAAAACCCGCCGTCGCGCGCTAGCGGGTTTCGAGGTGGCCTCCGAAGGGAGCGCTGGACGTCATTCCCTTCATTTCGACGCGAATCTGGACGCCTTTCGCGGCTCGACGCTGGTCGTGCCCCCGCGCTGATCGCGCGTCGGGCGACCTGCGAGATAGCTTCGGCCGGTGCGAACGCGACACATCGTCCCGTCTGCAAGTCGGGCGGGTTGACGATATATTATATATGATATCCAATATCCGATATAGAAAAGAACCATTGCTTCAGGGAGGAAACCGGCGATGAACAACGGAATATCGGCGCGTGCGCCAAAGAATTGGCTTTTGCGCACGGCTGCGGCTGCGCTCATGGCGACGGGTCTGACCATGGGAGGCGCATTGGCGGACGACGGATTGGGGACAGCCAAAGCCCCGATCGAGCTCCGCATCATTGCCAACAGCGCCTTCTCGCACACGTGGCAATCCGTGCTCGTGCCCGAGTTCAACAAGATCTATCCGAATATCAAGGTCACCATCGATGGTGTGCCCTACAACGAGCATCTGGCGAAGTTGATGCTTGAGGCAACGAGCGCCAGTCCGGAATATGACGTTCTCGTCATCGACGACCCTTGGACGCCGCAGCTGGCGCAACTGGGCGCATTGGTCGATCTAAAGGGTCCTAAAGTCGCGCCCATCACTTCTAAAGACTACGACTGGGCTGATTTCAATGCGGCGCCGCTGGCTGCCGGCGAATGGAAGGGGCTGCAGTACAGCATCCCGGTCCGCTCGAACATGCTCCTGATGTTCTACAACCGCGCTCACTACAAAAAGGCCGGTCTGCCCGAGCCGACACCGGCGCTGACTTGGGACCAGTATTTCGAACAGGCTCCCAAGCTGGTCCAGGATATGAATGGCGACGGGACGATCGATGCGTGGGCGGTGGATACCTTCTTCGTCCGCGATCAGCTGACCCCGCCGATTTGGCAGACGATCATGAATTCGAACGGCGGGTCGTTGCTGGACGACAAGGGCGCGCCCGTCTTCAACAATGAAGTCGGCGTTGCCGCTCTGAATATGCACAAGAAGCTTCTGGAATACGCGCCCCCGGGCGCTCTCGGTCATGGCCTCCAGGAATCGCTTCAGGCGTTCCGCCAGGGTGCCGTTGCAACCATGTTCATGTGGGGCAGCGTCTACAAGGCGACTGGCGTCGATCCAAAAGCTTCCAAGCTGACCTTGAACGAGCTTGGCATGCAGGTGATGCCGGTAGGCAAGGCGAGCGCCGGCGCGCATCGCGGCATCTGGACGGCGGGGATCAGCGCCAAGACCAAGCGTCTGAATGCTTCCTGGGCGTTCGTGGAATGGCTGTCGTCGAAGCAGGGTGAGAAGACCAATGTCTCGCTCGCAGGTTCCTTCCCGGCGCGCAAGTCGACCTTGAGCGCGCCTGCCGAGGATTGGCAGAAGCCCGTCTTCAGCACTCTCCAGCAAGCGTACGATGTTGCCGAGAAGGGCAAGATGTGGCGGATCCGGAGCCCTCGCTCCGATGCCACCCAGCAGATCCTTGCGGATGAAGTCGCGCGGGCTCTTGCCGGACAGGTTAGCTCCAAAGAAGCTTTGGACGTAGCTGCAAACCGCATCGCCAAGGTCCTCAAGTAAACGACGTGGGTTTTGCCCGTGGATATTCTGTATCCACGGGCAAGCCCTGAATTCCAGCGGCCGTCCACCGGCGGCCGCGGGTTTGCGCTTCGCTGCATCGGGCAGCGTGGCGCCGCCCGCCACCCCATCAGTCCCTAATAAGAGATCGAGAATATCATGTCGAAGAAGGCCATCATCCGCGAGGTCAAAACCTTTTCCTGCAGCAACTCCTGGAGAAACTACTTCTTCCTGAAAATCACTACGGAAGACGGGATCAGTGGCTGGAGCGAGTTCGATCAGAATTTCGGCTCGCCGGGCGTGGAGGCGGCGATCCACCAGATCAAGCACCGCCTGATCGGCCAAAGCGCAATGCATCACGAGCATATCCGCGAGGATCTTCGCAACGTCACCCGGCCTGGCTCTGGTGGCGTGGTGGGGCAGGCGCTCGGTGCGATCGAGAACGCGTTGCTTGATGTTAAGGCGAAGACGCTGGGTGTGCCCTGCTATACGCTGCTCGGCGGCAAGGTTCGCGACAAGATCCGGGTCTACTGGTCGCACTGCGTCTCGTACCGCGCGCGAACCGAACATTTCACGCCTCCGATCTTCGACATCGAAGGCGTTCGCCAGATCGCTCGCGATGTTGGAGCGCAGGGTTACACGGGTCTGAAGACCAACATATTCAACTACGATGAAAACGACCGCATCGCGAGCTGGGCGCCAGGCTTTGGAAGGCCCTTCGACGCTGGTCGCAATGTCGAGCGCCGAACCAGGAAGAACCTGCGCCGCCATCTGGAAGTAATTCGCGAAGAGACCGGGCCGGATATGGATATCCTGGTCGATCTCAACTTCAACGCCCGGACAGAAGGCTATCTCGAGATTGTGCGCGAGCTTAACGACCTGGATATCTTCTGGGTCGAAATCGACACGCTCGATCCCGAAGCGCTCGCGTTGATCCGCTCCAAGAGCGCTCATCCGATCGCATCCTGCGAAACCCTGATCGGCCTGCAGCAGTTCCTGCCGTTTTTCCGCGCTCAATCGATCGACGTCGCCATTGTCGACACTCCCTGGAATGGCGTCTGGCAGTCAATGAAGATCGCGGCAGCAGCGGAAGCGTACGAAACCAACGTCGCCTGCCACAACTTCTACGGTCACCTCTGCACCATGATGAACGCGCATTTCTGCGCGTCCGTGCCCAACCTGCGGATCATGGAAACCGATATCGATCGCATCTCATGGGATCATGAGCTGTTCACGCATGTTCCCGAGTTCGTCGACGGCCATCTGATCATTCCTGACCGGCCGGGCTGGGGTACCGATCCGATCGAGGAGGCCCTGCTTGCTCATCCTCCGGTTGATGCCGGCTTCATCAACACCGCCGTCGCGCGACTGGGCGTCTGAGCAGCAGAACGGTTGTCGGAAGAGTCATGACTGAGGCGAACGATCCTGTAGACGTTCTGATCATCGGCGGCGGTGCCTCTGGCGCCGCCGTTGCATGGAGTCTTGCCGACACCAGAATGAGAATCCTGTGTCTTGAACAGGGTGACTGGGCCAAGCCGACGGATTTTCCGAGCACCGGCCGAGACTGGGAAGCCCGGCAGTTTGGTGATTACTCCATAAGTCCGAACCGCCGCGGTCTTCCTGAAGACTATCCGATCAACGAGGATGACTCGCCGATCAAGGTTGCCAACTTCAACGGAGTAGGCGGCGGCACGATACTCTACGCCGCGCATTTTCCTCGCCTTCACCCTTCCGACTTCCGGGTTCGCTCGCTTGATGGCGTCGCGGAGGATTGGCCGATCAGCTACAAGACCCTGGAGCCTTACTACGCCCTGAATGATCAGATAACCGGCGTTGCGGCTCTCGAGGGAGATCCGTCCTACCCGCCAAAGCCGGCGGTGATGCCGCCTGTGCCGCTGGGCCGGACCGGCGTTGTTCTGGGCGGTGCGATGAATGCGCTCGGCTGGCACTGGTGGCCATCTGACGCGGCAATCAACACCCAGACCTATGAAGACCGCGCGGCTTGCATCAATTTGGGCCATTGCCTCTCTGGCTGCGCGCAGGGCGCGAAAGCAACCACTGACGGAACATACTGGCCGAAGGCGATCCGTGCGCGGGTCGAACTGCGGACCCGATGCCGCGTGCGGCGGATCGAGACCGATGCCGATCGAATGGCGACCGGCGCCTACTACGTCGATGCGGACGGCGTCGAGCGCTTCCAGCCTGCGGCAATCGTCATCGTTGCGTGCAATGGGATCGGTACGCCGAGGCTGCTGCTCAATTCCGCATCGGAGCAATTTCCGGACGGCTTGGCGAATACCAGCGGCATCGTGGGCAAGAACCTGATGTTCCATCCCTATGGCCAGGTGCGCGGCTACTTCGATCAGAAGCTCGACGGCTATCGTGGTCCGAGGATTGGCGCCTGGAGCATGGAGTTTTACGAAACCGATGCCGCGCGCGGTTTTCTCCGCGGCTATTGCTACCAGTTTACGCGCGGGCTTGGTCCCGTTTCAGCGGCAGTCACAGGGATGGCGGACGGATTGATCCCGTGGGGCGAAGGCCATCACGCCGCGTTCCGGCGACTGTTTGATTACAGCGCCGGCATGGTTTCGATCTGCGAGGATCTTCCCGAGGAGATCAACCGGGTTACGCTCGATCCGAATCTCAAGGATTCCGACGGCATTCCGGCCCCGAAGATCACCTATCGGGTCGGTGAAAATTCGCAGAAAATGCTGGATCATTCGCTTGCGCGCGGGATCGAAATTCTCAAGACGGCGGGAGCCCGCGACATCAGCGTCAAGTCACCGATGCCTTCTGCGGGCTGGCATCTGCTTGGCACAGCACGGATGGGCCACGATCCGAAGCGGTCTGTGGTCAACGACTGGGGGCGCAGCCACGACGTGCGCAACCTGTTCATTGTTGATGGCAGTGTTTTCGTCACCGCAGGCGGCGTCAATCCGACCTCGACCATTCAGGCGATTGCGCTCTATGTGGCTGACCAGATCAAGACGCGTATCCACAATTTGTTCGACTGAGGGGCCGATGACCAAATCACGCACCATGCCCTTCGACGATGCCCAGCGGGAAACGCTGCGAGTGATCGCCGCGGCTATGATTCCGGCTTCTGAGGAATTTCTCCTGCCGAGCGCTGGTGACCCCGCGATCCTTGACGACATTCTCGCTTCCACGGGTCGCGACACGACAGCGCTGGCTGACGTCCTGACGATGCTCCATTCAGCTGTGGCAGGTGACCTCGCGGCGCTCCGGAGTGCTGGACCCGGCACGGTGCTGGAGCGGATTCGGACTGAGAATCGCGCTTTGGCAACGACTCTCGAGCTGGTGATCGCGCAGTGCTACTATCGAGATGATCGGGTCATGCGGGTCATCGGGATGGAGCCGCGTGCGCCGTTTCCGAAAGGCTATGACATGGAGCAAAGTGACTGGTCGCTTCTCGATCCGGTCCGCGCGCGCGGCAAGATCTATCGAGACGTTGCCGAGGGGGAAACGCCATGACGCTTGCCACTTCAGAAAAGCGACGCCGCCCCGGAAAATTGGGAGACCTTTTCGTCCGCTGGTCCTTTATGCTGCCGACGATCGTGTTGCTGTTGGCAGTGCTTGCCTATCCGATATTCTACACGCTCGAGATCAGCTTCTCTCGCTTTGACATGTCGATATTTGGCGCGGGAGAGTGGGTCGGATGGGAGAATTACGAGACTGTTCTCCAGGATTACCGGTTCTGGGATTCGCTGCGCGTCACACTCATCTATCTCGTCATTGCCCTCCCTCTGCAGGTGGCGCTGGGCTTCGGCATCGCCTTTCTGATCAACGCGGAGTGGGGCGGACGCGGCCTGATACGCGCACTCTTCATTATTCCCATGGTCGTGGCCCCGGTGGTCGCGGGCGGGATCTGGCGCATGATCCTCGATCCGCTCTGGGGGATCATGAACTACCTCCTCGGATTTCTCGGAATAGGCCCGTTCGACTGGTTCGGTGACCCGCAATTGGCGATGGCCACAATCATCATCATCGACACATGGCGTTGGACCCCCTTTATCGTGCTGATCGCCACGGCGGCGCTGCTTGCCCTGCCGCGAGATGTGTTCGAGGCAGCTAAAATTGACGGGGCGAACTGGTGGGCGACGTTGTGGTCCGTGGCTCTGCCGCTGTTGGTGCCGATTATCGCGGCAACCTTCGTGATCCGCTGGCTCGGCGCTGTGAAGCTGTTCGATATTGTATTGGCCTCGACCTACGGCGGTCCGGGCAAAGCGACCAGCGTCATCAACCTCTTCATCTATGAGGAAGCCTTCCGCTCGTTTCATTTTGCCGAATCCGCCGCCATGGTCATGATCGTCCTGGTGTTCACGATGATTCTGACCGGGCTCTTCCTGCGCGGCAGCCGCAAGCTGGAGGAATTGTTTTGACCATTGCTCGAACCATTGCCCAACCGCTGCCCGCTGCGCGCCGCAGAATCAAGGGAAGCCACGTCCGCATCGTCGCCGGCGTGCTCATCAGCCTGCTCTTCCTGTTTCCGATTTTCTGGATGGTGCTGACCTCGTTCAAGCAGCAGGTCGATATCTTCACCAACCCGCCGAAGTTATTCTTCACCCCCACGATCGCCACCTACTTGGAATATCTCCAGCGGGCCGACATCGTCCGGCGGCTTATCAATACGGTCATCGTCGCAGTCGGGGCTGGGTTTCTTTCGATCGTCGTCGGTGCGATGGCAGGTTATGCGCTCGCGCGGATAAAGCTGCGCGGGGCCCACACCTTCGGGGTGCTGATCCTGCTTTCTCGCGGCGTTCCGCCGATCGCGCTGGCTGTGCCCATGTTCCTTGTCGCCCGCAAGCTGGGTCTGGCTGACAAGCACATCACGCTCATCCTCGCCTATTGCACATTTCTCATCCCCTACGTGATGTGGCTCATGCGCAGCTTCTTCGTTTCGCTTCCTCGCGAACTGGAGGAATCGGCAATGATCGACGGTTGCTCTCGATATGGCGCCTTCTTCAAGATCATCGTGCCGATATCGATGCCGGGCCTCCTTTCCACGTTGATCTTCAGCATGATTCTCGCGTGGGAAGAGCTTCTCTTCGCGCTGGTGCTCACCAATCGCTTTGCCTCGACGATCCCGGTGGCCATTGCCGGCATCGCAGGCGATACCGTCAACGGTGCAAACTGGGCCGCCCTGACCGCCGTTGGCACGATCACCGTCGTTCCTGTCGTCATCTTCGCACTGCTTGTTCAGAAGTGGCTGATCCAGGGTCTCGCTGACGGCGCCACTAAAGGATAGAACGAGACGGCGATGGACCAAAGTGGATTGAACCCATGAGCCTGCCCACAGTATTCGCCACCAAGTCGAGCCTAGCGCATCAATACATCAGGCAGATGATACTGTCGGGCGAGGTGCGGCCCGGCGACCGCATCAAGTTGGGCGACATTTCCCAGCGGCTGGGCATCAGCGAGACTCCGATCCGGGAGGCGGTCCAGGCGCTGGCCGCCGAGGGATGGCTCGACATGAACACTCATGTGGGTGCGGTCGTGCGAAGCATCAACGTCGAACAGGTTCACGAGGTCAGTTCCATTCGCGGCCTGATCACCGGCCTGGCGATTGAACTGAACGGCCCCAGTTTCGATGACGCGATGCTGCAGAAGCTCCAGGAAAGCGTCGAGGCAATGGACGGCGCGGCACAGCGCGGTGATCTGCAAGGCGTTTCCGCCATCAATGACGAATTTCATCGGCTGCTGTGCGGTGGTCCTCTCTCGCCGTACTGCACCCGCATCATGGAGAGTATCCTGGGTCTGACGTCCTATCTGCGTCACGGGATCATTCCCAAGGCGGAACGGCTGCAGGAGCAGGTACGCGAGCATCGCAAGATCGTCGAGTATCTGTGCGAAGGAGATTTCCGCGCGGCTGCGTCTATGGCCAAGATTCACGAACGCAACGGCGGGCTCTTCCTGATCAAGGAACTGAAAAAAGCAAAGTCAAAGGCGCCCGACGCCTGATCACGAAAATAGTTATTCGCAGCGCCGGGTCGCATTCGTGGCCCGGAGTAATCTCGCACACACTATGGGGAGTTGTCCGCGATGAGTACAGTGGACCTGAAGAGCGTTCGCAAGTCCTACGGCAACCTGGAAGTCCTTCACGGCATTTCCATGCACATACCAGATGGCGAGTTCGTCGCCCTCGTGGGCCCGTCGGGCTGCGGCAAGTCCACGCTTCTGCGGATGGTCGCAGGGCTCGAGGATGTCACGGGCGGTGAGATCATGATCGGCGACCGGGTGGTCAATGATGTGGCCCCGAAGGATCGGGACATCGCTATGGTCTTTCAGAACTACGCACTCTATCCCCACATGAACGTGCGCGACAACATGGGCTTCGCGCTGAAGCAGCGTGGCGTTGGGCGGGCCGAAATCGAGTCGCGTGTCCTCAATGCGGGACGAATCCTGGGGCTCGAAGCTCTGCTGGACCGCAAGCCGCGTGCCCTCTCGGGCGGGCAGCGCCAACGGGTGGCGATGGGCCGTGCTATCGTGCGTGACCCGAACGTCTTCCTTTTCGATGAGCCGCTTTCCAACCTCGACGCCAAGCTTCGGGTTCAGATGCGTTCCGAGATCAAGGAACTCCATCAGCGGCTGGGCACCACAACAATCTATGTCACCCACGATCAGGTCGAAGCGATGACGCTCGCCGACAGGGTGGTGGTGATGAATGGCGGAGTAGTCGAGCAGGAAGGGCCGCCCCTTGAGCTCTACGACCGGCCGAAAACTCTCTTTGTCGCAGCATTCATCGGATCGCCGCCGATGAATTTTCTGGAGGGTGAGATCGTGGACCGCACTGTGTTCA
>JAUSAX010000094.1 GCA_030652315.1 Afipia sp. | reverse complement strand
TCGTCTCCGCGGTACTTTGGGCCTCCGGTTGAAGGCCAAAGAGCAGACCGGATTTCGCAGGACCACACGACTTGGGCCGGCGCGGAGTTACGCGTTCATGCCAAGCGTTACCGCTTCGCAATCCCGCGCACAGCGTGGTCCGTCTTGCGTCCGCTTTGGATGACTCACACGCCCTTTGTACATGTAGCGCGCAAATTCAAATGGCACCGCGCGCAAGTTCACTTGTCACCCCCTTTTACTGCGGTGTCGTGATGCCAACACTGCCGGTGTATGGCGCTAGAACGACGACAATAATGCCGTCCTTTTGGAAGACGGATTCCGAGGATGGCCACGGCCGGCGATTGCGCGCTTCCTCACTAGCAATCTTCACCTGATCGACCGTGGGCATCACGACAGACGCCCGGCCTGCGAAGAAATTGAAGACCTCGATATGCCGAAAGTTGATGAACGGCTCGGTTCGGGTGAATGATCGATAGATAGCGTTCGGAAATCGCGTGAGCTTGCCGCCGGGTTCTAGCGTGAGGTTGCCTATCACGACGAGCGGGTACCTCTTGCCGCCGAGGTCCTGCACCGCATTTTCAACCCGAGCAACCACGCGATTGATCTTGGCGCGATTGAAAATCTCGCGCACGGCCGATGCGTTCGATTCCTGAACAGCGATCACCGCGAAGAAGCCGATCATGACCAGATAGGCGGCATACGCTGGCGCTCGCGCGCTTTTAAAGGAGATGAGCGTTACAAAAATAAAGCTGAGGAAATAGGCGTGAACGAACAGAATCCTTCCCCAGTCAGGAAAGGTCTCGATGTTGACGATGAATGTCAGTTGAAGCGCGGGCGGGAGCGCGCCCAGGAGCGCTATGCTTGCCAGCAAGACCTGCCAGCCATTTCGGCGGGATCGAATGAGAACAGCGATGAGCCCCGCTGCAATGAAGATCGCAGGCAGATACCTAATCAGGCTCGGCAGATAGTCAACGCGGGTAGCGAGCAGACTGAACACGGCACCGTATGATTGCCGGACTCCCGCGATCACCTGTCCCAAATCGCTAATATTCTGCCGCTCATGCCCGGTGTGCTGGACAACCAACAATGAGGTCACGAAATAGATCGCGACCGAAGCCGATATCACGCCCCCACTTCGCGCAATTCTTTCGTAGATCGTGCCAACGCTTGCCGTTAGAGACCATGCGATGAGCATCGTCGCAATCAGTGCGATCTTGGGCTGATAGGTCGCCAGCGCCAGCACGAACAGCGCGATCGGCAAAAGCCATCGAACTCTCGCAGTCGTTCCTCGATCCATTGCCAGAACGCCGCAAAGCACCATGCAGTCGCCGAGCGTGAAGGAAATATGGTCGATCGAGAACGAGTAATAGTCGAGAAATGCCGGATGCAAGGCCATGAAAAGCGAGATGACGAAGATCGTTGGCCGATCGGCTACCCTGAAGATCGCCGCGAAAAGAAATGCATTTACGATCTGAATCCCGGCAGCGATCGCCATCTGGAAGGTAGCAGCGCCGTTCCCCCCGGTCGCCTGGATGATGAGGTCGGCAAACCATCGGCCTTCGAGCCAGGTCTTAAAGCTCGGATAGCTATAGACCAGCACATGCGGAAGCGTGTGATTGGTGAAGCCGATGTGAGTGAAGAAGTAGCTATAAGCGATGAGTGTGACGAGATAGGTGGCGAGGAATGGCGGTGCGTAAAAACGAATGATGGCTTCAAGAGAAGGCCGCTGCTTCTGAAACTCCGCCCAGATCATTAAAGCCTCAAAATATTTGGTGGTTAATCCGACCAACTTACAGGTCTTTTGCCTGAATAAACAGCCCTTCAACCTGCTCCTGTGAAAGTTCGAGACTCTGAGCGAGAGATGCAATCAGCGGATCATTGATACTGATCTCCATCGCATACTCCCAAGTGATCTTTGTCGCACCACCTGCCACATCGACGGCCGCTTGGACGGCATCAAGCAAGCCCGCATTGAACAACGCGAGCCGCGCCTGACGCGGTGTGACCGTCCGCGGAATTGCGGGCGGAATATACAGCGGGATTGCAGGGATCATATAATCTGTCCTCCCGTCGTCGGTGTTCCGTTCGCGCTGCCCGGCAACGTGCTTTGAGCCGCACCGAACAAATTCATTACACCATTGCCGTTGATGACCGTTCGCGTTCCTGTTGCCGATCCTGCAGCAATTGTCCAAAGATAGCCGACCAATAAACACGGCCCACTAACCTGCGCGAACGCTGCCGCCCACGCGGGGTTTCCATAGACCGTCATTGCGACACCTGAGAACGTCATGCTGCCGCCGTTGCAAAAGGCGTGATAACCAGCAGCGCCGCTGACGGTGTAACCGAAATTCTGGGCTAGAATGAATCCCAACGTATCCGCGCGCAGATGTGCTTCGGCACAAGCACCAAATCTCATACCGGAGCCGATAGTAAAATACGCGAAGTTAGCGGCATAGAAGCACGATCCCGACGTGAATGTGCGAACTTCCATGCCGCGAAATGTTACGCTCACTCGTCCGCCACCGGCAAAACAAGGCGTTCCCGTTGTAGAAACGAGAACGTTGCTAGGAAATGTCGTGTTTCCTTGAATGTACTTTTGGTTCCCGGCAACAGGGCCGAAATTGAGATACGTAACACTGGTGTAAACGCTATCAGCAAGCTGGATAAAAATGTCGTGCGTGCCGCCATCAAGATTTGACGCCTTATCCCATGCGGCTTGCGTGGTCAGAAGTGCCTGGGCGAGCGTAAGCCCGCTGTTGCTGTCATTGCCGGTCGCGACGTTGAACGTTCCCGATTGCGTGCCGCTCGTTGCGATCGATGCTCCGCCGGGTGCAGTGGCGAACTCAAATGTATCTGTCGTGACGTTGCGCGCGTAGTAGACCGTGCCTGCGGTCACGCCCGTTGGAAGCGCACCGGTTTTCTCGACGGTGTGCGTTCCCGACTGCGCGCCCGAGGTGTTTACCGCAGCGCCGCCGACGGTCGCTGAACACTGGAAGGCGTTCGTGGTCAATCCAGCCGCGATCACGTAGTAGATTGTTCCGGCGACAACGCCCGTAGGAAGTGCACCGGTCGTCGCGAATTTAACCGGCTGACCCGACGCAGAACCGTGCAAATTTCGGGTGACCACAGCCGGCGTCGCAATGGTCATGGTGCACGTTGCCATATCTGGTTTGATCGCAAACACAACCGGCGCATCGTTCGAGAGGCCGTGCGCAGCTTTCGTCCAAACACCCGGCGTGGCAAGCGTTACAGTCGCGGGGCCGAGATCATTCCGGACGTAGCACGTGCGAACGGCGGTTAGGAGTTCTCGACCGATGGTGCCGCTCGTAAATTCTGAAAGGGCTATCGCGGTCGCTCCAAGCGTCCCGCTGTGCAGCGATACAGTTTGCCCTTGCTGGTGCCTTCCTTTGCAGAGAAAAAGCGACCGGGATGGTCGTTAAACGCAGCAAACGCAGCAGCGCGGGATGCTGCTCCGGACGCCGGAACGGTATAGACGCCGTTGCTTGCGCCGGCGGGTGTCGCTGCGCGCAGCACGAGATCATTCGTGGCCAGCACCTTGCCATCCACCGTGTCACCGTTCTCATAGGCCGTCGCGGGATCGAGGCCAGCAAGATCGACAATACGCACCACCGTGAGCGCTGAAGCACCATCAATGCCATCTGCGCCATCCTCTCCGTCTGTGCCTCGCAGGTTCACCCCGGTATCAGCCCACGCCAGCGGATCACCGGCTAATTGGTGGAGATCAAGCAGAGGCGAGTCGGAATCGATCCAGATGGAGCCCGGCGCATATGCCGTCCCCGGCGCAGCTGGCTGGACGAAGATCGCCGCTCCGTCCGCACCGTCTCGATTGGAAAAGACCACGGCGAGATAGTCACCATCAGCCGACCACAAGAGCGCGCCGTCGCCGGTGTCCAGCTCAAGCGCGGCCGCTCCGTTGATGGTCGAGCCCGCCGGCGTCAACGTGGCGGTGCCCGCGCCGGAATTCTTGAGCAACACCGACCAGCCATCGACGAACTTTCCATCCGCACCGGCCTCCGGAATTGAAGCAGCAATTGGCGTCGCGGGGTTATAAACGATCGCCTTGTTGAGATCGCCGACAACGATCGGGTCTGCAGCAGCCGTCACTCGGCGCGTGCCGCGCACGCCGCCCATTTTGTAAAAGGCGATCAGGTCTCGCACCTTGCCGCTGGTCTCGACTGGATCGATGCGGAGCTGCGAACGAAAGCTGAGAACATAAGGCTGGTCCGCAATCGTCGCGCCTGTCCACGGCAGTGCGATCCTAACCTGTCCATCGGCCAGCACTTCCTTAATCAGGAGACGCTCACCGGCCACGTACACCTCGTCGAAGCGCTCCGCGATGGATGCCCAGAACGTGCCGGTGCCATTGAGAAGGTCGCTGCCGTTCTCGATCGAGACGGTGCCGACCTCGTAGATGCCATCCAGAACAGCCACCATGCTCTAAAACCCCGGCTTTGAAGGCGGGATGCCCGCCTGTTGAAGGATGCGCTCGATGTCGGCCGGCGTCGCCGCCGCTTCGATCGACAGCAGTGTTTGCTGGCGGTGCACGGTGTCACCGACATTGAGGAAGCCGCCGATATAGTGCGTGTCGTTGATGCGCAGGCCGGTCTTGGTGGCGATGCGCTTGCCGTCCTTTCCGGCGACAGGCGCCAGCAGCATGTCCAGCGCGCGCACGTCCTCGATCCGGCGAACCTTCGTCGTCGCCATCGCGGCGACGGCGAACGGCGTCAGTCCTTTCAGGCCCGCATGCGCCGCGTTGCCGTAGACATCGCGGCACCATTCATCGGCGCGCTTTTGCAGATCCGCGGTCGAAAGCTCGACCTGGTACATATCCTCGGCCGCTTCGCCGAGCCGCGCCGAAAACGCCTTGCGGCTCTCGATCACTTTGCGGTCGCCGACGGAGTGACCGACGAAGCCCGGCAGCGTCCGCATCAGTCCGCGCTGCAGCGTGCCGATCGACCGCTCGACGTGGCCCTTCTGTTCGGGCGAGAACGGCGCGGATTTTTCATGCTCGATCTGCAGCGCCGCGAACAGGCGCTGCGTGGTGTTGGCAATGAAGTCGGAACCGTTGTCGGTCTTGATGCGCTCCGGCACGCCCCATGCCAGAATGGCCTTGCGGATCAGGAGGCCGACGCCTGCCGCGCGCGCGGTCTTGGTGACCAGCGTCACCATGCGCCGCGAATAGATGTCCAGGCAGACGTAGATATTGCAGCGGCCGTCCGTGGTGAGCATGTCCGCCGGCGACGCGTCGATCTGCCAGACTTCGTTCAGCCGCGAAGCTGGATTGGCGTTGCGCGCCGCGAACCGCATTCTGCTCTTGAAGGCGTCCGGGTTGCGGATCGATTCCAGCTCGACGCAATAGGCCTCTTTCCACGCCTTCAAGGTGTATTGAAAGGTGCGAACCGGCGGCAGATCGACCAGCTTGCCCGCGATCTCCACCTTCGGGAAACGATCAGCGACCAGCGCGCGGATATGGTGCGCGGTGAGCTGCTGCTGCTTCGCCATCAGGGCGAGAATATAGGTGCGGACTTCGCCGTCGTTGGCGCGGTCCAGCGTGCCGGTGCCGCGCCGGGCGGCGGCGCGATCGACGCCAAGCTTCGATTTCTGTCCCTTGCGGTCAAGCGCGCGCCAGCGCGACAGCGTGCGCGGCGTGAGGCTCTTTACCTCGGCGGCGATCCACGGTGCCACGTCGAGCGTGCCGCCGTTGTAGAGATCGCTGAACAGAATGTCGGCGGGCTTGCGCTTCACCTGGGCCTGCGCGGCGACGCTGCCGGCCAGCGCGAGGATCGCAAGACGCGCGTCGCGGCCCTGCGCAGCGCTGCCGACGACCGCGACCGCGTCCGGTTCGGCTGCGGCATCGCGCGCGACCGACGCAGGCACTTCGATGGCGTCGATGTTCTGGCCGACATAGGCGATGCGGGCTTGAGCAGGCAGCGATTCGACGGCGTATTCGATGCCGCCGCCGCGACCATCGCGCGGGCGCGAGGACCAGTTGCAGCGCTCGGCGGCGAACAGGACGCCGCGCGTCGTCGCAGGCAAGCCTGGCAGCTTTAACGCTGCAATCTCGGCTGCGGATAAGAACATCTTCACGTTCCCCAAAATCCCATTCCCCACTTCAACGCGCTGCCCGGCGCGTCATTGTTTTCATCGGCCTGTCAGGCGGCGACGACGCGGTTATTGGTGCGATCGATATGACCGTCCTGATCGAGGGAGGCGACATAAGCCCACGCGGTTTCTTCGGTTGCGAAACGCTTGCCATTCTGCGCGTCCGCCCATTTCGCTTTAGGGCCTCGCTTGTGCTGGACCTTGAACATGCGCTGCGCTCCTTGTTGAGGTTGTTGGAAGTCATCGGCCTGCCTTCCATTCGGCGTCGGCCGCGCCGATCTCGCGCTGGAGCAAGTCGAGCGCTTCCTTCGCCATTTCGCGGCGGATCAGCGGCTCGTACTTCGCCGCGATCGCGATCACGTCGGTGTCGGCCAGCAATGCGTTGATGAGGCGAACGTCGCCGGTCACGCTGAACAGCGCGACAAGGCGATGCGCCGGGATGTTGTGCGCTTCGTTCGCTGTGGAGGTGTACTGATCGAGGAGCGCAACGGTGACTTTCTCACCGAGCTGCTCACTCATCAGGTGCGCAATCGCGTCGCGGCCGTGCTTGCTGTCCTTGATGGCCTCGGCGACCGCGCGCTTGATCCGCGCCGACGCCCGAACCGCGCGCACGCGCTCCGGGGAAAAGCGTTCGACCACCGATGGCGGTGTAAAGTCCTTGAAGAGATCGGGCGTGATTGTGTCGCGGCGGCGGGGGCTCATAACCATGCCTCCGGCAGCTCGATCGGAATCCAGTTGCGTTGGGGCGTGGCGGTCTTGAGGCCGTCGAGCGCATTGAAGAGGTCAGCAACCACCTGCGCGATGTTGTGATCGTCGTACCCCTTCGCTTCGTCAGGCCGCCCCGTCGTCACCGGGGTGAAGCATGCCGAATGCAGATCGTATTCGCCGGTGAACAGGCGCGGCTGCCCTCTGAGCATTCGTGCAACCGCGAAGGTCGTCATGGCTGCCTCGCCGTGATCTGCCGGCGTAGGTCCGCAGCGATTTGGCGAAAGCGATGTCGGCGGCGTTCGGCCGGTACACCGAGGCGGCGACCCGCGCCGGGTTGTGGCGAACCTTCAGGGCTGCGACTGACACGACGGACAGCAGGACTGTCGCTATCGCACAGCGGAAAACGAGCGCGCGGGCGGCGTTCATGCGCGCCTCCGGGTCGGAGTCAGTTTTCCAATGCGCTTCTGACTCGACGGACGGCGGCCGATCCGGCTACGTTTCGGTGCAATTAGCCGATTTTTGGAATCAAACCAGATCGGCCACAGCTCGTGGAGGCTGCAACCGAGATAGGCCGCGATAATCTTGTTGGACGGGGTCCGAGGAGAACAAAGGGCCGCGCGAAGTGTCGAATCGTGCAGATTGTTGTCGCGGGCAAGCTGCGACAGCGAAGTTCCACGCTTGTGAAGCGTCGCGACGATGTCCGCCCGGTGTTTGTTCTTTAGTTTCATGGTAATCCCGAGCCAGCCGCGCCGCCGATCAGCGGCTTCTTTTATGATCGTATATGCAACGAACGTGGCAAAACTGATCGAATATGATTAAAAAATCAACCAAAAAGAGCGCAGATACGGCATATTCAGCGTCAGATTTTGCGCCAAAGCGCAAAAAACGCTTGGATATTAAGCAGATACGATCATTTGTGGAAAAGCTGTTGGATCTGCCGGATGATGCCCGGATGCCCGACTGGTCGGATCTGACGATCGGCGATCGCTTCGCAATCGCCCTGCGACTCGTTCCAACCGACCACCGCGAACAACTCCTGGGAAAGTCCGCCGCCCATGCGCGGCGCTATGAGCAGGGCACCGACATCCCGCTCACCGTGGTGGCGGCGTTGGCTGCCGAGACCGAAATTCCGATGGAATGGATTAGCTCTGGGCAAGCGATGGACCGCAGGCCACTTCTGATGCAGACTTCGCCGAACGAACAGCGCGTAGATGCTGAGGATGTGCCTGTGCAAAAACTTGCGTTTAAAGCCTCTGCCGGCCCCGGAGCATTGATGCTTGATGAGGCCGCTGAACACGTCAGATTCCCCCAAGCAATTCTCCAACACGTCGGCGTCACACCGCAGAATGCGCGGCTCATGGAAGCCTTCGGCGAAAGCATGAGGCCGACGATTAGCGACGGTGACCTGCTTCTGGTCGATGTGTCGCCGGCCGCCGCACAGATCGTTGAGGGTAAGATTTACGTCTTCTCACTTGGCGACGAAGCATTCGTAAAGCGGCTGCGCCGGATCGGCGACCAGGTGGTGATGATCTCCGACAACCGCGAGATGTTTCCCGACGAAAGTGTGCCGAGGGAACAACTCATGCGGGTCTATGGTCGCGTGAAATGGGCGGGACGAAGCCTGTGAGAGTCCAGGTCTTGATCGGCGCGGCGCTGGTGGCGTTATCGCTTCTTCAGCCAGCGCGGGCCGATGACGGCCCGGCGCTCGCCATGTGCAAGGTGATCACCGACAACGTCGCCGAGCTGATCCGCAACGGCGAAATGAGCCGCGCCAAACGCTCCCAACCTGAGCTTGAAAAGTGCCTCGCTCTGCAGCGCGCCGCGCTCAATCGTGAGGCTCAACGCATCATCGATTCCCACGATGCGGCGGCGCGCAAGATCGCGCATTAGATTTGCTTAACCCGAATCCGACGATGTTCGCTCATCCCCCGCGACAGTGGCGAGGGTCGCAGCGCGCTAACGCTGCAAGCCACGGGCCTATCATCGCAGACTGACCCGTTCAGCGAAGAGTATCCGTTCGCGCCGACCCGCCGCTGCTGCACAGGGACTGCACAGCGTGGCGACGGTAGGCAGGCCGGAGTGTTTTGGGTAGATGGCAACGAGAGTTCTCTACAAGACCGTGGAGCCGGTGCGCCCTGCGGCGGGTTACATCGGCGGCAAGAAACAACTGGCGAAGACGATCATCGCCAGCATCGAGAAAATTCAACACGAAACATACGCCGAACCGTTCGTCGGCATGGGCGGCGTATTTCTGCGCCGGCGGCTCGCGCCCAGGGCGGAGGTCATCAACGACCGATCCGGCGACGTGGCGACGTTCTTTCGTATCCTGCAGCGGCATTACGTGCCGTTCATGGACATGCTGCGCTGGCAGCTCACGGGCCGGCAAGAGTTTGAACGCCTCAAGGCTTCCAACCCATCGACGCTCACCGACCTGGAGCGCGCGGCCCGATTCCTCTACCTGCAGCGCACCGCATTCGGCGGCAAAGTCGCCGGTCGGAATTTCGGCGTCGATCCACTCGGCGGCCGGTTCAATGTGACGAAGTTGATGCCGATGCTCGACGAGCTGCATGAACGGCTAGCCGGCGTCGTCATCGAGTGTTTGCCATGGGCCGAGTTCATCAGCCGATACGATCGGCCCGGCACGCTGTTCTATCTCGACCCGCCGTACTATGGCGGCGAGACGGACTACGGCGTCGGGCTGTTCGACCGCGCCGAATACGACAAGATGGCCGAGGTTTTAAGCGGCCTTCATGGTCGCTTCATTCTGTCGTTAAACGACGTTCCGGCGATCCGAAAAGCCTTCAAAGGCTTTGCCTTGAATCCGGTCAAATTGACCTATTCGCTTTCGGGCGGGAACGGTCGGCCGGTGGGTGAACTCATCATCACCGACCGGCGCGGCCGGCCATGAAACCGCGCTGGTTCGGATTCCAGGTTCCTTTCCATGTTCCAGCTACGCCGATCATTGAAGGCGGCCCGAAAAGCCCCGCCATCACGCTTCAACATGAAATCCGCGCAACTTGGAATCGCCCGCCGCCGATCCGCGTTTCGATTCCATGTTTGCGGTGAGGATCGCCGGTTTTGCTGGACTATCGATCGAGCCGAGCCAGTGCCGGTGCCAAGTGAACTTGCGCGACCAGGGCGACGGACAATCCCGCCAGACTGCTCAGAAGCCCAATTGATACGGGCATTTCCCACAGGTGCCCGGCTAATCCCGGATATTCCCGGCTAGGGACATACGAAGTTGCGCGTCACAGTACAAGGAACGCGCCCCGCCATCCTCGCTCGCGCCTGACGCTGCCGCGCCACCGC
Organism: Afipia sp.; assembly: GCA_030652315.1. Classification (GTDB taxonomy): domain Bacteria; phylum Pseudomonadota; class Alphaproteobacteria; order Rhizobiales; family Xanthobacteraceae; genus Afipia. The sequence continues at coordinate 2,882 of JAUSAX010000094.1, read as the reverse complement.
ATCCCGCCCCGCGTATCGTGACGATCGCGAAACGCCCCTCATGACGGGGCGGGATAATCGGAATATAATCCTATTCGATATCGAATGTCAAGCGAAGGTATCGAATGGGTATCTTTCGAACTGGTTGCGGCGCGCCTAAATCAACGGCGAATTTTCCGCGATGACGGGAACGATTTGCTGTTCCGTGAGTGGTTCAAGATGGCAGACAGCAGCATCATCGCCCACCGTGCCTACCGTTCCCGCACCAGCAGATGCGCCCACGTGATCGAGCGGCTCGGCCTGTCCATGGCGGGCGCGTCTTGCGGCCTGTTCGTCGCGGCCCATGTCTCGAGCGCGCGCGTCGAACTCCTGGGTTCCGTGACCATGAGTCTCACCCTCATGGTTCTTGGCGCAATCGGCTTCTATCTCGGCATCGACGTCCCGCCGCATCGCACGGGGCGACAGCCGCAGGCGCGCCTGACCGGCGAAGATCTGCAGCCGATGGACCCCGTCGAACTGCTGAGTGCGGCCGGAACATTCCTCGCCGCAACGGCAGCTTTCATCTCGGTCTATTCCATCGTCACCGATTCCGACCCCACGGCCGCGATGACAGTGGCGCTGGCATGCGGCTGGCTGCTCGGCGTGACCATGCAGATCGTCGCGGGTACCACCGCGCGCGTCAGGCGTACAAGCTAGCGATCCTGCAGTTCCACAGTTCTTCGCCCTTCCGGAGCATGCGTAGCCACTCCAGAAATCTTTCCTATGCGTCTTCACGCGCGCGCGGCGCGGGATGTCCCCTGCGCAACGCCTCGCGCTGCTTTGCGAGCGCGCTTGCACGCGCCTTTGCGCACCGCGCCTTGTCGCTGCGCGCCGGTTCCCTCGGCCCGACCAGATTTATCCGCGACGTCATTGGCTGAGGCACGCCGCGACCGTTATCGGGTGGCTGCATCGTCATCGCCAGTTTGATCGGCATTTTCTTTGGATGTGACGCTTTCTTCGGCATGCGGAACAACGCGCAACAGGCCGATTGGTTCTCGGAACGAATCGCATGTGGCGCACTTAATCCGGCCATTGTGACGCAGGAGTCGTCCGTGCCGTGGAATAGCCATTTCATCAAGCCGATCGTTCCCGCGAAAGGCCGCCCGATCGCCACGCTGAAGGATGCGCTGGACTATATCAGCGCCCTTCCCCGTCGGAACAATCGGCCATCACGCAGGAGATCGCCGACGCGGTGGAGATGGCCGCGCAGGGCCGCGGTTCGCTGCGCGTGATGGAGGCGTGCATGGTGCGGCTGGTTCACGGTCCTGTCGCAATCGCGGACGAAGCTCCGGCGGAACAACCCGCGCCGGTCAGGCGCAGCCGCCCGTCATGACGGATTGACTTGATCACCGGATCGATTTGTCCGGGCGGGGATTGTTTCCCGTCACTCGCATCGAAACGAGGAGTTTTGCTCATGGCTTCCAAGGTCAATCCCGTTCCCGACGGATATCACACCGTCACGCCCTATCTCATTGTCGATGGCGCGGAGAAGGTCATCGGTTTTCTTCAAAAGGCCTTCGACGCCCAACTGGTCAACGAAATGACCAGGCGGCCCGACGACAAGGTGATGCAGGCCGCGCTGAAAATCGGAAACTCGATGATCATGATCGCGGACTCATCGGAGTTCGTGAAGGCCTCGACGGCCATGCTCTATCTGTATGTGCCGGATGCCGACACCGCGTACCAGAAAGCGATCAAGGCCGGCGGCACATCGATCATGGAGCCGTCGAACCAGTTTTACGGCGACCGCTCCGGCGGCGTGAGAGATCCCGCGGGCAACAGCTGGTTTGTCGGCACCCATGTCGAGAATGTCAGCGCAGCCGAGCTGAAGAAACGCGCGGAAGAAGAACTGAAGAAGCGCGGCAAGGCGGCGTAACAGCGCCCCTCCGTCATGGCCGGGGCATAGCCGTCTGAAGGACGGCGTCGCTTCGCTCGCCTATGTCCCGGCCATCCACGTTCTGTTTTAGTCGCGGGCAAGACGTGGATCACCGGGACAAGCCCGGTGATGACGACTGAGTATGTGGGAGGCCTTGATCAGGCCGCGTCTCGGCCAGCACCGGGGCTGAACCCTCAGTGTGGTCCTTCGCGCTCATAGATGAACTTCGGCATTTCCCACTTGTAGCGGATCGCCAGCAGGCGGAACGTCAGGCCGAACGCCACCGAGCCAATCACCACCGCGACATGCTCGACCCCGAAATGGTTGCCCGCGACATAGATCGCGCCCGTCACCAGCGACACGCTGGCGTAGAGTTCGCTGCGAAACAACAGCGGCACCTCGGTGCAAAGAATATCGCGCAGCACGCCGCCGGCGCATCCGGTGATCATCCCCGCCACGACCACGATGGTCAGCGGATGGCCCATGCTCATGGCCACGTTACAGCCGATGATGGTGAAGACCACGAGGCCGATGGCGTCGAGCACAAGAAAGAGATGATGAAAGCGATGTACCACGCGCGCCAGCGCGATGGTGAGCAGCGCAGCGCCGCCCGTCAGCAGCAGCAGCGTGGGATGTTTCACCCACAGCAGCGGATAATGCCCGAGCAGCATGTCGCGCAACGAGCCGCCGCCCAGCGCGGTCACGCTTCCCAGCATCGCGACGCCGAACCAGTCCATTTTGCGCCGCCCGGCCGCGAGCGCCGCCGTCATGGCCTCGGCGACCATGGCGAACAATCCGAAGAAGAAAAGAACCGATTCGGCGGGCTGCATGGGCAAGCCCTAGCACAGTTCCACTGCCGCCGCAGCGCGGGACGTGGGCGGTGAAGGGCCCGCATTTCTGATGCAGATGCTAAAGTCGTCATCACCGGGCTTGACCCGGCCATCCACGACTTGTCTGCAACCGAAGAAAGTCGTGGATGGCCGGGTCA
>JAUSAX010000070.1 GCA_030652315.1 Afipia sp. | reverse complement strand
GCCGAACCGACGATCGATCCCGGCAGCCAGCCGACGCCGCCGACCACCATGCCGAGGAAGATCGCGATCGCCAGCTGAATGGTGAAGCTGTCGGGAGCCACGAACTGCACGACGATAGCGCCTAGCGCACCGGCGACGCCGGTGAACGCCGCCGAGACGCCGAACGCCAGCGTCTTGTAGAGCGGCAGGTCGACGCCCATGGCGGAGGCGGCGATCGGGTTGTCGCGGATCGCCATCATGGCGCGTCCGGACCGGCTTCGCAGCAGGTTGATGGCCAGGACGTAGATCACCGCCGAGACGAACAGTGTGAAGTAATACAGCCACATGTCCTGCGACATCTTCAGACCGAACGGAGCGTCCGGCTTGGTGATGACGAGGCCCTGCACGCCGCCGGTCCAGTGTTCGAACGCACCGAGCTTGAGCAACTGGGGCATCGCCACCGCGAGCGCGAAGGTCGCGAGCGCGAGGTAGACGCCCGAGAGCCGCAGCGCCGGGAAGCCGAACAGGAAGCCGAAGATGAAGCAGATGATGCCGGCAGCCGGCAGCGTCAGCGCGTAGTTGACGCCCATATGCTCCATCATGATGCCGGCGGTATAGGCGCCCACTGCGTAGAAGGCGCTTTGGCCCAGCGAGAACTGCCCGCTGCCGCCGGTCAGGATGTTGAGGGCCAGGATGGCGATGGCGTAGATCAGCACCATCGTCATCTGGAAGATGATGAAGTTCTTCACGAACAGCGGCGTGAGAACCAGCAGCGCTAACAACACCAGGGTTGCGGTGGTGCCGACCGTCATCGACTTCTTCGACGGCGCGGCGACCGCTGCGGGCTGGGTAACTGAGTCCTGAACTGTGCTCATGATTAAACTCGCTGTACGATGGCGCGGCCAAGCAAGCCGGACGGTTTGATGACAAGCACAAGGATGATCAGTGCCAACGCAATGGGCAGTTTCAGTTCATTGCCGACACCCGGAATGTAGGTGCCGACCAGGTTCTCGAAGACGCCGACCAGGAAGCCGCCGATCACCGCGCCGAGCGGGCTGGTGAGGCCGCCGAGCACCGCGGCCGCGAAGCCGTAGAGCAGGATGCCGCCCATCATGTTGGGCTCGAGGAACACCACCGGAGCAATCAGCATGCCGGCGATGGCGCCGATGGCACTGGCCATGCCCCAGCCGAGCGCGATCATCCAGCTCGTGTTGATGCCGACCAGACGCGCGGATTCCGGCAACGATGCCGCCGCCCGCATCGCAAGGCCGATGCGCGTGAAGCGGAAGAACACGAACAGCAGGATCAGCAGCAGCAGCGTGACGCCGATCATGCCGGCCTGATGGGTCGAGATCAGCTGGCTGCCCAGGAAGCCGGACGAACCGAACGGCGAGGGGAACTGCTTGATCGTGAAGTCCCAGGTCAGGCCCGCGACGCTGTTGAGGATGGCGAACAGCGCGATAAAACCCGCCACCTGCGCCAGGATGGGCGCGTTGGTGAGTGGCTTGAACAGCGCCCGTTCGATGGCGATGCCGCCGGCGAACGAGATCGCCAGTGTCAGCAGGAACGCGGGCCAGAAGCCCAGGCCCCACTGCATCAGTTGCCAGGCGATGAAGGTCGAGAACATCGCCATTTCGCCCTGGGCGAAGTTGAGGTGGTCGATCGCCTGATAGATCATGACGATGGCCAGCGCCATGCACGCATAGATCGCGCCTGTGGCAATGCCAGCCAGGACTTGGTTGGTAAACAGTTCCATGGCTGAGTCCTCAGTATCCGAGATAGGATTTGCGGATGTCTTCGTTGTTCGCGATTTCTTTCGCGCTTCCCGACATCACGATGCGTCCGGTTTCGATCACATAGGCCTTTTCCGCGAGTTCAAGCGCGAGTTGGGCGTTCTGTTCGACCACCAGGATCGTTACCTTGTCCTCGCGGTTGATCTTGCTGAGAATCCCGAACAGGTCGCGCACGACCAGCGGGGCAAGGCCGAACGACGGCTCGTCGAGCAGCATCAGCCGGGGACGCAGCATCAGCGCGCGGGCGACCGCGAGCATCTGCTGTTCGCCGCCGGACAATGTGCCGGCCTGCTGGGTGTGGCGCTGCTTGAGCACCGGGAAGTGACCGTACATCCGTTCGATGTCGTCCGGAATCTTCTTGGTGTCGCTTCGCGAGATCGCGCCGAGCTGCAGGTTTTCTTCCACCGTCATGTTGGTGAAGGTGCCGCGGCCCTGCGGAACGTGTGCGATGCCGAGACGGACGACGTTTTCAGTCGACATGCCGGTCAGCGGCTTGCCTTCGAACTCGATATTGCCCGTCGAGCGGATCATGTTGCAGATCGCGCGCAGCGTCGTGGTCTTGCCGGCGCCGTTGGCGCCGAGCAGCGTGGTCACGCTGCCTTCGTTGAGCGAGAACTCAAGGCCGTGAAGGGCCTGGATCTGGCCGTAATAGGCGCGCAGATCCTTGATTGTCAGCATGCTCATTGGTCCTTGCTCCCCAGATAGGCCTTGATGACGTCGGGGTCGGACTGCACCTGGGCTGGCGTGCCTTCAGCGAGCTTCTTGCCGAAATTCAGCGCGACGACGTGGTCGGCGATCTTCATCACCAGTCCCATGTGATGTTCGACGAGAAGAACCGTGATGTGCCGCTCGTCACGGATGCGGCAGATCAGGTCGCCGAGAACATAGACTTCCTCGTGGTTGAGGCCGCCGGCGGGCTCGTCGAGCAGCAGGATCTTCGGCTCGGCGGCGAGCGCGCGGCCAAGCTCGACGCGCTTCTGCGTGCCGAATGGAAGGCCCGCGACTTCGCGGTCGGCGACGTCGTGCAGTTCGAGATAGTCGAGGATTTCATGAACCTTCGCGTTGAGCTTGCGCTCTTCCTCGCGGACCCATGGCAGTTTCAGCGCGTCGCTGACGAAATCGCTCTTGGTGCGGCAATGACCGCCGATGCGGATGTTGTCGCGTACCGTCAGCCGCGGGAACAGCGCAACGTTCTGGAACGTGCGGCCGATGCCGGCGGCGGCAATCTTCGACGGCTGATGATGAAGGATGCTTTCGCCCTCCATCAGGATCTCGCCCTGGCTCGGCTGGTAAAGCCGGCTGAGACAATTGAAGAGCGTCGTCTTGCCGGCGCCGTTCGGTCCGATCAGGCCCAGAATCTGGCCCTTCTTCATGTCGAACGAGACGCCGTTCAACGCGATGATGCCACCGAACACGACGCTGATGTCGCGAACGGTGAGCAAGGGGGCATGCCCCTGCGCTTGTGCCTGCATCATACGTTGATGTCCCGGCAAGACCGGGACGCGCCCGAACCCTGCGTGAAACCGCAACGACGGCGGTTATTTGTTCCCCTCGGCGATACGTGCAACTCTTCCTCCTGGTGGTTTCATTTTTTGATGCTGTCAGTTTCTTGTTTTTGTGATCCGCATGCGACGTGATCGGCCGGCGCGGTCTCATGCTCCTTACCATCGTAACGCGACAAGGTCCAACATAGTTCTTTTATAGAACTTTAAGTGGATTTTGCGCAGGCGCATCCGGGGCGTCGCATGCAGAGGTGTCTCCGTATGCAAAATCCGCAGGGCTACCTGATCCCCTCCGCAATACGTGTCACTTTTCCCCCGGTTGTTTTGATTTTTTTGACAACTGTTTCTTTGCCTAGCGTGCCGCGCCCGATCGAGCCGGTCATCGCGACTTCGATATTTCTCACCATCGCCACCAGGCGAGGCCCGATATCGTTCTTTAAAAGAACTTCGCTGAATTTGAAGGCCGGCGCGCCGCAGTTGAAGGCGTATGGTCCGGTTCCATCATTCAGTTTCAGCGCAACGCCGACGGCGTGAATGTCGCTGTGCCATTCGCCTGCGGACATTGCGAAGCCATGCTTCGCAACGCATTCGCCGGCGCGCTCGATGCCGTCGCGGATCTTCAGCCAGTTGGGGCCGGCGTGTTCCTTGATCTCGCGCAACAGCGTTGCGCGCTCTTCGTCAGGCAATGCCCACAAATAGGCGCGGCCCATGGCCGATGTCGCGATCGGCACCCGCGATCCGACGTCGAGCAGCACGCCGACGGTCAGCTCGCTGCGGCTCTGTCCGAAATAGATCATGCTCAGCCGGTCGCGCGCGCCGATGGCGACTGCGCCGCCGGTTTCGCGCATCAGTTGATCGCGATAAGGGTCCGACAGGTGGCGCACGCCCATATTCGCGAGCGCCGAGTATCCGAGCGCCATCGCGGCAGGCGCGAGTTGATATTTCTCAAATCGCGGAACCGGCGTCAGATAACCGAGCTTTGTCAGTGTGTATGTCAGCCGGGAGATTGTCGGCTTCGGCAAATTCGTGCGCGCTGCGATTTCCTGGTTTCCCAGCAGTCCGTCGTTGGGACGAAACGCGCGCAATACATCAAGCCCCCGCGAAAGCGCGATAACAAAGCTGCGATCTGTCGCAGGTTTCTTCGGTGGCCGCTTCATTCGTAAAAAACCGCATATGTGGTCTTCGTTGACAAAGGACGTGCTTCAAAATATCCCTCCGTGTCAAGATGTCGAATTTAATTCCGCAGTGCGAAATGCTTGAAAAACAAGCGCTACCAAGGAGAGTTGTGTGAGCGAAGTGGTCAAGGTGGAACGTCGCGACGCGGTTGCAATCGTCACGGTCAACAGCCCTCCGGTGAATGCGCTCAGCGCAGCAGTGCGCAAGGGCATCGCGGATGGTGTAAAGAGCGCTCAGGCCGACGACTCGGTGAAAGCCATCGTCATTGCGTGCGCCGGACGTACATTCATCGCGGGCGCCGACATTACCGAATTCGGCAAGCCGCCACAGTCGCCCAGCCTTCATGAAGTGATCGAGGTTATCGAGAATTCCTCCAAGCCGGTGGTCGCCGCCATTCACGGCACCGCACTCGGCGGTGGTCTTGAACTCGCGCTCGGCTGTCACTTCCGCGTCGCCACCAAGGATGCCAAGCTCGGTCTTCCCGAAGTGAAACTCGGCCTGTTGCCGGGCGCGGGCGGCACGCAGCGTTTGCCGCGCGCGGTCGGTCCTGAAATGGCCGTGACGATGATCGTCGGTGGCAATCCGATCGGCGCCGCTGAAGCGCTCAAGAACGGATTGATCGAAGAAATCATCGATGGCGAACCCGCTGTCGGCGGCGAAGCCTTCGCGCGCAAGGCGCTTGCCGAGAAGCGGCCGCTGCGCAAGCTGCGCGACGACGATTCCAAGCTCGCTGCGGCCAAGGCCGACAAGTCGATCTTCACCAACGCAGCCGCTGCGGCAAATAAGCGCAACAGGGGTCTGGAAGCGCCGCTCGCTGCCGCAGAGGCCGTGAGCCACTCGCTCGACCAGTCGTTCGATCAGGCGCTCAAGTCCGAGCGGGAACTGTTCCTGAAACTCATGAACGGCGATCAGTCGAAGGCGCAGCGCTATGCGTTCTTCTCGGAGCGTGAAGCCGCCAAGGTCGCTGGCGTTCCGGACGGAACCAAGCCGCGTGAAGTGAAGCAGGTCGCCATCATCGGCGCCGGAACCATGGGCGGCGGCATCGCGATGTCGTGCGCCAATGCCGGCATTCCGGTGACGCTGATCGAGACCGGCGAGGAGCAGCTCAAGCGCGGCCTCGGCATCATGCAGAAGAACTACGATGCCACCGCGGCACGCGGCGGCATCCCGGCGGACGCGCCCGCCAAGCGCATGGGCCTGATCAAGGGTGTGGTCGGCCTCGAAAACGTCAAGGATGCTGACCTCATCATCGAGGCCGTGTTCGAGACCATGGCGATCAAGAAGGAAGTGTTCGGCCAACTCGACCAGCACGCCAAGCCCGGCGCGGTGCTCGCCACCAACACCTCGTATCTCGACATCAATGCCATCGCAGCGATGACCAAGCGTCCGCAGGACGTGCTGGGCATGCACTTCTTCTCACCTGCCAACGTGATGAAGCTGTGCGAAATCGTCCGCGGCGAAAAGACCGCGCCGGACGCACTGATGACCGCGGTGGCGGTTGCCAAGCGCATCGCCAAGGTTCCGGTGGTGGTCGGCGTTTGCGACGGCTTCGTCGGTAACCGCATGCTCGCCGCCCGCGGCAAGCAGGCCGAGAAGTTCCTGTTCGAAGGCGCGCTGCCGCAGCAGGTCGATGCGGTGCTCACCAAGTTCGGCATGCCGATGGGGCCGTTCGCGATGGGCGACCTCGCCGGTCTCGACATCGGCTGGCGCTCGCGTCAGGACCGCGGCATCAAGTCGGAAATCGCCGACGCGATCTGCGAAGCCGGCCGCTTCGGCCAGAAGACCGGCAAGGGTTACTACAAGTACGAAGCCGGCTCGCGTTCGCCGCTGCCGGATCCGGAAATCGAAAAGCTGATCGAGGAAACCACCGCCAAGCTCGGTCTCAAGCGCCGCGCGATCAGCGACGATGAAATCCTCGAGCGCCTGATGTATCCGATGATCAACGAGGGTGCGCGCATTCTTGAAGAAAAGATCGCGGCCCGCCCGAGCGACATCGATGTGGTCTGGCTGTACGGCTACGGCTGGCCGATCTACCGCGGCGGCCCGATGTTCTACGCCGACAGCGTGGGCCTCAAGCACATCGCGGACCGGCTGTCGTTCTACGCCAAGCAGACCAACGATCCGTCGCTCGAGCCCACGCCGCTGCTCAAGCGTCTGGCCGACGAAGGCAAGACATTCGCGTCCCTCGCCAAGGGGTAATCCCATGACGCGGCCGGGCGAACAGTATTATCCGGAGGGTGTGCGCTGGGATTCACCAATCCCGCGCGGCACCCTGCCGGATTTGCTGGCGAAGGCGGCTGCGGATTTCGGCTCGCGCGTTGCGATCGAGTTCCGCGACAGGCCCATCTCCTTCGATGGGCTGCAGGATATGGTCGATGTCGCTGCGTCGGCGTTTCTCCGCGCCGGTTACGGCAAGGGAGCGTCGATCGCATTGTTCCTCGGCAATTCACCGGATCATCCGGTGAATTTCTTTGGCGCGCTGAAGGCCGGCGCGCGCGTCGTGCATCTCAGCCCGCTCGACGGCGAGATCGCGCTGACCCACAAGCTGAAAGACTCCGGCGCGCGCATTCTCGTCACCAGCAATCTGGCGACGCTGTTGCCCGCCGCGCTGAAGTTTTTCGAGAAAGGTCTGCTCGATAAGCTGATCGTCTGCGAGGACGAGACTTGGGGCGATGTCGGCAACCCGCAGGCCGCGATCCCGGCAAATCCCGCCATCGTCACCTTCAGGGACTTCGTCAAGGACGCGCAGCAGCCCGCGGCATGGCCGCAGATCGATGCCGACGACATCGCGCTGCTGCAATATACCGGCGGCACCACCGGATTGCCCAAAGGCGCGATGCTCACCCACAGCAACCTGACCTCAGCCGTCTCGATCTATGACGTCTGGGGCGCGAAGCAGAAGGCCGAGCGCAACGCCATCGAGCGCGTCATTCTTGTCCTGCCGCTGTTTCATATCTACGCGCTCACCGTCGTTCTGCTGCGCACCCTGAAGAACGGCGACCTGATTTCGCTGCATCAGCGTTTCGATCTAGAAGCGGTGATGCGCGACATCGAGGTCAAGCGCGCGACCGCGTTCCCCGGCGTGCCGACCATGTGGATCGCCATCGCCAGCCTGCCAGACTTGGACAAGCGCGATCTGTCGTCGCTGGTCTATGCAGGCTCGGGCGGCGCTCCGCTGCCGGTGGAAGTGGCCAAGGTGTTCGAACGCAAGACCAAGCTCGCGCTGAAAAGCGGGTGGGGCATGACCGAAACCTGTTCGCCCGGCACCGGCCATCCGCCGGAAGGCCCGGAGAAGCCGGGCTCGATCGGGCTGATGCTGCCCGGCATCGAGATGGATGTGGTGTCGCTCGATGATCCGAAGCAAGTGATGCCCGTCGGCGAGACCGGCGAAATCCGCATCCGTGGCCCGAACGTCACCAAAGGCTACTGGAATCGCGAGGCGGAAACCGCCGAGGCTTTCGTTGGCGACCGCTTCCTGACCGGCGACATTGGCTATATGGATAGCGACGGATATTTCTATCTGGTCGACCGCAAGAAGGACCTGATCATCTCCGGCGGCTTCAATGTCTATCCGCAGATGATCGAGCAGGCGATCTACACCCACCCGTCGGTTCAGGAAGTTATCGTGATCGGCATTCCCGACGACTATCGCGGCGAGGCATCCAAGGCGTTCGTGACGCTACGCGCGGGCGCGGAGCCATTCACCATTGAGGACCTGCGCGCATTCCTCACCGGAAAACTCGGCAAGCATGAATTGCCCGTGGCCGTGGAATTCCTTAAGGAACTGCCGCGCACCAGCGTCGGAAAACTCTCTCGTCACGAATTACGCAACCAGCAACGCCATCAAACGCAACAACCCAAACTTGCAACAGGAGGTCGTTCATGACCCAGGCCGTTATCGTTTCCACCGCCCGCACCCCGATCGGCAAAGCCTATCGCGGCGCTTTCAACAACACCGAAGGCGCGACGCTGCTCGGCCACGCCATTGAGCACGCGGTGAAGCGCGCCGGCATCGATGGCGCGGAAATCGAGGACGTGGTGATGGGCGCCGCCATGCAGCAGGGCGCCACCGGCGGCAACATCGCCCGCAAGGCGCTGCTGCGCGCAGGTCTTCCGGTGTCGGTTGCCGGCACCACCATCGACCGCCAGTGCGCCTCGGGCCTGCAGGCCATCGCGCTTGCCGCCCGTTCGGTGATCTATGACGGCGTCGAGATCGCGGTTGCCGGCGGCGGTGAATCGATCAGCCTCGTGCAGAACGAACACGCCAACAAGTTCCACGCCGTCGATCCTGAACTGATGAAGATCAAGGGCGATGTCTACATGGCGATGCTCGACACCGCCGAGATCGTGTCGAAGCGCTACGGCATTTCGCGGGAGAAGCAGGACGAATACTCGTTGGAGAGCCAGCGCCGCACCGCCGCTGCCCAGCAGGGCGGCCGCTTCAAGGAAGAAATCGCGCCGATGACCACCAAGATGGCGGTCGCGGACAAGGTCACCAAGGAAATCTCGTTCAAGGACATCACCCTGTCGCAGGACGAAGGTCCGCGTCCCGAAACCACCGCGGAAGGTCTCGCCGCGCTGAAGCCGGTGCGCGAAGGCGGCGTCATCACCGCCGGCAACGCCAGCCAGCTGTCGGACGGCGCCAGCGCTGCAGTGATCATGAGCGACACCATGGCTGCCAAGAAGGGCCTCAAGCCGCTCGGCATTTTCCGCGGCTTCGTTTCCGCCGGCTGCGAGCCGGATGAAATGGGCATCGGCCCGGTGTTCGCGATTCCCCGCCTGCTCAAGCGTCACGGCCTCAAGGTCGAGGACATCGACATGTGGGAACTGAACGAAGCCTTCGCGGTGCAGGTGATCTATTGCCGCGACAAACTGGGAATCGACCCGGAGAAGCTCAACGTCAACGGCGGCTCGGTTGCCGTCGGCCATCCCTACGGCATGACCGGTTCGCGTCTCGCGGGCCACGTGCTGGTCGAAGGCCGTCGCCGCAAGGCGAAGTACGGCGTGGTGACGATGTGCGTCGGCGGCGGCATGGGTGCTGCCGGCCTGTTCGAAATCTTGCAGTAAGACGATCGTCGTCCCGGCCAAGTGCGCTCTTGCGCACGCGAGCCGGGACCCATACGGCGCGGACTGACTGTTTGGGCATGGTGGTGGACATCTCTTTCGTCCACTCCTGCCAGGGGTTATGGGTCCCGGCCTGCGCCGGGACGACGCGCTGAAAGACGGTGCCTATAATTACGTGTTTGATCGCCCAAGGAGGGTCCAATGGATCTCAGTTTCAGCAAGGAAGAACTCGCGTTCCGCGACGAAGTGCGGACCTTCTTCAAGGAAAGTCTTCCCGCCGATATCCGCCAGAAGCTGGTGGAAGGCCGCCACGCGAGCAAGGAAGACATGGTCAACTGGCAGCGCATCCTGAACAAAAAGGGATGGGCGGTGCCGCATTGGCCGGTGGAATACGGCGGCACCGGCTGGTCGTCGGTGCAGCAGTACATCTTCCTCGAAGAGTTGCAGGCGACGCCCGCGCCATCGCCGCTGGCGTTCGGCGTCAACATGGTCGGGCCGGTGATCTACACCTTCGGCAACGAAGAACAGAAGAAGCACTACCTGCCGCGCATCGCCAATCTTGACGACTGGTGGTGCCAGGGCTTCTCCGAGCCGGGCGCAGGTTCCGACCTCGCATCGCTGAAGACGACCGCCAAGCGCAAGGGCGACGTCTACGTCATCAACGGCCAGAAGACCTGGACCACGCTGGCGCAGCATGCTGACTGGATCTTCTGCCTCTGCCGCACCGACCCCGATGCGAAGAAGCAGTCGGGCATCTCGTTCATCCTGTTCGACATGAAGTCGCGCGGCGT